>JABGPF010000193.1 GCA_018645065.1 Phycisphaerales bacterium
ACTGGAAATCCCAGCGGGTCGCCTGAACCCCGCCATGATCTTGCCTCGCACACAGACGAGCTCTCGCGGTAGCAAAGACGTGTGCAATGGAGTATTCTGTTGTCTAACAAGACGCTCCAGCGGACGCGAAACGACCGCGCCGCAGAGCTTAGACGTTATGCAGAGATGGAAAGCGGATGGGCGTTGTGTGGGCATCAAACTCGCTGGTTCGCTATGCCGCGGAATTGAAACGATGGTGAACGCAAAAATAAAAATCAAACGGGCATTAGTGATCCTCACAACATGCGGACTCATGTTCGCCACGGGTTGCACGCAGGCGCGGCTGAACGATTTGAATGACTGCGGGCGAATATCGATCGGACCGGCGTTTGGGCTGGACGTTTACCTCAAACTCGGAGCCCTGACCCAGCCGTCTCTGGGGATTGCATCGATGTCTATAAAGTTGGGACACGAGGACCGTTATCTTTCGGGTATATGGCATGAAGGTGTCGGTGCCTGGCCGGGGGGATTGTTCACCCCTAACACCTTCGGTAACTTCAGGGGCGAGGGTTGTAATGTCTCGGGATACCACAACCTCGGACCCTACCCTGGAGGTGGAGATCGGTCCTATTGGCTACCGCTTCTGTCGGCAGACACAGTTTATGACCCACTGGCGTTCAACGAATTCTGCGATCTACAGATCGGCGGAACGCTGCTTGTTGTATCGGTGCGCGCAGGCATTAATCCGCCGGAAATAGTCGACTTCGTGGTGGGGTTCTTTGGTCTGGATATCGCCGAAGACGACCACAAAGGGAACACCACTTATTATACTCCACGGGACGACTAACGCGCTGTTTACCATACAAGCACAGGTCGCCGTTGACATACCCGACCACGGCGCGGGATACTGGCGCGGCCGGGCGGTCCGATTAAACAGCATAATCGGGTCGGGGGGAGTAGTTAACTCCCCCCTCCCACACCACCCGGCATGCGGGTCCGCACCGGGCGGTTCCGGCGGTCAGGGCCTACTTCGTCGCAGGTCCGTAATGAAGATCAATCCATTGTTGCCGCATGTTCGGTACACCTCGATCCCATAGCCTCTGATTAGTGAGAGCCTGCTGCACGATACGGTTCGACGACATCCGCCAGTAGCCTTTGCGGCTTCGCGAGGCGAGTTTCACCTCGTCGCGTTTGGCCCCGAGGGCAAGCAGATTTCGTCGGCGTGTCCGCGGCCGTTTCCACTGTTTCCAGTAGCACAGGCGAACACGTCGTCGCAACCAGTGATCAAGCTCGACCAGTTTGTTGTAGCTCCGGCTGTGGCCGAAGTAGTTCAACCAACCGATCACATAGCGTCTCAGATCTCGAATACGCGACTCGATATTCCGCCCGTTACTTCGAGCGGTAATCTCACGCACCCGTTGCTTGAACCGCACAACGACAGAATCCACCCAGTGCAGTTTACCGCGATAAAGCCGGAAGCCGAGGAAGCTGCAGTCCCGGAGGGCGGCGGCTTTGCTCTTGGCGGTGTTCACCGTCAGCCGGAGTCGGCGTTCGATGAACCGGCTTATCGTGGTCAGCACTCTGTCGGCCGCCTTCTGACTGCGGACAAAAATCAGGAAGTCATCGGCGTATCGCACGAAGCGAAGACCGCGTCTTTCCAACTCCTTATCCAAATCATCCAGCATAACGTTGGCCAGTAGTGGCGACAGCGGACCGCCCTGCGGTACTCCGCAAGCGATCTGCTCTCGACTGCCGTCAGGCAATAACACTTCGGATCGCAGGTAACGGCCTATAAGCCGCAACACCCGTCGATCAGAGATGCGTCCTGCCAGGCGATTCATCAATATCCCGTGGGCGACTGTGTCGAAGAAGCTCTTCAGGTCGCAATCGACTGCGTGTCGATAGCCGTCTTCATGGGCCTGCCGCATCTCGGCCAACGCCATATGCGCACTCTTGCCCGGCCGGAAGCCGTAGCTGTGTACGCTGAAGCCTGGCTCGAACAGAGGCCCGACAACTTGTGCGATTGCCTGTTGAATCACCCGATCCAGCACCGTTGGGATACCCAGAGGCCGCTGGCCTCCGGATGCTTTGGGGATCATCACCCGGCGAACTGCCGCCGGACGATAGGCGCCCTTGTACAGGGCTGAGCGTATCCGTTCCCAGTGGTGACGGGCGAACTCGGCAAACTCATCGGTGGACATTCCGTCCATACCGGCGGCTCCCTTGTTGGCCTTAACCCGTTTCCATGCTGCATGCATGTTATCCCGAGAAAGTATCTGCTCCAATAGACTGCTCTGTGCTCCTACATGCTGCCCATCCGAATCCTCCAGCCGGTCTGCTCGCCCGTTCGGGGTCAATGCAATCGGTTGCGGTTCGGTGGTCGAAGAACACCCGATCGGTTCGGGCCTTCCCGCCTTGGCCTCGGCGGTACTATGCCCTCTGCTGACTCCTCCATCCTCAATCCGACCGTTACCGGCCGGACCGCTGTCCGATTCATTCGGACCGCATGGTATGGAGGTCTCCCCGGATAAGAACGCGAACTTCAACTGTGCAGCCTGAGCATTTACCCCTGATCCTGAACCTTGGACGTCGGTGTGTTGTGCCACCTTATCCGGATCATTGGCCTTATATGTTCTTTCTTTCCGTAGACTCACAGTTTTGATCTCCGGCTTCCTTCCCACCTCTCGTCGCCGAGACGCAGTTGCCTTCATCTAGTACTTTGTTTATGCTCATGCATAAACTGGTTCCCGTACAGGGGACTTTAACCCCAATAGTTCACGCCCATGCCGGGCGTACACAAGGCGCTCCAGCGGACGCGAAACGACCGCGCCGCTGAGCTTGGACGTTAGACACACACCGGAGAGTGTATCATGACAATTAACATCTCCTGCGGAAAGAGGCTTGGGTTCCTGTCTTTCATCTGCATTGCAACTGTCGCGATTTTCGTCCTTACGGCCCTGGAGGCCGATGCTGTTCAGCCCAAGAAGGTCATATATGAAACCGACATGTGCCTGGATGTTGACGATGTGGGCGGACTGGCCATGCTCCACGCCCTGGCCGACAGGGGAGAGGTGGAACTCCTTGCTGTTACATTCAACGAAGTACACAAAAGCGGAGCCGCTGCCATCGATGCGATCAATACCTGGTACAAACGGGGCAATATTCCCGTGGGCGTATACAAGAAGCCTCTTGGCAGACCTGACAGCTCCAGATACCTGGATTCAGTTGCAAAATTTCCGCATGACCTTACTCAGAAGACCGCTCCGACGGCCCTGGAGGTGTATAAGCGGGTGCTCGCCCGGCAGCCGGACCATTCAGTGACGATTATCAGCGTAGGTTTTCTGAACAATCTCCATGATTTACTGAAGGACTCCCCCAAACTTGTTGCCCGAAAGGTCGCCGAACTGGTTGTTATGGGGGGGCTTGTTAATGACAACTTCAATCTGGTGCGACACAGTCTTGTCAATCAGTCGGAATATGTCATTCGCAACTGGCCCGGTAAGCTTACCATCAGCCAGTTTGGACACAAGACCCATACCGGTGCCGCACTCAAAGGGACGCCGAAAACCAATCCTGTACGGGACGCCTATTTTCGATGGTTCAAACAATCCTTCAAAGGCCGATCAAGCTGGGACCAGGTTGCTGTCCTGTACGGCGTGCGTGGTCTGAATCTGTATTTCAAGGAGAACACGCGAGGCAAGGGCAGACTTTCAAATGGATTTGAATGGCCATTGAAAACCGGTTTTCGTTCGTGTCTGGATGTGAAGATTTCCAATCGCGAAATGGAGAAGATCATCGAGGAATTGATGATCGCACCGCCTGGGGGCCAACGGCGACCAGAGCCCCGGGCCAAGCCACACCTCCGCGCGGGATCAAATTTCCTGTCAGTTATCGATAGAATACTCAAGAGAAAGAATAAAACACACTCTAACCAGGCGCTCCAGCGGATCCGCCTTCGGCGGCCCGCTGAGCTTAGACGTTATGCGAGTGCGGGATGAGAACGCGGATCTGGCTTGGGTCCAGCTATGACAACACGATTATGAACCATCGTCAAGAAGACATTGAGATACTGATTCTTCACCCACACGGCGACCTCTGGGTTCCGTTGGATGAATGGATCAGGAACGGTCCAGGCCCGCGACCTTTGTTGTCACCAACGGCCGCCCGCGAAAAAGATACCCAACAATCCCTTCCCATCGAGGTGATTCCCATGCAATACCGGAACACTGAGGAATCAAGACGCCTGATCGAGAAGGGATCACTCTTCGACCCATGGCCACAAGAGCAAGGCGAAGGATCACACCCCTGATCGCTCTTACGGATAGGAAATTTGACCGCAACGGTTTGACACAACTGACCGTAGTGTGGGATACTGAGCGTGGCCGAGCATTCCGATTAAAACGCATAATCGGGTCGGGGGGAGTAGTTAACTCCCCCCTCCCACACCACCCGGCATGCGGGTCCGCACCGGGCGGTTCCGGCGGTCAGGGCCTACTTTCAGGATCGGGGGACACAAGCAATAACTCTCCGGTTTTTCGGGTTTTGGATTTCTTTGCAGAGGCCGAGTTGACGCGGTATGTTTGGAAACTAGATAATCGTCCGAGAAAATGCCTCAACTACAAAACACCTACAGAAGTGTTCCATACCCCCCCTAGTTCGAGGGAAGGAAAAAGACTGACGACAACCTTGTTTTAGATCAATTTGGGGGCAGAGTCCACTCCGGCCCACAAAGTCGTCACGCAAGGCCCCAAATTAATAATTTAAGGGACAGTCGTTGTCTTCGTCGTTGTCGGTCACTTGGATATTGATCCGTCGCCGTTATCGGTATTGGTTCCACATTTCTCTTACGAAACCTTTCTTCGGGCCGCCGTCTTCTTTTATCCAGCGGTCTACGTAATCGAAAAATGGGGGGTGGGACCAGTGTTGGTCTAGTTTGGTCAGGCGGGCGGCTAGGGCTTGGCCTACCCAGGTTGGTCCGTTTAATTTGCGGTAGGCGTCGGCTTTCGTTCCGTTGTTGGAGCCCGAGCCGTAGGTGGGCCATTTTTTGGGGTCGGCTTCCTCGTGGTGGGCGTTGGGGTTGCCCGGGGCGATCGTCCAGAGGGCTTGCTTGCCCTTGTGACCGAAGCGCGGGCCGTAGTAGGTTTGCTGGTCTTCCTGGAAGGTGGCTTTTACGGAGAGCATTTCCTTGTCGCCGAGCATTAGGCCGGCGAAGAGGATGGGGTATTTTCGGCCTGAGTTGTGCCCGCCGTTGGCGATCCAGAGATTGTTGTCGGACTGTGTTGCCGCGTAATAGTCGATTCCCTTCTGGACGAACTGGAGCAGGAGTGTTTCACGCTGCTTTTTGGGATCTTCCAGGCAAAGCAGGAGGGCGACGTCCGAGACGATATTGGTGATCTCCCTGCCGTAATCGGGCATGTTCTCCAGCGGATGCATCTTGCGGTTGACCCACTGACGCATGTGGTCCAGCCAAATTCGCTGGAGGTATCGCTCGTAGGGCTTGGCGTTGGGGACGGTTTTTGAGATGGGCTTCGGGACTTTGAGACGCGGCAGGGCGCTGCGTTTGAGCTGCGAGCGGGTGTACTGCTTCTTCCACTTGCCAACGTAGCCCGGGCGGAAGGCGTCCGCTGGCGGTGGGCTTTTAACGCAGGTGAGCACGACTGCGGTGCGGAGCGGACCGCGACAGTATTGCCTGCGGACGGTGTCTGGTGTTTTGACGCCGATTTTGGACACGCTGGCGGTGGTGACCAGCGAGTCGCCGGGTTTGAGGACCATAGGCAGCTTGATGCGGAGCGAGGCGTCGAACCCGGAGATGCGATCATCGTATCCCTGTTTGGCTCCGGCCGGAGGGTTGATGACCGATCCGTGGCGGCCTGGCGTCGGGTTTGGCGTGATGCTTTTGAGCGTAACCGGTCCGACAACCCACCAATCGCCAGTAACATACTGACCGGTATGTTTTGGCTTGACAAACGTCCAGGTGACGCCATATTGCGTGATTGCAAGGCGATGCGGCTCGATGGCCGGGGCGCGGGTGACAAGGATGGTAAGTACGGAAATGATAAGTAGATGCAGTAGGATGTGGCGATTCATAGGTCACCTAAATATTAGTTGTCGAATGTACACGATGCGCCACAAGGCCCATATCCGTGTACCTCCAAATCACACATAAGCTGGGACGGAATCAGGGGACGAAATCAGGGCCAGCCCTTTGTTATCAGTTTTCATTCTAAGGGTTACTGCTGCCACAATCCATATTGAACCCCATCAAGAATATAGATGGCCCAAGTGTTTACTCGTCGCTGGTGGCGTATAGTTTCAGGATTGTCATTGCCTGGTGGATGTATTCTTTGGCTGCTTCTTTCTGTTCTGTCTCGCCCGGGTCACTATGTGCTATCCAGCCCCAGACCTTGAGTGGTATGTTCCTGGATGTATTCCTCGGATGGATGAGCATGGCTTTGTGGGACCCGCTTGCTGAGCCTTGCCCCACGTTATGACTCTCCGATGAAAGTTCCACCGCCTGGTACGACGCCGTAGGCTCGGTCCATTCATGCCAGCTTAGAATCTTGCGGAACCTGGCGTGCACCTGCTCTGCAGAAACCGTGTAATACGCCTGGTTGCGGGCGGACTTCACACCCCCGTAGCAAAACCACCATAGCGGTAGTGACAGCACCACCATATAAGAACTCTTATCGAACCCCTTGGTAAAACCATCGCCGATACACGCCGCGACGATAAGCGAAGCAAGGAGGCCCCAAAACACAGCCAGGCTATAACCCCAGACAGGCTCGGGCGGGTGAAATATTTCGATGGGTAACGTTATCTTCTCTGCATTTTCAGTCATTTTGAATTGGGCTCCTTTCGCACAATATGAATCGTATTACCCCGCCCCCAGGTCAGTCAAGCGATAAATAGACAGATGTTTGTACGAAAAGGCGCCGGGCTATTAATCGTATGCGTATGCTTACACGGCAAATCTAATCGTCATATTGCGCATGGACAGAGCCGCGGCGTGTCGCCGCGGAGCCGTTATAACCGCACAAGCTTTCTATTTCGTCCCGAGGCAAGCTCGGGACCTGCCTGCCGGTAGGCAGGTTTCAGCTTCGGCGGCGCCTGCGCTTCAACAAAGCAGGAAGGCCTGCGGCCATCATGACAAAAATCGTCGCCGGTTCGGGCACGGGTACTCCGTCGAACTGGACTTCCGAAAGTCCGTAAAAGTTATTATCGCCGCCGTGGTTGGAATTGATGTCAAACTTGATGAACCGCGCGTCGAACGGTGTGAAGGTATTGAAATCTTCGCCCGCATAGGTCGCTGTGGTGTCGGCTTTGGCGAAATTGGTGATCCCTGCGACTGTCGAACCCAATGCGCCCGTGAGGCCATACTCGACCGATACACTGTTAACACCGCGTGTCGCCAGATCGGTAGCCCCGGCCAGTTCATTATAGTTCCAAACGTGAAAGCTATTGATCGTATAAGCCGCCCCGAGATCAAATATCACAAAGGGATCAAGATCATCACCGCCAAAAGAAGTTCCGGTAGAGAGCCACATAGTCGACTTCACCGCGTTGGTGTGTCCGCCGCCAGTCAACCCGCTGCCATTGACGATGTGATCATCTATACGATCGAAATTTCCCACAATCTCGCTCGATGCGGTGACCTGAGTAGTCGGATCAGCGATGGCTATCACTGCAGCGTCAGTCGATCCAACCAACAGAACCAGCGCGAACACACAGACAATCATTGTTATGAATCGCATAAGATATATCCTTCATTGTAACGTGTAACTCAACGGTCAAGTCGAAGCCGCCGACATTCAGGCGACCTCTGTTCCTCTAGGCTCTATCGACAACGTCTGTCGATTGTAAATGTACATAGAGGTTACCACACTCCGGTGATTCCGGCAAGAGAAAAATCGAGATGATTATGTATGAGTGCGACTAAATTTTCTGCCAAGGAAGATTCTTGGTTCAGTAGAAAAGCTCTGCCTACATGACGATCGTTATATTATGCGTGATCGCCGGGAGCATCAATTCTCGGCACTGCGACCAGTAGCTGCGCCCGTGCACGATGTTCACAGCGGTGAGTCCACTTGGAACTCGCGAATGTGCGTAGGGTTGGGGACATGGGATCGTGTCCCCAGACCCGGATGCGGGAACAATCTCTAAATCCCCCCCTCAGGCCTAAATTCGCAATAATTTAGTATTGTCTCCCGAATACAGGCGTCCTTCCAGGTACCATAGTTGTCACATAATGTACCCTCTTTTTTCTTTGGATTTCGCCATGGTAATGTATACTTATCAAACTGTCGGCGTCGGCGTGAGCGTGGCGAAGGCTGTGGAATTTTGGAGGCTTCGTCAGAACCGTTACATTCATTAGGAGATTGATATTATGGCGCATTCACAACAATCCTACTTTGGAAATCGAACCCGAGGCGTTAACCCAGGAATGCGGAATCCTGTGATGGGAAAAGCACTGGTGGCTCTGGCTGGCCTTATTATGGCTTTGACAACAATGCAGCCCGCACACGCCGGAACAGTTGCCCTCTACGACTTCGAGAGTTTTTACAATATCTCTGACGGGGGCACGGGAAACAGAGACGGCAATCTCCAAGGACTTGACGGTTGGGTCGATCCCGACAGAGATATGGAGTTCCGTAATATCCACAAGGGAGGCAGCAGTGTTCAGGTGATTACCGGCAAAACCAACCGGGTCTCCACCGGTGCTAATGACACCGCCAACCAGATATTTGCGGGTCGAAAGAATGGGACCTATACGGGGAGTCCGGGCTCAAACGCCGAGGCGGTCGGCACGGATTTTAACTATGACCTGAGCATCGGAACTTCGGCGATCTTCAGTTTCGTCGCCAGAGACGACAAGGCCCAGTGGTTTGCCCTGGGCCAGGACACCGGCGGAGACGGGGACCCCACCACCCCGGATGATGTTCTCGCCACCGCGGAAACCACGCTGTGGTTCGGGACTAAGGGTAATGATGGAACTGGTAATTATTTCGCGGAGATCGGAACTGGCGGCTTCGACACGCACACCGCGGTCGCAACGAGCACAACAAACGCCGGCAGTTACAACCAGTTCCGCCTGGAGGTTGACTTCGGGGCCAATTCGGGAGCGGGCTCGGCGACTCTCTACGGACTCGACAACACCGGCGCACTCTACGGAGCCGCCGTCATCGGCGACGAAACCCAAGACGCCGTCACCGATCTGGGCATGATCGAATTGTTGGCCGACGTGAATCTCGGCCTGCCCCCTGATGCCTACAAGACCTGGGATGGTATCGGTATTGCCGGGCAAGCCTGGGGAGGCGTCGATGAACTCACGGTCACCACCGTAGTACCCATAGCGATGGTGTGGCGAGCGGATTCACCCGGCGCAGGCGACTGGGGCGAGGCGAACTGGCTCGACGATGGCGCCTTGCCCTTAGTCTCACCGATCGCCGATAAGAACATGATCGTTAATTCCGGTATCGCGACAGTTACCGCCGCACCGGCCACCCCTATCCCGATCGCCGCTGCGCTTGATGTGATAGGTTTGGAGACGGCTCTGGATGCGGTCCCAACTGTGGTGATTGACTCGGGAGCTTCGTTGACTGTGACCGGCGCGGTAAACGTGGGCGATCGCGGAACGCTGAATGTAAACGGTACGATGACCGCGGGCGAAGTTAACTGCCTGAACGTAGAAGTCGGCGGACGCCTGACCCTCGGCGGCGGGGCGAGGATCCTGTCTCCATTGACGGTGGCGACAGGCGGCGACGCCACGATAACCGTAGGCGGCACGCTGGTTGGCGGTAGTGACGCCACAGCCGGTATCGGCGCCATGGGCGACGACGACGGTACACTAAATCTGATACTCACCGGCACTTCGACTTACGAAGTGACGTGCATCGAAACACTCGACGATGAAAACAACCCCATCGTTCTGGACACCAGCATCGACGTGACCGGAAAACTCACGATGGAATCCGGAGCCACCATCAACCTGACCCTGGGATCAGGCGATATCACAGACCAAACCGTAATGCTCTTCCGTTCGTACTACGATGATTTCGATATCGGCGGTGTAACGACCGATTTGGGCGACCTTTCGGCAGCGGGCATAAACCTGACGTCGAATGGAGAGGCCCTGGTAGGCGCAACACTGGCCTGGTCTGAGTACATTTACGATGGGATACTCGACGCGGAGTTCAAGTACCTGACCCTGACCGGCGTGACCCTGAGCGACACCCTGCTAGGCGACGCGAATGGCGACACGTTTGTCAATGACGCCGATATGACGATCCTGCTGGCCCAGTTCGGTAGTGCATCGGATCGTGACACAACGGCAGGCGACGCTGACTTCAACGGTGACGGTTTGGTTAACCTGGCCGACTTCGTTATCCTGCGAACTAACTGGGGCGAAGGCACAGCCCCCGACGCTGTCGCCCTTCCAAACATCAACACCCCCGAACCGGCGACGCTAATATTGATGGCCGCAGGCCTTCCTGCTTTGTTGAAGCGAAGGCGGCGTAAGTAGCTGGCGGTCTGGGGACACGATCCCAAAAGCGTCGCTCTGCTTCGCGTCGCTTTGCATTTGGGTCATGTCCCCGTAGCCTGAACGATTTATAATACTAACAATTGATAATCTGAAAAAGGTCCCTCCTCAAGGTTTGGATGGTGCGGAGCTTGTTGCTCCAAACGGTTTAGTTAACCTCGGTTTTCTGAATCCTCGGTTTAGTTAACCTCGGTTTTCTGAATCCTCGGTTTAGTTAACCTCGGTTTTCTGAATCCTCGGTTT
>JABGPF010000194.1 GCA_018645065.1 Phycisphaerales bacterium
CCGTTAACATCTTCTCCGCCGTTGCCGTTCTCTGTGATCTCTGTGGCAAGGCCGTAATCCGTTGCCGTTGGGAGGTGACGTTTCTTACTGGCGGCGATTTTGTTGGCTGCGGTATTGTCTTACCGCTTCCAGACCGCTGGGGGGCGGGAAGAGTATGTTGAAGTCCAGCTTTTCGGCTTGGCATTGTCGGGTGAGGTGTCCGCGAACCAGATCGTAAACTATCGCAGTTGCTTCAGGCCAGCGATGCTCCATCGACGTGTACATCACCGAACGTTGCTCGATTGACAGGTTGGCGTCCAGCAATTTTGGCCTGACCAGGAGTTCCGTGAGAATGTTCGCTGCGATAAGGTTCAGAGGCGGAAGCGCCAGGCGATAAGCTCGGGTTTCTTCGCTGTTATGATATTCGTCATAGATGCGTCGGGCGTAGTTTAAGTTCCGCCCGGCGTTTTCGTCATCACCTTGAGCCAGCCAAATCATTCCCATCTGCAGCGACGCGGTTAAATGTGCAGTCGCTACTCTCGGAATAAGCGAACCGCGATCCTTCATGCTTGCGACGATAAAGTCGTCGATGTTTTCGGCGTTCCAGGTTTTGTCGGCCATCTCTTCGTAGTTCGTTTTAACCCATTGGAAATACTTCTTGGCATCGTCGCGACGATTCCTCAGGTATAGCGTAGTAATAGCGCTGCTCAAGTAATTCATGTGGCCGGTGTTGAGCGGGTTTTGCGAGTACTTTTCGTGCTTTAAAGTGGATCGTTCCTTCCCCAGCTTTACGTATTCCTCGTGTGTTGCCTTTATGAACCGCCAGTCTGACCGGAAATTTACAGTCGGTTCGGAATCTTCGCCAACCAGGCCCGATCGCGGTGCGAAGTAGTCCATTTTGCCCTGCCATGTCAGCGTTTTCAGACAGCTCAGCAGAGTGCGATCGGTATTCAATGCATCCATCTCCACGCGTTCGACGTCTTTGCAGTGTTCGGTTCCGTAGATCGACCAGTACAACCCGTGGCTCCAGACGGTTCGCCAGTCGATTGGCCCAAAACGCTCCATCAAACCGTACATGTAATCCGGGTCCATCTTGTGAACGCCCCAGAGCGTTTGGGCTCGCACAAACGCCAATGCCTTCTTCAACCCCTCACCATGGGCCGGGTCGTTTATTACTTCAGCCCATTTGGCCCGTTTTTCCAGCGTAGCCAGATGACGGGCCTTTTCGGTGGGATCCTTAATCGCATTGACAGCCTTGGTCAAACGCTTGTCCCTGCTCTCGGTCGATTCACTGCGGGTGATGTCCACCGCTTCGTCGCGGGTCTGGTAGTTGTAGGCCTTCAGGAGCGAGGCGTCTATCTTCAGGCCGACTCCCGCCAGCGCCTGATCAAGTGCCGCGACATCCGGGTTGTCATCGATCAATGATTGTCTCTTGTCTTCCTGGATATCTTCAGTTTTTGAGCGGGTCTTGTCGAGCGGTGAGTCTGCGATTAATTTGAACTTTGCGAGCAGTTCCTCGTGGGTTAATAGGGTCGGGGCACCGAGCAGTTCCTGGAATTCCCTGGCCCATACCTGCTTG
The DNA here is from genome assembly GCA_018645065.1 of Phycisphaerales bacterium. Classification (GTDB taxonomy): domain Bacteria; phylum Planctomycetota; class Phycisphaerae; order SM23-33; family SM23-33; genus BS750m-G57. Next base: position 1,559 of record JABGPF010000194.1, read on the forward strand.
TAGTACCAGTGCATATCGTCGGTGTCGCTTCCCATTTTCGACAGGAACGTCCAGCCCAACTGCTTGTACAGCAGCAGCGCGTTGGGGTTCATCGCTATTCCCTTGTCTCGCAGCAGGTCGATCGACGCTTTTACCCAATTCCAGCGTTCTATTGGCGTGTGTGCGGTGGCTGATATGTTCCACGCCAACTGCCACGCCTGGAACTGCCAAACCCCCGGGAACCGCGGTTGGAGGTCGCAGATAAGCTCTGAGAGCTGCATTGCGTCGAAGTGTCGTCCTTCGCGGTGCAGCGTCTGAGACCGTATCCAGAAGTAGTTGATCATTAACGATCGCAGTCCGCCGGGCGCCACTTGCAGCACCGCTAATTTGGGATTGTTCGCCAGAGCGGCGTTTCCGGAGGGGACAAGTTCGTACTCCCGGCTGATCCGATCGAGCGGACGATTGACAGCCCACGCACCTGTGAACAGGAGGGCCGCTATCATCAGCCATATCAAACGCAAAGTTTTTGGTCGCAATTCGCTCATCAGTAACCTCAGACCTGTACGCGGGCCAGTTCGCGTCGATGGAAGAGCAGCACCGCCAGCAGCATCGCGACGCCGGCGCGTATTAGGACGTCAGCGACAGCGGTTTCGCCCACGAACGCCCAGGAGATATCGATCCCGTCGACCAGTTGGTCTCCCGGCATGGTTCGTGCGAAGTCCGGCAGCAGGGCGTTTATGGGTATGTACATGTAGTGCGCCATTTTAATAATGAGCGACGCATTACCGGAGGCGGGGATTTTGGCTGCGGTGGTCAGGAACTCTCTGGCAAGCGAAAACGGGATTAGCGTCACGCAGAACATGCACGCCACGGGGAACGATACGAAACTCCCCACCAGCACGCTGACCGCAGATAGGTAGACAAGTTGGCAGGCCATCAGCAGCGAGGCCCGCAGGTAGTTATTTTCGAAACTGTCTACATCGTACATCAGCGCGATATCGCGGAAGAGGACTCCGGCGCTGGTTTGCGAGTCGTTGTGAATGGCGAATCTCAGCCTTCCGTTGTCACCGACCAGGCGTGGTGACATCGAGATGGGCACCTTCTGGCCTGTGGCTTCGGGCAGTCTGGGCCAACCCATCGCCGGGCGCACGCCATCGCTGGCCTGCCAGCGGCCCATGAACTTGTCCTCGCTCAGCGAATCGGGGTTCGCCATCGTTACTTTGTAGGATATCTGAAGGAGCGGTTCGATTATCAATTCGGCGGTATCGCCGGCAGCCAGTGCGGATATGCTCTGGTGTGCGCTTCCTGAATTGCGAACGTGGAGAAGTACATTTTCTTCGTTGATGGCTTCGGCTCTTCCCTCGTATCCCTGTATTTGGACCGGTCCGCCGCGCCAGAGTCGGCAGGCGAATGATCTTGGCATGCGGAACCTTATCAGGCCCTGGTGATTTATCGGGGTTACTACATGCGCTTTATGGCGGAGTTCGCGTCCGGAGATGTTGATCTTTGAGAAGTCCCACCACATGGTTTTTCCGGGCGCTATCGACTGCCTGTTTGTGGCGATTTCGCTGCGGAGTTGCTTGAGCAGCATATCTTCGGCCAGTTCAATATTTCCGTCGGTTCGGGGCAGATAACCTTCAACAGCCGTTCGGTACGCTCCGGACTCCTGGAGTTGTGCTACTCGCCGCGCCACGAAGATGTCGGATATGAAGATGTCGGATTCAGGCGAATCTTCCCGCTGATCGAGAATTGATTCCTCGATCTCCCGCCTGAGCAGTTCGGCAGCCATTGGTCGATTATTATCGGCTTCTGCGAGATATTGGTCGACCGCCTGATCGTATTTGTCGGCTTTTTGCATCTGTGCGATGCGTTGTTGCACGTTTGCTCTCAAGTCGATTGGGTCGGGTTCTATCTTGCGACGTGCGGCGAATATTTGGGTTTCGACCTTTCGTCTGTCTGATATCGACACGCGTCCCAGCGGCGTGGTCTCTTTTGTTCGCATGTATTGTGCCGTTGCGTAGATTGCAACGCATGCGATCGCCAGCAGCACGAAGTTGAACGCCACCAATCCGATCCACCGGCCCAGCAGGTACTGGCTTCTTGCCAGCGGTTTCACCGCGACGGTGAATATCTGCTTTGTCCTGATATCGTTTGACACCAGTGAGGCTCCGACGAGAATCGTCATCATGCTCAGCAGTCCCATCGAGATACCGGTTCCATATGACAGGAACGCCCTGATCTGCCCCGACAGCGTTCCGTCGCCTGTCATCTGCGACGGCAGGACGATCAGCGCGATCGCCAGCAGCACCACAAACGCCGCCGCCAGTTTCATGCGCACGCATTGTGCGAAAGTGTGCTTCGCGATTGACCAGATACCGAGCATTTAGTTTGACCCTTCGTTGTCGGGGCCTTGGCCCAGAAGATTGTCTATAACGCTTTGGTCGGCCTGGGGGGGCGGTTTGTGGGTCGTAGTCGTTGGCGTTGGCGTCGGTGGTGGTGGGGCGTCTGGAGCGTTTTGCGGTGCGGTGGTTGTCAATTCGTCGAGTATCGCCTGGCTGGGCGGGGGCGTTTCGACCGGGGCGGGCGCCAGTGGAGCCTGGGGTTCGGGCTCCTGGCCAGCGGGTTCGACCACGGAGACTAGTTGGTCGATCACCTGACGGCCTTCTATTTGCGAGTCGTCTGACTTCAGGAAGTCGGCGACTGCTCCGCCGGCAATGGCTCCGCCGGTGTTCAACTGCTGGGACTGGGCGTCGTTAACGATGTCCAGGAACAGCGATTCGAGCTTGTCTCTCGGTGATGTGACGTCGATAATCTCACGTCCGTTGGACTCGACCAGCGTTTTGACTTTGCCGATCGTCTTGTCGTCCAGCTTATCGGTCGTGATTTGCGTTCGATCCTGGTGGGCCAGAAGTTCGCTGACGCTTCCTTCGCGTCGTTGTCTCCCGCCGTACAGTATGCATATCCTGTCGCAAACATCTTCAACATCGCCCAGCAGATGGCTCGACAGGAGCACTGTTTTACCCCTCATCGCCAGCGTTGCGATCAGGTCCTTGAACTGTTTTGTTCCGATAGGATCAAGCCCGCTGGTCGGTTCGTCGAGTATCAGCAGATCCGGGTCGTTTATCAGGGCCTGGGCCAGCCCGATGCGTCTCTGCATGCCCTTGGAGTACTCGCCGATGCGGCGGTACGCCACGCTGGACAGGCCGACCATATCGAGGAGCATTTCGATTCGATGACGCCTTTGACGCCGCGGTTGATGGAACAGTTGCCCGTAAAAATCGAGCGTTTCATATGCGTTGAGGAACGGGTACAGGTGCGATTCTTCAGGCAGGAATCCGATTCGAGCTTTGGTTTTCACATCGTTCGGGCTGCGATCGAACACTGAGATTCGCCCGCGCGTTGGGAACATTAAGCCGAGGATCATCTTCAGCGTGGTGCTCTTGCCCGAACCATTTGGTCCCAGCAGCCCGAACACCTCATGCCGCCCGATGTCCAGATTCAGATCGCAGACAGCGGTGACTTTTTCTCGCATCCAGAAGTCTCTGAATATCTTCGTAAGGCGGTCTGTTTGGATTACCGGTGTGTCTTCCCTAGTCACTTTTCTATTCTCGCTTACTTCTGGGTCTGATTGTTCCAGCCGTCTTTGATCTTCGCCAGTTCTCGCCTGATCCGTGTTACTGTCTCGGGGTTCTGCTTGGTCTGCAGGACGATCTTGCGGTCACCCTCGCCCACTACGACTATTTCCACGGTGGGGGAGGAGAAGATTTTTGAAAGCACCTTCGCCCATTCTGCAGCCAGCATGAACTCCGGGTTTTCCTTGTACTTTTTCAGTAGTTCGGTGAACCGTGTGGATCGTTTTTTAGCGGCCTCGACGAAGTTTTTGCTTTCGCTGCCTGCGCTGCCGATAACTGTTTGCGAATCGCCTTTCGTGCCCGCCAGGACATCGTTAATTTGCTTCAGTATTGCTTCTGACTGCGGGTTGTCACCACCATCGCCGATCATCCTGGCCCGTGCGTATTGTCCGATAAGATCGTAAGGTTTTTTGGCTTTTTTGTCGTCAGGGTCCTGGGGCTTTCGTTCGATCGGATCTCCGACGAGGTATTCGAAGTTTCTCCCAGCGACGTCTTGCAGGATTTCTCCGGCTTGGCCTTTGGCGTTTTTAATTATGGTTCGGTTTCTGTTCTGAGCGGTGTCTGCTGCTGCGAAGGCGGCGAGCGTTTGCAGCGGCCAGGTTGCGTCGGTTACTGATATGTTTACGATTCTCAGGCTCGATTTTAATGTGTCGAGGCGTTCCTGTGCGAGCTGTGTCACGTCCAGAGCGAACTGGCCTCGGTTGCTGTGGATATCGTTCATGGTTCGCTCAGCGGCGGTTCGAATTGCCGCTCCGCATATGGCGGACCGCACCATTTCCGGCGCGTCGGTGACGTTTAGTTTGTACTGTATCGCCGGATGAATTGTCGCATCAAGTGCGTCGTTGCGGGATCTGATCTTGTAACCGCATCGCAGTCGCACGTGATACAGGCTCTGGTCGCCTGTCAGCAGGGCTCCGTCGTATCCGGGCCTCAGGCCCTCTTCGGGAGCCTTGCGCTGCGCCAGGGTCTTGGTGCGATCCTCCGGGCTTTCGAACATCCAGAAATCGTTGATCTCGATTTCCTTCTGCGATGTGTCGAGTTTCTCGACGCGTCCTATCATGAAAGGCCACGAATATGCCAGCCCCTCCTCTACGACCTCGTCCTGTATCCTGCCGAATCGATATATGATTCCGACTTCGTTAGGTTTGATGCTGGTTATTCCGCTTACGGTGAACATGATAAGGACCAGGACCATGATGAACGACAGCAGCCGGAAACTTGCTCGGAGCGCTCCGGCCAGTTGCTGCTGTGCGGGGTCCATCTGTTCGACTTTCAGGTCGGTATCGGGTTTTTGGTTTTCGTTACTCATATTGATCACTGCTCGTTCAGCGGGTTAGTTTTTTGCTTTTGCCTGCTTCTTCGTCTTTGTCGGCACGTCAGGGGCTTTGGGCAGCGAGGGTCCTTGCCACAGGAATTTCACGCCTGGGATTTTCGTACCGTCCAGCCAGATCGTCGCGTTTTCTCCAAGCCCTGACTCCAGCGTGTCCAGGTATCGCAGGAACATTCCAAATTGGGGATGTACTTTGTAGCTGCTGTAGTATTTCGCGGCTTCGCGATGCCCGGCGGTTCGGATATTTTCGGCTTTTCGCCCGGCGAATGCGAGGATCTGCTTGCTGGCGTTTTCCGCTCGTGAGATTATGGTGACTGCTGTGGCCTGGCCCATTGATTCGAGTTTTCTGATCTCTTCCTGGCGTTCGGCTTTCATTGCGTCGATTACCGCTTTGGAAGTGGCTTGGGCCAGCCCGAGCGATTTTACGCCAATAGTCACGATTTCGACTCCCAGTTCGTCTTCAACTTTGCTGAGTTCTTCCTGTATGCTTTCCTCGATATCGCTAAGTTTCATTTCGTTCGGATCGGTGTTCACCAGTTCCCGCATTGCGTGTTTGGGGATTTCGTTACCTTGAGCGGCTTGGAATCGCTTCCTGATGCGTCCTCGGGCCGCCTCGATCGTTTTGATCTCTTTCAGGAACTTTTCGGGGTTCTGCACCCGCCAGGCGCAATACATGGTTAACTGTATTTTCTGCTTGTCTAATGTTTGAAGTTCCTTGTGCACATCCTCGAACATGTCGATTCGGTTATCGTATCGAACAAGTTTTTCGATTGGGAATATCCACTTGAAGTGCCATCCGGCGTCTCCGTTGGCTCCGTCGAGTATTCTGGATGTTTTTCCGAACGTTTGCACCAGCACCAGTTCGGTCGATTCCACAGTGAATCCGATGGTGCTGATCCCCAGCACCGCCAGTCCGACCAGGCCCAGAATTATCAGGCTTATTTTAGTCTTCATTTTCAGCGTTCCTTACTATTTTTACAGTGTCTGCTGTGTGAGTTTGTTATTGTCCGGTTCCGTTTGAGGCGCCGTCGTACAGCCCTGACGAAACGCCGGACTTGCCTTCCCATCTGAACCAATGTTCAACCCGATTGGGATCGAGCCCGATTACTCGTTTGTGTTTTCCTTTGAGCACCTGGTCCCATGTGTCCAGCCATCTGTCCAGCATGTACATTTGCGGGCTGGCTTCGTACAGGAGGGTCTGGCGTGCGAAGGATTCGGCTTTTCCGCGTTCGGAAAGTTCGTGTCGCCATCGTTGCGACGATGCTTCTGCAATCATTACCGAAGCGCGTCCGGTTTTCAGGTTCATCAGTCTTGTTTCGGCGGCCTGTCCGGTGTCGGACACGAGTTTCGCCAGGAGTTTCTCCGCTTTTGTCTTATCAGTTTCGTTCTGCAGGCCCTTGAGGTTTTTTATATGCGTCTGGTGATCGTCGAGCACGCTTTGCAGCGAATTGCCGGCGCCTGTGCTTTCCTGGGTCTTTCTACCGCGGAATACGTCCTGTTTGATCTCTTCGCGGAGTTCGTCGGCTTGAGCTTCGTTGGTTTTAATTTGCTGTGCGATCGCTTCTGCGAACTTTGCGGGGTTTTTGATCGGCGAGGGCATTTCTTTTAGCTTGTCGTGTATTGAAAACGCCAGCGCCAACCGCAGTGCACTGGGGCGGTTTCCCGCGACGCCTGACAGCGTTGTGACCGCCTGGGCCTGTGCCTGGTATCGTTGCTGATCCTGCCTGAGGCGTGCTTCGATGACCTTTTCAAAACTTTGTGCCGCATCCGCCGGCGGGTGAACTATAGCGAACGCCACACTGACAATCTGCACGCCGATGTCCAGTTCCTTCACCGTCTCTTCGATCCGTGTTTTCAACCGCCTTGCCGCCGGTCCTCGCCCGTAAGTCATGATCGCTTCGGGGCGGTCTTGTGCGTCACCGCGTATCGGCGTGTCGAGGGTGGCAGACGAGCAGTATCGCACCATTTCGCGGCTTGCGACAACTTCGAGCATCTCCTCGGCGTCGGCGTATTTGTATCCGAATTTGTATGCGTCGGTGATTTTATACTGCACCGAGGCGCCAAGTTTAATGATCGTAACGTCGGCGGCTTTGTTTCCGGTGATGTTCTCTCGTGACTCGGGCGGTACCGCCAGCAGGAAGTCCTGTTCTTCGTGCGAACCGTGTTCTTCGGTCCAGAGCGCCAGTTCGCGTCCTTTGAATGTTCCTGCGGTGATTATGTCCGGTTCGGCCTCGTGCCCGGCTCCTAGTTGGAATTCGTATAGTCGCCCGACATCAAACGCGCGTGCGGTTTCTATCGGCCAGGGCAATTTGAAGTGGATGCCCGGTTCTTTGAGCGAGTTTTCCGCGTCGGGTCGTCCGAATCGGCTTATGATGTGTTCCTGGCCTTCGTGTACGATTACTATCGAACTGATTGCGATGAGCACCAGTGCCCCGAGTCCGACAAGCGGGATGAACGATTTCACCAGCAGTCGGTAGAACCACGTTCGTGACACTTCGAATCCGAACTGGTAGTTAACCGCGTCGGCCAGCGAGTGTCCTACTCGATCGGGCTCCGCGATGAGCCCGAGCAGGCGTGAGTCGAAACTCATTCGCTGCTCTTGTCCGGGCAGTCGCGGGCGGAAAATATCCAGCACGAAGTTGATCACCAGTTCGATCGCGATGATCATCATCAGCGCCGCGCCAACAGTTGCGACCCAGTAATCGATTTGCCCGTATCCCTGCCATGCTCCCAGCAGGGCGGCTGCGGCGCCGGCGAGCATTATGGCTCCTGCGAGCATGTATCCGCCTGTGGCTCGTAGCGGTCGCCATTGTTTTTGGGTGCCCATTCCCGTTGAGTACCGGCTGAACAGGAACATCAAGAACCCGATGAGCAGCGCAAAGAGCGTTCCCTGGCTGGGATATTGCATGGGCGTTTTGGTTTCGGCGCCCAGTGTCCGCCATATTACAACGGCCATGCACCCGTGCCATGCCGCCCATAGCAGTGTGAATGTGGGCGTTGTCCATCGTTCGATGAACGCCAGTCGAGCGGCCATTGGTTGGTTTTGAGCTGCTTCTTCGCTCTGGAATATGCTTGAACCGGCGGCGATTTCTTCGAGTTCCGCCGCTTCTCTGCGTTCGAGCTGGCGGGTGTAGAACAGCAGGAGCACCATCACCCAGAGCCCGATACCGCCTGTCAGCAACCATACCGTCGCCATCGCCGTCAGCGATCCGGTCATCAACCATACCGCCAGCATGACCGCCGTGAAGGCTGTCTGCAGAATTAGTCCCACAACAGCCACATTTTTTCCGCGTTTTTGAGCTATCATTAGTTACATTTCTCCCTGGGCCCGGCAGGATGCTTGCTCCTGAGGACGCATGGGTCTACAATTCTCGACTCGCGGACAAAACAATTTATCCCGCGATGCGTATTACACCTTAAGCGACGAATACCGCTTACGGAGAACGATTTAAGATGACGAAACTTTGGGCCATAGGACGTACGACGTTCCTGCAAACTATTCGCCAACCAATTTACGGCGTGCTGATAGTTGTTACGTTTGCACTGCTTGTGATGAACCTTCCGCTTTCCGGATTTACCGTCAGCAGCGACTCGGGGTCCAGCGATCAGAAGATGATGGAGAGTATCGGGCTCAGTACGCTTATGCTCACCGGTCTGCTCATAGCCGCCTTCAGCGCCGCCGCCGCCCTGGGAAGGGAGATCGACGACAAGACCGCTCTTACCGTAGTGGCCAAGCCCGTTACGCGAGCGACGTTTGTCATCGGAAAATTCCTGGGTGTCACCAGCGCCGTTGTTTTGGCGTACTACTTGTGCGGGCTGGTGCTCCTTATGACCGTTCGACACGGTGTGATGCCTACTGTGCGTCATCATGTCGACATGCCGGTGCTTATCATTGGTCTCAGTGCGCTTACGCTTGGTTTCTTCGTGGCGCTGATCGGGAACCTGATGTTCAACTGGACGTTCACTTCGGCGATTGTGTGGGCCGAAACTGTGCTGCTTTCGGCGGCTATGGCGATAATTGCGTTCGTTGGTAAGGGTTGGACGATCGTGACGTTCGGGCAGGGGATATCGTTGCAACTTCTGATCGCCATGGGCCTGATGTTGATGGCGGTGATTGTGTTTTCGGCCATCGCGGTATCGGCCAGCACCCGATTCGGTCAGGTGATAACTCTGTTGATCTGTTTCGGCGTGTTCTTCGCCGGATCGATGTACCGCACGCTCTTCGGACCCGAAACGCAGGGTATTTTCATCGCCAAA
>JABGPF010000195.1 GCA_018645065.1 Phycisphaerales bacterium
TGGCTGACATCGCAACGAGCCCAATGGAGCTCTACGACACGCTGGGCAAGGTTTACAGCTTGCAGGTAACACTCAGCGGTAACGCGAAGCTCAAGAAGTTCGGGTTCATCCTGGGCTGGCCTGAACTAAAGGACGACAAGAAACGCGAACTCTACTCCAAATACGCCTGCCACGAACTGAACTACTTCCTCATGCGGAAGGACCCGGACTTCTTCAAGAAGACCATCCAGCCGTACCTCCGCAACAAAAAGGACAAAACATTCATGGACCACTGGCTCACCGGCGACGATGTCGGGGCCTATCTCAAACCATGGGCCTTCGCGCAGCTCAACACCGTTGAACGGATTCTGCTGGCCCAGAGAATTCGGGCAGAGCGAGCCCACACCGCGCGGCATGTGGGCGACATGTTCGACCTGCTCCCGCCTAACATCGAACGCTTCAACCACCTGTTCCGCACCGCATTAAAGGGATCGAGCCTTGAGACCGGAGACCCACTCGGCCTGATCGCCGCAACGGACGGCGCTCTGGCCTCCAGGCGGGTTCTCGCCGAACTCGACGACATGGACATGGACTCATCCAAGACAATCGCGGGCCCGGGCAGCTATGCGGAGAGAGGCGCCCGCAAGGGCACTGCGGCAACAGGCTCCCCCGCCCCCCCTATGGTCACAGCGCCCAAACCACAATCAAAAATGAAGGACCTACAGGCCTCCAAACTCAGAACAAAACTCATGCAGAAACATGGCAAGGGCGAAGGGGAATCGAATTACTACAAATACGACAAGAATAAGCGAGCCAACGTCAGGCAGTTCTACCGCAAGCTCGACAAAACGATGGAATGGGCCGAAAACAACTACTACCACCTGCCCATCGAATCGCAGAAAGCCTCGCTGATCACCGTTAACGCTTTCTGGCGCGACTACGCAAAGCACGACGCCGGAGCCAACAAGGCGTTCGTCTCGAAGAACCTCGCAGAGGCCACGCGCAACTTCCCCGAAATGATGTTCGCACTGGCGGTTCTCGACATCCCGTTCGAAAGCAAAAAACACACCACCAAGCACGGCGACAACGGACGACTCGACCTGAAAGCCGCAAACAACATGGTGATCTTCCACAAGGAAATCCAGGAAGCCAAACCGTCCAAGGGACCAAAAACTCCCATACTCGTCAGCCAAAACTTCTACCGGTACGGCGAGCGCTACAAGCACATCAACGGCGAGAAGCTCGACAAGTACGTAACAGACGAGTTCCTCCGCTACGTTGTCTACGGTTGCCACGTAGTAGTCACCAACCCGACCTCGTCGCGTCAGAAGCTCGACATCCTGCTGCAAATCCCGCGCGGAGCGATACCCGTCCTGAACGGTAAGAAAACCCGCAGCCTCCATGTGGACCTCCAGCCGTATCGCACCCAAACCACAGACTACTTCTTCTACTTCCCCGCAACGGGCAAGTTCCCCCAATTCCCCGTACACGTCGCACGCCACGGGAAGCTTATCACGTCGGCGAAGGCGCCAACGCTTAACGTAGTGGCTAAGCTTACCAAGATCGACAAGACCTCATGGGCATGGATCTCCCAGAACGGTTCGCCGAACGATGTAGTCAAGTTCCTCATGGACGCCAACATCGGGCGGATCAATCTCGAACTGATCGCCTGGCGAATGGGAGACAAAGCTTTCTTCAAGCAGATCACCGCCCTGCTGGCCCAGCGTCACGTGTACCATCACACGCTCTGGTCGTACGGCGTGAAGCACAACGAAGTGCCCGTGATCCGCGAGTACCTCCAGCACAGCAACTCGTTCCTGAACCAGTGCGGGCCGTACCTCGCCTCAGAACTGGTCAACATCGATCCGGTTGTGCGTAACTACTACCAGCACCTGGAATACTCACCGCTGGTAAACGCGCGAGCACACCGTCTCAGCCAGAAACGCAAAATCCTGAACGACCGCTTCAGCCAGCAGTATCACCGCCTGATGAACATCCTGACCTATCGAGCCAAACTCGACAACGTCGACAAAATGGCGGTAACCTACTACATGCTGCTGCAAGACCGAATCGAAGAAGCACAGGGCTTCTTCAAAGCCGTAGACTCCAAAAAGCTGAAAACCGCTCTGCAATACGACTACTTCACCGCCTACATGGACTTCTTCAATGACAAACCGGCCGTCGCACGAGCGATTACCAAGAAGTACGCCAACCACGGTGTCGATCGCTGGCGAAAGCTGTTCGCTGCCGTCGCAGCCCAGCTAGACGAACTCGAAGGCAAGAACGTCAAGGTCATCGACAACAAGGACCGCACGCAAACTCAAACACAACTCGCAGCCAGCCAACCGGGCTTCGAACTGAAAATTGTCGACGACAAGGTAACGCTGAACTACCAGAACCTCACCAAATGCACGGTGAATTACTACCCGATGGACATTGAACTCCTGTTCAGCCGCAACCCCTTCGTCCAGGAACACGGTGGGCAGTTCTCGCTGATCCGTCCGAACACAACCGCGATAGTCACCCTGCCGAAAGTCGCTGACGGTAAGCTCGGCAAGCATAGTTTCACGCTGCCCAAGCAGTATGCGACGAAGAACGTGATGGTCGAAGTGGTGGCGGCCGGTAAAGCCAAGTCCGACGCATACTTCGCCAACTCGATGTCGGTGCAGGTAATCAGCAACTACGGCCAGGTGAAAGTCTCCAACGCCAAAACGGGCAAGAACCTGCCCAAGGTTTACGTGAAGGTTTACGCCCGCATGAAGAATGGGCAAGTCAGGTTCTACAAGGACGGATACACCGACCTTCGCGGCCGCTTCGACTACACATCGCTGAACACAAACGAACTGGACCAGGTAGCGAAGTTCTCAATCCTGATCCTAAGCGAAGACTCCAAGGGCACAAAGGGCTTCGGAGCAGTAGTAAGAGAAACCACACCGCCCAAACGATGAGCTGATTTGGGATTTGGGATTTTAGATTTAACGACAAACGACAAACGACAACAGCGTGCGACACCGCAAGCGGTTTTGACGTTCGCTGTTGTCGTTGTCGTTAAATCCCAAATCCCCTTGACAGGTGATCCCTTTGCGCCGGTCTGGGTGTGTTGTATACTGTTGTCCTGATGCTTCGGGCGAGCTTTGGGTTTGGGTCGCTTGGGGTTTTGTTAACATCTCATATTTTGAAAGGTGCGTTATGGCGAATTTGAAAGCTATTGTAATCTCTCTGGTTATCGTCGGGCTGGCTGGCGGCGCTTTGGCGGCGAAGGAAGGGCGCAAGCGGCAGCGGCGACCTGCTGAGGAGAGTTTGCTGGAGGCGTTGGTTAGGGAATGTAAGCTTACTGATGCCCAGCAGGCGAAGATCAAAGAGAAGATTAAGGCGCGTGATGCGGCGTTGGCGGCTTGGGATAAGGCTAATAGCGAGAAGGTCGCGGCGGCGGCGGCAGCATCTAAAGAGGCGCGGTCGGGCGGAGATGCCGACAAGAAGAAGCAAGCTGGGGCTGCTGTGAGGGAGTTGAAAACCGCTCGCCAGGAAGCCGGAGCCGAAACCACGGCTGCGGCTTTGAAAACGCTTACCAAAGAACAACAAACCGCCTGGGACGGATACCAACTTTTCAAATCTCTCGCCGGGCGATACCGCCGTCTCGAACTGACCGAAGAGCAAAAAGCCAAAGTGAAAATCGCCTGCGGATTCGCGGCCAGGGATATCGCGAAAATCGACCCTGACGACAACAAAGCCAAAAAAGCCAAAGGCGAAATAACCAAGCATCTCCAGTGGGCGATCAACGCCCTGATCCTGACACCCGAACAACGCAAAACACTAGCCACCCCCGCCCAACGCGGTAAAAAGAAAGACAAGTGACAATCAGCGTATCTCTGCGCTAGACAGATTAGACACCTAACTCGCTTAGCGGTTCAGCGGCGTGCTGGCGTCAGGGTTGGCTGCAGATGCGCCATTCGTACTGCGGTTTGGTAGCCGATCTTCTGTGCGGACCAGCGTAATACCGCGTCGGGTGTTTTGGCTGAAGGCTTGGCGGGCACGGGGCACTGGCCTGACAGGAGCGTGTACATGTATGTCCCGATCGCTTCGTTGAGGTTGCGGCTCATGTGCCATTTATCGCGTAACGGGCTGGATTTACTGTTCAAATCGTGCAATTTGGCCCACATCAGGCGGATCGGAACGGCTCGAATATCCGACGCGACCTCGCCCTGGCGAATCATATCATATGCAATGCCCAGGTCAGTTCCGTCCTCATACCGCCGCCCGCCCATGTAGCGTTTATCAATACCGTACAGCATAGTCACCGCGGCGGTTTTTGAGTGTTCCTGCATCGGAAAACCGTAGGATCTCCCGAACTTATCAGGCGCGACTTTGTATTTCTTGTTGGCTTCAAATATCGTGTTGGCCCGGCCGAAGTTGAAGTCGATTTTCCTCTTTGCGCCAGCCTTATCGACGCCTTGCACTTTTCTGCAACTAACTTTGCATCGCTTGATCGCAGCTTCCAGGGAGCCCTGAATCCCCCGCTCCGAGCTGGACCCGGTATGGTTATATGTGATGCTTTTAGCGGTAACGTATTTCATTGCGAAGGGGCTCTTGAACTCGAACCGTCCGGCGGATTGGGTTTTGGTCTTGTTGGCTTTGACGGTTTTCAGGGCGTGCTGGGCCAAAGCCTTCTGGCTAGTCTTGCCCGCCGGCGCCGATCGGGCGAAAAGCTCACTGTAAACACATGCCGCCGCGAGATAGGCTCCCTCAGCAGACGGATGATCAGCAGACTTGCCCTTCCTGGTCAGAGCGCCCCACGCGCAACCCGCCGGCGCAACAGGAACCCGAACGCCTTTCCCAACGCGATATGTAACTTCGCCAAAATGGGCGGTTGTGGAAGTTGACCCCGCCTCGGGCCAGCCCATCAGCAGGATCGGCTTGGCCCTGCCCTTGCGGACCACGTTTGCGATCAGGTTAACGCCCTCGGCGTAAACGCCCGGCATGTTCGCGATAATGTACGGATCACCCAGAATAACGACATAGTTCCACTTGGTTTTCCCCGCACCACGCAGACTCGCCAACCGTTCGACGCGACGCTCCGGCCAGAAGTAATACTGAGCCAAACTGTGGCAGCGGTATTCCATATCCATGAGCTTACCACCGCCCCCAATCGCAGTCGGCAGCATTTTGGTTCGGTAGACATCCTCGAACACAACGTTCGCGGTTCGGCCGATTTTCGGATCGCCGGCCAGAATCTTCCGCAGGCAGCCAGCCACAGCAGCGCCGTTAAACGCTTTCTGAGCGGCAGCGGATTTTTCGCCCTCTGAATATGAATGCGTCGAGCCGATTACCAGAACGTTCAAATCCCCGAATGCACTGGCAACCGGACCGAACAAGGCCAACAGTATGACAAGCTGTTTGATTTTCATAAACACTCTCTCCGATCAATCTGACATTTCACTATCGCAAGCGACACGCAAGGCTGGAGTAACATCCGCCCCGACAAAATCCAAAGTCATTGTAGTAGATTTTCGCGAAACTCCAAGCACGATAACAGGAATAAGTAAGACGGGAAATGGTCGCGCCAAACTAAGCGTTCAGACAAGACTGGGACGTGCGATCAATGGTGGTCTGGTTGCGTCCGTTTCTTTTGCTGCTATAGAGATTAGCGTCAGCACGTTTGATGATGGCCTCCAAGTTGTCGTCCGTCCGGGCAATACTGGCGCCTATGGAAACGTTAACGCTCAAGGACTCGCCATCCAGCGCATAACTGGACTGTCCGATCAGGATTCGCGCCCGCTCGGCGATGGAGTAAAGCGTATCTTCATCAACATTCTCTGAGAGAACCGCAAACTCCTCACCGCCCCAACGGACAGGCGTATCGTAAGCCCGGCAATTACCGGCCAGAGTCTGGGCAACCAGGCGCAAGATCGCATCGCCGATGTCATGACCATATGTGTCATTAATTTTTTTGAAGTGGTCGATATCGATCATGAGCAGACCGAAAGGCATTGCATCCCGTTCGAAAGTCGCCAGACATGCAGCGAAAGCGCGATTGAAATATCGCCGATTGGCCAAGCCCGTCAATTCATCCAGCAACGCTATCTGCTCCAGTTGCTTCAGGCGGGTCATAACTCCCACCCGGTCACTATCGTCACTAAAGACCTCTACACTGCCAACGATCTCCCCTTGAGAATCGTAAATCGCCGATCCTCGAACATGGACAGGCACACGATGCCCGTCAGCATGATGCAGAAAGACATGGGCCTGACAAGGGAGCCCGTCTTGCATGGCTCCCTCCAGCGGGCATCCGTCTTCACAGAGACATTTACCCGTCTCATCAACATGCATCAAAATCCCATCAGCACAACTGCGCCCCAACACCTGCGTGGCTGAATACCCGGTAAGTTCCTCGGCAGCTTTGTTCCAAAACAGAATACGCCTGTTTTTATCAACAAAGTAAACCCCTTCAGACAGACCATTTAAGATCGCATCCTGCAATCTCTGGACGTCAATCAGCAGACTATCGATAACATTAGTGCTCATTTACAGCATCCTAATCAGAATTAATCTTTGTCTATCTGATCGGATTGTATAAACCCTAACTTAAGTAGCCTGCTGGAAATTAAGCGTCCTGATTTCGGATATCGAACCGCGGCGGCAGTTATCAGAGCTTCGCGGCCCCTACTGCTTCCATCAGCTTTTTGAGTTCAGCCACCTTTTCCGGATGCTTGGACGCCAGGTTGGTTGTCTCGCCGAGATCGGCATGGAGATCGTAGAGTTCTTCGACCTGTTTCCGCTTCCTGTCGCGAGCGTATCCGTGCATGCAGTGCTTGGCTTTGAGGTACTTCCATTTGCCTTTTCGCATAGCGTTATTGTAGAAGAAATTGTCGCGGGCTCCGGTCTTGCTCTTTCCAAGGAGCAGATCGGTCTGGTCGACGCCGTCTATTACGCGATCATTGGGGACCTTGTATCCGGCCAAGGTGGCGAAAGTTGGCATGAAGTCGATCGTGGCGAAGATCGCGTCGGACGTTTTGCCCACCGGGACCTTGCCCGGCCAGCGGGTGATGCACGGGGCACGCAAACCACCCTCGTAGCACGAACCCTTACCGTTGCGCAGCGGGCCTGACTCGCCCCAGAAGATCGAACCTTTGGGATGCCCTTTTTTATTTTTCGTGTACGCCGGTTGGTTCCACGGGCCGTTATCGGTCGTGTAGATCACGAGCGTATCTTTGGCGAGTTTCAGTTCGTCCAGCGTATCGAGCAGGCGGCCGGTCTCGTAATCGAACTCTTCGACAACGTCGCCGTACAAATCGCCAGCCGACTTTCCGCGGAACTTCGGCGAGGCGTCGATAATGGTGTGCATCATCGTGTGGGCTACGTATAAAACGAACGGTTTCTTCGGATCGCGTTTGTTCTTGAGATAGTCTATCGCCTTGTCGGTGTAGGTGCGTATCAGGCTGCCCATGTCGCGTGTGGAGCCGGCGGGCTTGTTGTTTTCGTGGAACTTCACCCCGCCGCCGTCGTTAGCGCCGAGCGTTCCGAAGTAATAGTCGAACCCCTGTGCGTTCGGCATGCGTTCGATAATCGGCTTGCGGTTCGACACGTCCCACTTACCGATGCACGCGGTCTGGTAACCGACGCCTTTTATAAGTTCAGCGAACGTGACTTCCGAAGCGGGCATGCTCCAGCCCTTGCTGCGGATCGGGTATCGCCCGGTGAGCAGCGCCGAACGCGACGGCCCGCAAACGTGCTGGGCGTAGAAGCTGGTGTAGCGAGTGCCCTCGCTGGCGAGTTTGTCCATGCGAGGGGTTTTGTTCTTCTTGTTCCCGTAGCAACCGAGATCGGCGTAGCCCTGATCGTCAGTAAAAATAATCACAATGTTCGGTTTCGGCGCCGCTGCCGGCGCGGCGCCCTGGCCAAGCAACCGGGCGGTTTTCAACACGGGCGCCGCTGCTATCCCCAGCCCGATCGCCTTAATGAAGTGACGTCGATTCATGTTCGCATGTCCCATATTGAAAATCCTTTCAGTCGTTAGTTCGCTGAGCCGATAATCTTACCACCCAACCGTCCCACTGACAACATCGGCGCGGCGTTAGTCAAATCTTATTGACGAATCCCTAGTAAAACAGGATACTATCGTCCCACGCCTCAGAATGTGCCTGGAGCGTTTGCCTGAAACGTATCGCCAAAATTAAGGAGTCGGTCTATGTCCATCTTTTCTCGTCGTTTTCTCGCGACTGGTCTGGTTATCGTTTTTCTCGGTTTGACGGCCCAGTTCGCACTGGCCAGTACGGAGATTGGACCGGCGCCGACCGTTGCTGCCAAAATCGCTCCGGTCAATCCCGCCGTTGAAAGCGTCCAGCAGTACAATCGCGCGATTCACGTGATGGCGATGCTGCTGGTGGGTTTCGGATTTCTTATGGTCTTCGTGCGAAAGTACGGGCGGTCAGCACTAACGGCAACCTACTTGCTGGTCGCAACGGCGATCCCGCTTTACTTCCTGCTCAATAGCACAAGCATACTCGGGCACGCCGAGGGCAGTGATATTAAACGCATGATATTAGCTGAGTTTGCAGCGGCCAGTTTACTGATCTGCGCCGGGGCTCTGCTGGGTCGGATCAAGATGTGGCAGTACATCGTGTTGGCGATGCTGTTCATCCCGTGCTACAAGCTGAACGAATGGATTGTACTGGACGGAGGACTGGGCCTGGTGACGCCCAAAACCGTAATGGACACCGGTGGGTCAGTTGTGATCCACGCATTCGGCGCTATCTTCGGCTTGGGCGCGATGCTCATGCTCACCACGAAAAAACAGTTCGAAACTGAAATCCAGGCCGACGCCACAAGCGATCGCTACTCGCTGCTGGGCAGCATGGTGCTTTGGGTGTTCTGGCCGAGTTTCTGCGGCGCACTGGTCGCAGCGACGGACATACCGCACACCGCTATTAACGTTATTCTCGCACTGTGCGGAAGCACGCTGGCGACCTACATGGCGACCGTAGCGTTGCGACGCAAGATATCACCGGCCGACATCGCCAACGCCGCACTGGCCGGCGGTGTCGCCATCGGCGCCACATGCGACGTCAAAGGCTTCTTCGTACAGGCGTTCATTATCGGTATCGCAGCTGGCGCGATCTCAACGTTCGGGTTCGCTGTGCTCCAGGACAAGATACAGGGCCTCCTGAAGAAAACCGACACGTGCGGTGTGCTATACCTGCACGGAATACCGGGGTTGCTAGGCGGGCTGGCGGCGATCCCGTTCATCAAGGCTCCGTACCTCGCAAGTTCGCAAATCATGGCAATCGTGATCTCCGTAGCCGTAGCACTGATCGCCGGCTTGTTCGCCGGAAAGATCATCTCAGCACTGGGACGACACGCAGAAATCTACGACGACCAAGCCGAGTTCATACTCGACTAGCGATCAGTGTCGCGGCCCGTAATGAGGCGCCTTTGCGCCAAGTTCATATGCGCCCAGATCGGGAGCCTTGCCCGCAAAACCATCGTTAATATTGGGCAGCACCGCCCCGGCGTCTATGGCGGCGGAGTTGGCTTTCAGGCGCAGATCGTTTACCTGGAGATCGAACTTCGCTTTCGGATCGCCGGGCGGTTTTACGCCCGATGCGAATACCGTCGCCGGGTTTACACGGATCGCGTTGCGGTAGACCGGTGCGCTCTTTCGAGCAGCTTCCATCGTCTTATAGCGAACACGATCGAACTTAAGGAACTGCTTCCACTGACCGCCGAAACCGTCATAGTCGAAATCGCAGCGTTTCATCGGTGCAGTCGATTCGTACGCGTAATTCCCCTGCGTACCGATGAACAAATTGTTCCGCGTGATGCAGCCGGTCACCTGTTCGCCCGTCCAGAGCACAAGCGGCATGCCTGTTCTAACTGATGTGTTATGATAGAAAATCCCGCCTGAGGGCTTGTTGTGCATCTTGAACGTTTCGGACACCACGTTGTACATCGCGTTGCGGAACACGTACACCGGCCCGCCGTGAATCGGCTGGGTCGATATGCCCATAAACACGTTTGTCAGGCGATTGTCGAAGCAGCGGGTGTTGTGCTCGGAGTAGTCCATCTCGATCCCATCGTCGGTGCATTCTGAAATATCGTTACCGTAAATGTCGATCGCGGCGCACGGGTAGTTCGAGAATGTGTCAATCCCGTCGGCGAAGTTGCTGATGCGGTTGTAGCATATCACATGACCCGTGCCGGAAACCTGAACACCGCGTCGCGATTCGATCCCCTTGCTTCGCGGCCACTTGCTGCGACCGATCATAACGTTATCGGCGATGTAGAAACGCTTCTGCTTGTCGGAATTACGCTGGGCGGTGAACCCGTAATCGCTGTCGCGAATGAGGCATCTAGTAACCGAAATTCTTGCAGCCCCGTTGAACGCCAACGCCCATCTGGCGTTCTGGAACGTAATCCGCTCAATCATAATATCGTGCACGCCTGATGCGCCAATCACATTGCGATCTCCGCCCCCGTCCAGAATCGCCTGCCCGCCTGATGCACTGGTCAGGACTATCGGCTTGCCCGGCTCGCCTGAGCGAAGTGCGAACGGGCCTTTATACACGCCTTTGGCCAGCACAAGCGTATCACCCGGTTTGGCTGACTTTATCGCAGCTTTCAACCCGCCGGGGCGAACGCTGATCTTGCGTCCGCCGACAGGGCGCTTGGGCGCAGTCCAGGTCTTCGTGCGAATCAACCTGGTGACCGACCCGCCGTCGGGATCTTTCAGGGAGAGTTTCACCTCGTATTTGGTAGCGCCCGT
>JABGPF010000519.1 GCA_018645065.1 Phycisphaerales bacterium
TGCGGGTTGCCCCGGTAGTCCATAGGAGGGCCCCGCGCTGCTTCGTGTCGCGCTTTGCGTTACGCGAAGGGAAGCAGCGTGGGAGGGGCCTGTGGACCCACCGGGACAACCATGGTCTCGGTAGTGGATCAGGCGCTATTTTTGGATTTCCGCCGTTTTTGGCTTTGGTTGAGACGATAGCTCTCGCCGTTCATTTCCAGGATATGGACGTGGTGGGTGAGACGGTCGAGCAAAGCCCCTGTCAGGCGTTCGGAGCCGAACACCTCGGTCCACTCGTCGAAGGGCAGATTACTGGTCAGCAGGATGGAGCCCCGCTCATAACGTTGGCTGAACACCTCGAACAGAAGTTCTGCGCCGGTCTTGGACAGCGGCACGAAGCCGAGTTCGTCGATAATCAGCAGCTTGTATTTTGCCAACTGCGCCTGGAACCGCAGCAGACGCTTCTCGTCCCTGGCTTCCATCAACTCGTGGACCAAGGCCGCTGCAGTGATAAAGCCAACGGTGAGGCCCTTCTGGCAGGCCGCGAGGCCGAGACCGAGGGCGATATGGGTCTTTCCGGTGCCGCTATTGCCGAGCGCGATGACATTCTCACGCCGCTCAACGTATTCGCATCGCGCCAGTTCCAAGACCATCATCTTGTTCAGCGACGGGATAGCCTTGAAGTCGAAGGCATCAAGGCTTTTGACGGCGGGGAACCTGGCCTGTCTGATCCGTCGTTCGACCATGCGGCGCTCGCGGTCGATCAATTCCAGCTCGGTCAGACGAACAAGATAGCGCACATGATCGACACCCTCAGCAGCGCACTGGCGGGCGATCTTGTCGTATTCCCTGAGGAAGGTGGGCAGTTTGAGAGCTTTCAGATGATGGGCCAGCAAGAGCTGCGGTGTATCGGTCATGGTGCCGTTCCTGCCAGCAGGTTCATATAACTGGCCGCAGAGGTCGTCGCCACTTGAGCCCGTGGCAGATAAGGATAAATATCTAGGTCGAGCTTGGGAGGACGCTGCTCGATGCGGCACAGCACCAGATGCTTGATGGCGTCATAGCTAATCGCGTTCAAGCGCAGGGCATCCCAGATCGCGCCGTGAAGATCATTGAGTTCAAAGGTCTCCAGGAGCCTCAGGACCTGCACGTACTCCCGCTTCCCCGGCTTGCCCATGCGGGCCTCAAGAAGGCGGCGCAAGGTTGCAAATGCCTCCGGGAGACCCCAGCCGGCCAACGGTGCAGCTTGATCCAAAGCACCGACCTTCTGTTCCAGTAAAGGCAGATAGTGGATCGGATTAAAGATCAGGTCTTCGCGATCATAGGAACGGGGGTGTCGAGCGATCTCTTCACTTCCACAGCCGATGATGACCTCGTGGACATAAGCACGGATCCAGACTTCCTGATGGCCGAAGGCGACGGGCACCGAGTAATCATTGGTCCTGTACCGCACCAGGGATTGGGAATTGACCCGCGTGGCCTGCTTGTCACAGGCATCGAACGGGGTTGGGGGCAATGCCGTTAGCAACTCCTGATCACGGACAAACCGCTCGCCGATACTCTCGCGGTGGCCGCGCAAAACATCACGTTGTCGCTTGCGACATTGCTCTTCCAGGTGGGCGTTAAAGGCATCCCAACTGGCAAACCGGGGACGAGGCGTCATAAAGTTCCGTCGAGCGTAACCAACGACACCCTCCACATTGCCTTTGTCATTGCCTTTGCCGGGGCGGCCATAGCGATCCTCAAAAAGGTAATGAGACTGAAGCCCACTGAACGCCCGCG
>JABGPF010000520.1 GCA_018645065.1 Phycisphaerales bacterium
TAAGCGCTACACTTTTGCTCCGCCCAGCGCTACAGTTTTACTCCGCCCTTTACATAACTCGATGATATGCGTAAAAGATAACTTGGAGACAATCACCTCGGGTCGAACGGTTGGTGGTTGGGCGTGTGACGATTCGGACTCTTGAGGCATGGAAGGCAATTCGGAAATCGTTGATTTCCGAATTAGCGGGGGAATGGATTCGGAAATCAGTGATTTCCGAATTTGAGGGTACATGTTGTAAAACTGCCTGCATAACCTCAAATATCGTCCCGTATAGCAACGATCAAGGATGTCTTGTAATTTTGTAGATAGAGTTTCGATCAGGCGCTGTCCATATTCGGCGCGATCAGCTCCATGGAGTTCATACTCGGCGATATGGCGACCTATAAGCCAGTTCCGCAGTGTAAGGCAAACATTTACCGCCTTGCCGGCCTGGGCCGACAGCTCACTATGCGCTTGCTGGATCGAGTCAATCAATTCCGCAAATGAACTGCTCTTGGCGGGATGATTGTTGTCCTGTGCGTGAGGCATTAGAGATCCTTCTCGGGTTGATGGGGAAGGTTGTCATCCGCTACATGGAATGATTCGAACACGTCAATCATCCACTGCTGGGCCTGTTCTTGCTCTTCCATTTTTGATCTTCTCGGTTTGTCAGTGATTATCGCCAGTCTGGATTTTGGATCGAAAATGCATCATAACTCTTTCACAGAATTCATGCAACAGGGTGGATTCGGCTTGTTTTGCGGACGTTAACGGGCATAATGAAGCCCTGCAAAAGAAAAAACTAATACGGCAAAACAACTAAATGACGGACGGATAATATTATGAAAGACCCACGCGTTGCGAAACTCGCCAAAGTAATGATCAACTACAGCCTGAAGGTCAAGAAGGGGCAGTATATGATGCTGACTGGTGCGCCGGTATCCCAGCCGCTGCTGCTGGAATGCTATCGTGCTGCGATGAAGGCTGGCGCCAATGTCGAGACGGCGATAACGCTGCCCGGAGCCGATGAGATATTCTACAACGAATCGACTCTCGCACAGCGTCAGTGGGTTTCGGGGACAACCAAGCACCGCACGCGAAAGCTTGATGCGTCATGCCTCATCCTGGGCTCGGACAATACCCGAAGCCTGACCAACTGCGATCCGAAGAGAATGTCTGAAGTCGCCAAGGCTCGCCAACCAATGCGGAAGATCTGGATGAAACGCGCCGGAGACGGCGATTTGAACTGGACGCTTACGCAGTGGCCTACGCAGGCTTCGGCGCAAGACGCCGAGATGTCGCTGGCGGAATATGAAGACTTCGTGTTCACCGCCGGTCACCTTGATGATGATGACCCTGTCGCGACCTGGAAGAAGATCAAAGCCGTCCAGCAGAAACTCGCCAACCGACTGAACCGGGCTACGGAATTCCACATCGTCGCGAAGAACACGGATCTTACGTTCTCGACGAAAGGGCGGAAGTGGCTGAACTCGGCGGGTAAGTGCAACTTCCCCGATGGTGAGATATTCACCAGCCCGGTGGAGAAATCCGCCAACGGGCACATACAGTTCAGCTTCCCGGCGATTCATCAGTCTCGCGAAGTTCTCGACGCGTGCCTGGAGTTCAAGGACGGTAAAGTAGTGTCGGCGACAGCCTCCAAGGGCGAAGACTTCCTGCGAACGATGGTCGACATGGACGCCGGCTCGTGCTACCTGGGCGAAGCCGCGTTCGGAACCAACTATAACATCAAACGCTTCACACGCAACACGCTGTTTGATG
>JABGPF010000521.1 GCA_018645065.1 Phycisphaerales bacterium
TGCTCGATCACTGCCGGGAGCAGCGGGGTTCCGCCAAGCGCCGAACGCTTGTTCCATACCGCAGATTTCATGTTATCCCCGGCAAACCAGATCAGACCATTGCCCCCGCGGACATATTCCTCGAAACGCTTGGCCTGGTCGGGCGTAATATCGGGGACATCGGCAAGAATCACGACATCAAAACTATTCAGGTCTTGAGTAGGCAGAGAAACCCACGGCGCCGACTGCACGGTGAAATCCTCTTGCCCCCCACCGTGGCCGCGCGCCCGCAATGCGGCGGTGATGAATCCGCTGGATTTATCCGCGCCGCCCGATGAACCATCGACTACTAAAACTGACACCCGGTCCCGGATAATAGCAACCGCCCGGCGCGAGTTGTCCGCCTCAAGTGCGTCTGGATCAAGCTCGGCGGTAATGCGGACAGGTCCGGGATTTCGGAAAGTCACAAACAGCGAGACCGTCTCAGATGCACCCGGCGCTATTATGGGAATGGGCTTGGTGTCCACGTTGATGTTGTTGTTGACCATGCCCTTGACCCGGACATTCGCAACCGGGGCGGACCCAAAGTTACGCACGGTTGCACGATACCGTGCAACTGTGCCCTTACGTAGCGGGCCGGACACAAGGTCCAGACTCGTTATCGCCAGGTTCTCAGAACCGCCCTGAACCGGAACAATGCACACCCCGGCGCTACGGCCAAGGGCTTCAAATCCATCGCTCAACCATGCCGAACGATTCTTCCAATCGCGGGCCTGCATGTCGGTGACGATATAGATCTCCTTCTGCGGAGCCTCCATATCATCAGCCAACTCTTTCAAACGCCGAGGGACGCTGTTTAAGTCCAGAGACTCAGGCGTCGCCTCCTGGTCGTGAAGAATCTCACTGAAACGCTCGGGATCGAACGCCATATTCCGCACTACAACTCTGTGCTCCCCGCCAAGAAGGACCAGGCAAACCGGATCACCGGGGTGAATCTCATCAGTGATTGTCTCAATTTTCTTAATGGCCCGCGCAAATCGCGTGGACGAACCGTCGCTGTGCTGCATGCTGTAGGACACGTCCAGAGCAATGATCACGCCGGCGCGACGTTCACCGATCTGTGATGCGGCCCCCTCGGCATCCTTCATACCCGGCTTAGCGATCGCACACACCAGGAGAAGGAGCGCAAGACAACGAAGCAAAAGCAGTAGAATGTCGCGGAGGCGAATCTGCCTCGACCGAACGCGAACGCTCCTGTTCAGGAACCGCATCGCCGCCCAATCAGTTCGCTTGACCTGAAAGCGGTTCAGCAAGTGGGCGAGAATCGGCAACGAAACACCGAGCCCGGCAAACAGAAGCCATGGATTCATAAATGTCATTTTCGCGCTCCTGCTGATGGACTCGCAAAGTTCGCTGAACGGTTTTGCAGGAACTCACTGAGCACCGCGTCCAAAGGACGGGACGTGTCAACCATAGTGTAATCCACGTGGCTTCCTATGCAGCGGGATCGCAGTTCCTGGCGGTATTCATTGAAGTTAGCCAGGTACTCATCCCGTATCCGCTCAGACTGGGTGATCACTTCTTCTTCACCTTCCAAACCGTCAAAACACCACGTGCCCTTGAAAGGGAACTCAAGCTCGTAAGGGTCCAGCGTATGAAATACCACAACATTGTGGCCGTCGAATTTCAAGTGGTCCAAACCCTGCATAATGTCATCCACATCCGCAAAGAGGTCCGAGATCAAGATGACGAACGAACGCCTGTTAATTT
>JABGPF010000001.1:0-29153 GCA_018645065.1 Phycisphaerales bacterium
GATGATGATGGCGAAAATTGGTACCATCTGGGGCGTAAATGGCTGGAAAATCGAAAAAAACAGTCCAGGAGGAAGCCCCGCCCGGTACGCCTGCATGGATGCTTACGTTCTGCGATTGCATGACTCTGCTGCTTACGTTCTTCGTATTGCTTTTGAGTTTCTCATCGTTTGATGAGGCCAAGGAGAGGCAACTGTACGGTGCTATGAAGATCAGGTCGGATCCGTCGATCTTGGATAACCAGGAAAAGGTGGATGCGTCATTATCGAAAGAAGTGAAGTTGAAAGATGATGTTACAGAGCAGGGCTCCGAGGCCGAGCACGACCAGAACAGGGATAGGGTTAAGAACCCCAAAAAGCTCGAGATATCCCCGGAGGTCAACGCCTATCACAAGGAAATGGTGTTGAATCTTCCCTCAGACGCCATGTTTGTGGGGCGAAGCGTCAAGCTGACCCCCAGCGGTCAGGATATGCTGGAAAGAATAGCATTGTATCTGAAGTTGCATCCCTGTCACATGATGATCGGAGAATCGTCGCGGTCCGGTTCCTCAGCGGGTATGCACAGGCTTTGGGTTGTCCTGGATTTTTTCAGGCGGTCTGAGGCCATCTCACCATCGCAGTCCTGGATATCCCAGGAGTGCCCGCGCCCTATGTATTCCCAAAAAAACAAACCAGCGATACAAATTGT
Source organism: Phycisphaerales bacterium (assembly GCA_018645065.1). GTDB lineage: Bacteria > Planctomycetota > Phycisphaerae > SM23-33 > SM23-33 > BS750m-G57. The sequence continues at coordinate 686 of JABGPF010000001.1, forward strand.
CCTTCTGGCCCGAGATATTACCCGGCTACCGGCGCGCAGATAACCAACAGCAATGGCATCGAAAGAAAAACAACCTGATGAAGGTCCGGAGATTCCAGCATGGATCGTATCGTTTACCGATATGATCACGTTGCTGCTGGCGTTCTTTGTGTTGCTCCAGGCCTTCGCAGTCGAGCAGGACCCCGAACTGTTCCGCCAGGGCCAGGGCGGGTTCCGCAGGAGTATCGCAGGATTTGGAATTCCTGATCTGCTGTTCGGAAAAGTGGAAAAAATTTCGGGTGATGCACGAAAAACAAGATACCCGACGGATGAAGATACAATCCAAAAGAATCGGCAGCGGGTTATCGACAGCAAAGACGACAAAATTCGAAAAGCCTATGAGTTGATGGCGCAAGTTGTGGAAATAAAAACATCCGAGAACAACGTCGATGTTAGAAACGAAATATCGACGCCGATTAGCTTTGAGCCTGGAGTCGCGTTGTTGGATGATGCGGCACGTGCATATTTGCGATCTGTCGGTGAAGAAAACGCCAGACTCCTGAACCCAAAGAAAGTTCGGTTTTGCGTGATCGGGTCGGCTATGGATCAACCGGCGGGCAAGGAACGATGGTTGCTCTCGGCGGCTCGGGCTCAGGCGGCTTCGGAGTATATGCGAGATGTTATGTCAAACGTATCGCAGGGACCGTGGATGATCAGACCGTTGGGCAGCGGGGCAGAGCCTCCCCCAGACCCGAAACGCACTGAACCGGTAAGACAAGAGTTCGTGCGAATAGCCATTATTGGAGTGCAATAGAACCATGCCAGAAGATGACATAAACGATCAGTTGCTTACAGATACGCTCGAAGACGGTGATGCGGGCGGTAAGACCGGGATAATGGACAAGCTCCTTGCGATCCTTCTACCGCTCGGCGTCATTGTTCTTTTCGCCGGAGCCGGTTACTTCGCCAGCGGGCTGACCGCACCTGCACAGGTCGAAGCCCAAGAGGAAGTCGAGCCCAGCGAACCGGAAAAAACCCCACCCGTCGATAGCGATCAAGGGTATGTCTATTTTGACCTGGAACCCATAATCACCAACCTTAACGAACCGCAGGCAACGCGATACATCAAGGTGATATTCAGCCTGGGCTCGCTGGAGGAAGACAAGGCGGAAGTCGAAGCCGCCATCGCGAAAAAAACGCACGAATTGAAGAATCATCTCCTAATCTACCTTAGTAATTTATCGCTCAATGATGTCAGAGGCGCAAAGAATATTAACCGTGTGCGGAGAGAGGTCCAGGACTCGATTAACGAACGACTCTGGCCGAGTGGACGCCCGATGATCGCCAACGTGAGCCTCAAAGATTGGATTGTTCAATGAGCCAGGCTACATCAAAATCCGACCAAGCGGTCCTGACTCTCCTGGCCGCTGTGAAAAACGGGCGACCGGCGGAATCAGAGCAGATCGAGACCCGCGATTACGACTGGAACGTTCCGTGCTGCTTTACTCCTGCGCAACTGGACCAGATAAAGTCGTTCACTGAAAAGACTGCAAAGGATATATCATGTGAACTCGGCGAGCAACTTCACGAAGAGGTCGAATTGGCGCCAGCACCGTTAACCCAGCATTATGCCGGGCGATTGGCTTTGCTTGAGGGCGACGCAGACAGCTTTTACTTCCCCATAACGTATGAGAATACGGAACAATGCGGGTTGGTGGTGATATCAGGGCAGGTTGCACGCCAATGGGTGAGCAAGGCGCTGGGCGGTTCGGAGGCGGTCAATACGGATGGATATGAATTTTCGATTCTGGAATCCGCACTGATGCGAGATGTTGTTGTCTCTATTGTCCAGGCGCTGTCGGGCAGGTATCGGATGATCAGCGGGAAAACGCTCCAATGCGGACCACAGATTAAAGTCGATGAAATTCTGCCCGATCGGAGAAGCGAAGACGAGTATTGCCTGATGGCGTTTCGCGTTGACCAGGAAGATAGCCAGACGCCAATATCGTTCATTCTCGCCAGCGACCTGGTTGCTGAAATCGCCAGTAACGGAATTACCGCCAATACGAGCGAGAAAACACCGCAAAATTCGCAAGAAGACATGCTGGCTTGTGTCGAACAGGCAGTTGTGACAGCGACGGTTTCGCTGATGACAGTTAACCTGTCGGTGCGACAGGTAATGGGCCTGGAGATCGGAGACGTGCTGATGTCAGAACTACGCATTGGCCAGCGCCTTGATCTTTCGGTAGGAGGCACGACGGTGCTATCGGGATATCCGGTAAGTTCCGACGGGCAATATGCTCTGCAAATAGGAGCGTAATTGTTGTATTAGTAGTGTGTTATACATAAGTTTATTATTTAGAGGTAAAGACCTGTGAGCGAAATACCATCAGACGCAACCGAGCAGACAAGCGACGATTCGATCGATGTTCAGGAGGCCCAACTTCCTGAAGCGACGGATCAATCAACGGGCGAAGGAAGCGGGCAAATTGACATTCTCCTCGAGACGCTCATGCCGGTTCAGGTGCAAGTGGCACAGACGGATCTTCGTGTGCAGGAATTGTTGCAACTCTCTGCTGGGTCAGTTCTTAGGCTCGACAAGGCAGTAGGGGAACCGATCGATTTATTCCTGCGTGGCGTAAGATTCGCCACTGGACAGCTCGTTGTTATTGACGACCACCTCGGAGTGCGGATTAACAAGATACTGGCTCCAGGTCCGGGGCGTCGGGCCACTGATCAAAGCTAGCCAGCCGAGTGCATCCAGGCGGATCGTAAATTTTTTCAACACTTTCGTGTATTGATGTCTGATTCTTGCGCGGATCGAGGAATTTACGAAAATTAAAACAGGGGGATTTAGAGCAAAAATAGGCTTTTTAGGCCTGTAAATTGCTTATTATCACTTTGGCACGCTATGTGCATTCTTATCTACTATGAATGACTTGCGCCCATTGCGCCGAATCGGAAAAACCGCGGCTTGCCTGCTGGTTGCAGTGATTGTGTTTGCAATCAGCGGCCAGGGTCTTGCCCAGCAGGCTACAACCAAGCCTGCGCCCTTGAAATTCGGGTTGCAACCGGGCAGTGAGGGCGTTGATATGACCGGTTTGATGTGGCAGATGTTCTCGGCTGCACTGATTGTGATAGTTATTGGCGGTTTGGCGATTTTTGTGATCAAAAAGCTCCTTCCGCGCATTGGTCGCTTGCAGAACAGGCAAATCACGGTTTTGGAGACCGCTTATCTCGGTTCGCGAAAGTCAGTGCATTTGCTTCAGGTTGGTTCGATGAAGCTGCTGGTTGCCAGTTCGCCCCAGGGTATTGTCCGGTTGGACGACGTAACTCGTGCATTTCCAGAAGCCTACGCCGATGTTGCGCTACGGGCGGGCAAGGATGCTGACGCCGACAAGCCGGTGGATTGATACGGTGAAATGAATAAATTGCGATCAAAACTTATTTTGGGTTTGTTCACCATTCTGGTAGTTCACAGTGGGGCGGTTTTTTCGCAGGAAGGCCCGTTGACGTCGGGTGTTGAAACTCAGCCGTCTTCCAAAAACTCGCTGCCCAGCCCGGGACGTGTTCTGGATATCGTTGACAAGGCTACAGGTCCCGGCGACGACGGTCAGGCCAGCGACTGGTCGGCGCCTGTCAGGCTCGCGGTGGTCTTCACTCTCCTGGCGCTTTTACCCAGCATGCTGGTGATGATGACGTCTTTCACTCGCATTATCATTGTGCTCTCATTTTTGCGTCGGGCGCTGACAACGCAGAATATCCCGCCTACAATCGCCCTGATCGGGTTATCGCTGTTTCTCACGCTGTTCACGATGGCGCCTACGTTTGCGAAGATCAACACCGAGGCGATCCAACCGTATCTGGATGACGATATCACGTTCGCCCAAGGTTGCGAGACCGCCTACAACGGGTTGTCGAATTTCATGTTGGCTCAGACCGATCAGGCGGATATCGAATTCATGATGAGTATGGCCGGTATCGAAGACCCACCGGCAACACCGGCGGATATTCCCGCATATGTGATGATCCCGTCTTTCGCCATCAGCGAATTTCGCAAGGCCTTCGAGATGGGATGTCTGATCTTCATCCCGTTCCTGGTGGTTGACCTGGTGACTTCGGCGATATTGCTCAGCGCCGGGATGATGATGCTCCCGCCGGTAATGATCTCTCTTCCGTTTAAGATCATTCTATTCGTACTGGTTGACGGATGGCGACTGGTGGTCAAAACGTTAGTTGGTAGTTTTGCCTGAAGTGTGACATGGATCAAGATCTGATATTACACATAGGACGAAGAGCTTTGGAAACCGCGTTGCTGGTCGCGACGCCTGTGCTGGCCAGTGCGCTGTTGGTGGGCGTGGCGGTCGCAATGCTTCAGGCTGTGACGTCAATTCGCGATATGACTATGGGCATGGTGTTGAAAATCGCCGCTGTCGGAGTCGTCTTGATGATTTGCGGGGGGTGGATGATGCAAGTGGCGGTGGCGTTCACCCATGAAGTGTTCTCGCATATACAATCTGTGGGACTTGGCGGATAACAATGGAAATGTGGCTTGCCATTCTGTTGCCCTTCGCACTGCTCAGCGCCCGGATAGGCGGGTTCATTTTGGTTGCGCCAATTTTCGGTTGGCGGACCGTGCCCGTTGTGGTTCGATCAGGACTGGTGCTGATGTTAACCGTATTCTTCGCCTTTATCACTCCACCGGCGATCGGAGTTATCGGGGTGCATTGGCTTCAGGCGGTTTTGCTCCTGATGCAGGAAGCGGTTTTGGGTTTGGCCCTTGGGTTGATGGCCCGATTGGCGTACGCCGCCGTTCAGCAGGGCGGTATGATCGCCGCACAACAAATGGGATTCAACGACGCCGGCGTGCTCGATCCGGTCTCAGGGGTGCAGGCCCAGGCAATCGCGATGTTTTTCGAGATGCTCTTCGCGCTGCTCTTCCTGGCCGCTGGCGGGCATTATCTCCTGCTGAAAATAATCGGAGGAAGCTTCGACGCATTCCCAATCGCCGCCGTACCGGATATCGGATTGCTCACAAACGGTATTGTAGTAGCAGGGTCGACTATGCTGCTGTTCGCACTGAAAATCGCCGCGCCGATCCTCGCGGCGTTTCTCGTCTTGTCGGTGCTGCTGTGCATCCTGGCGAGAGTGCTTCCGGAAATGGACATACTGATGTTCAGTTTCCCGCTGCGTGTGGGAACGGGATTATTTCTGGCTGCCACCATCACACCGTCATTAAACGCATTTACGGTGGAGTTGGCAAAGTGGATGAAGACTAACCTGACTGCATAAACAAGGACACTAGAATATATGGCGGAAAAATCCGCATCTGAACGCACCGAAGAGGCCACCCCGCAACGAATTAAAAAGTCGCGGCAGGAAGGCCAAATCGCCCAAAGCCAGGACGTCCCCTCGGCGATGATACTCGGTGCGCTCGTTTTGACGCTGTTTCTCACCGCCGCGCAATCCTACCAATGGTTCGTCCTGCAAATGCGCGAGGGGCTGGTCTTCAGCCTGGACGCGCCGCTTTCAAACCAGGTGTTCGGTGATGTGATGTACGCCAGAGGCATGCAGTGTTTTGTTGTGCTTTTACCGTTCCTGTTGGCCTTGACGGCTGCTTCTATTGCCGGCAGCCTGCTCGTTGCCGGATGGGCCTACTCGCCAAAAGCGATACGCCTTGACCTGTCGCGCATATCGCCAATCAAGGGCATGAAAAACCTCATCTCGATGAAGTCGATAGTGAAGCTCTTGACTGCGATTGCGAAAATGGCGGTCTTCCTGACGGTCGCATGGCAGTACATGGGCGGGCAGCTTGATACGCTGGTGGCGTTGCATTGGAGTAGTCCGACAGAAACGCTTCTGGGTGCGGCGCAGCTTGTTGTAGGCCTGAGTATCAGGATTGTGGTGGCGTTGATTGTGATTGCGAGCGTCGATCTTCTGTACCAGCGATTTAATCACAAGAAACAACTTCGGATGACTAAGCAGGAGATCAAGGAAGAGCACAAGCAGCGTGAGGGCTCGGGCGAAACGAAGGGACGCGTTCGATCGCTACAGCTTACGATGGCCCAGAAGCGAACGCTGCGTGAAGTGCCCGACGCCGACGTGGTTGTTGTCAATCCGAGCCACTACGCCGTTGCGATCCGCTACGATTCAGACTCCATGGGCGCCCCGCAGGTAGTCGCAAAAGGCGCCGACTTCATGTGCGAAACCATTAAGGAAATCGCACGCGCCAACGACGTCCCGATCATCGAGAAGCCCGAACTGGCCAGAGCTTTGTACGCCGCCAGCGAACCGGGCGAAGTTATACCCGAAACACTCTTTATCGCCGTGGCGGAAATACTGGCGACGATCTATCGCATGAAGAAAAACAAACCGCCGACATCAAAGAACACCAATAAATAATGAGTCCCATGAAAGACGACATGAAAGGCGCCAAACTCGACGGCCCGACCTCAGCGGGCCTGGGATGGTTCCTTGCGCATAATGATATTGTCTTCGCCTTCGGACTGATGGTCGTACTGACGACTCTGCTGATCCCGCTGCCCACGTTCATGCTCGATATAATGCTCTCGTGCAGCATTGCCATTGCGCTTGCGACGCTGCTGGTGGTGCTGGCGACCAAGGAGTCGATCGAACTTTCGAGTTTCCCGTCGCTGCTGCTGTTCGTTACGTTGTTCAGGTTGTCTATGAACGTGGCGTCCACCCGCCTGATCTTAACCCAGGGCGATGCGGGCGCGATCATCGAAACGTTTGGTAATCTGGTGGCCCAGGGTAGTTTGATTATCGGGTTGGTGGTGTTCCTCATTCTCGTTATTATCCAGTTCGTCGTGATCACCAAGGGCGCCGAGCGAATAAGTGAAGTAGCCGCCCGGTTCAATCTCGACGCCATGCCCGGTAAGCAAATGGCGATCGATGCTGATTTGAACGCGGGAATAATTGGCGCCGAGGAGGCCGGCGAGCGACGCCGGAAAGTCGCCAGCGAAAGTGAATTCTACGGTGCAATGGACGGCGCCAGTAAGTTTGTTCGCGGTGACGCTATCGCAGGGCTCATCATAACCGCGGTTAACCTCGTCGGCGGATTCGCCGTCGGAATGACAGAAGGTCTGACCGCAGGGGAATCAATCAAAACATATTCAGTTCTCGCTATCGGCGACGGGCTGGTCTCGCAGATACCGGCGATTATAATTTCGACCGCGTCGGGTTTCCTTATCAGTAAAGCCAACTCGACGAACAGTCTCAGTCACGATATGGTGCACCAGATGCTCGCTCGAGGCCGACCGCTCGGGATAGCAGCGGTCGTGCTCGGACTAATGGTGTTCGTACCGGGTTTCCCAAAACTTCCGTTGGTCGGATTGGCGTTGGGCATGGGTTTGCTGGCTAGAACGCTAAACCGAAGTGAAGCACAACCCGCAGAAACCAAACCCGAAGACACAAGCGAAGAAGCCAAGGAACCCCCTGTCACAGATCTGCTCGATGTGGATCGTCTGGCGATTCAAGTTGGAGCCAGGCTGATCAAACTCGTTGATCCCAGGCAGAAGAACAGCCTCTCGCACCGAATAGCACCGCTACGCCGACGGTTCGCCAAGGAGTACGGTATCGTTTTGCCCCTGGTGCGATTGCGCGACAACATAGCGCTCGAACCCAACACATACGAAATTCGCCTGCACGATCATGTTATCGGGACTGGTGAGCTGGAACCCCAGAAGTTCATGGCGATGGATCCGGGAACGGTCACACAGGAAATTGCCGGTCAGAGCGCAGAAGAACCGGTGTTCAACCTTCCGGCGATCTGGGTTGACGCCGAACAGAAATCACAAGCCGAACTCAACGGGTACACCGTTGTCGATCCGGAATCTGTTCTGGTGACGCATCTGTCGGAGGCGTTGAAGCGTCACGCATGTGAGCTTCTCTCCCGCGACGACACCCAGGAGCTTGTCGAGCGTCTTCGCCAAAAGCACGCCACGCTGATAAATGAGGTTATCGGAGACCTTGTCCCGATGGGCCTGTTGCATCGAGTGCTGCAGAATCTGCTTCGCGACAATATACCCATTCGCGATATGACGCAAATTATCGAAGCGCTTGGTGATCATGCAGGCAGGACCAAGGAACCGGGCATGCTGACCGAACTTACGCGTAAGGCGCTGGTCAGGACGATCACCGAGCGAAGCCTCGACGCTGATTCGAATATCTGGTCGATTGTTCTGGCCCCTTCGTTGGAATACGAGCTTTGCAACAGTCTTGGAAACGGGCCTGACGGTGAAACTCTTAACCTTCCGCCTGAGAAGGTGCTCGAATTAGCCCGGGAAGTGGTCGAAGGATGGCGAACCGCGGTGGGAAACGGGCACGATCAGGTTGTGTTGCTTTGTGATCGGCGTTTGCGGCCTCATTTGGCGTCATTGCTTTCGCGCCAGCTTCCGCAGCTTCCGATTGTCGCATACGACGAAATTGTACCCGGAACGCAGATTGAATCGGCGGTTACGGTGAATCTGGAATCTGAAAATCTTGTCCCCGCCGGCGCCGCCCGCTGATGGACTGGAGAATTGAGATGTTGTCATTAACAAAATACAAAACGCCTGAGCGGAGATCGCCCTCATGAGACACATGGCGATGATGGCGGCGGTTATTGGCTTTTTTGTCCTTTCGTTTGTTGGATGGTTCAGCGACGTGGATGTTTTCGTATGCAGCATGAGAGCGCTGGGTGGCGCGGTGGTGTTGTATTTTGTGGTTAGTGTGGCCGGTACGATTGCAGCTCGGATTATTGCTGACGCAGCGGTCCAGGCCCATGTCGATCATGCCCGGGGCGGGGAAGGGAAACAGTGAGTATAGAAACGACATCTACGGCCGATAGTGTGACTTTGACCCGTGCGTTAAAGGCGAGGGCTTCTTGTGCCTACGCTCAGCAGGGTCGCGAGGCGGCAGAGGAAAACTGGATAGTCGAAAATTTGGAAATGGTCAGTCGAATGGCCCGCAAAATAGCGTCGTATGTGACTAACAATGCGGATATGGAGGATCTGATCTCGGCAGGCACGCTGGGATTGGTGCGTGCGGCCAAGGCGTACGATCCAGGGAAAGACACCGAATTTACAACTTACGCCTATATTCGCGTTCGGGGCGCGATTATCGATGAACTCAGATCGAAAACATTCGTCCCGACTACAGTTCATCGCCGAATCCGCGATGTGCAGGAACTTTACGAGAAATTAACCGCCCAGTTGGGTGACACGCCCAGCGATGAGCGATTAGCAAGAGAGGCCGGGATCTCCCTGGAGCAACTATATAAACTGTTCCAGCAGGGCAGAACCCAGCAGTTCCTCTCGATTCACGGGTTGAGTGATGAGGCGCCAGCGATGGCGTCGCTCATGCCTGTAGATCATAACCCCTCACCAAGCGATCAGTTAGAGAAGAAAGAACTTGCTGAACGAATGGCGACAGCAATCGCAGAGCTACCAAAAAGGGACCGCATACTCCTGCTATTGTACTACGAACGCGAACTGTCGATGAAGGAAATCGCACAGGTCCTGGAGATAACCGAGTCACGCGTAAGCCAACTTCACGCAGGACTGTTGTTCAAATTGTCGGTTAAGCTCAAATGAAAATTAAACGGGCTAACTGTCGTATTTAATGGAACTTAACTATGTCTTTTAAGACGGGCAAAATATTGAAACGAGACGAGGTGACTGTAGCGGGTCACAAGCGATTGGGTGTTTCTGGCCCGACAAGATCGCCAGATGCGTCTGAAGCCCAACCGCAAGGCCGCATAGTCGAACAAACCGAAAACGGCGCGGTCGTCGAGATTACCTGCGGGTGCGGAAGGGTGTTTCATCTGAACTGCGTTTATGCAGGCCAGTAGGCATAACTCTAATATAAATAACGATTAACGGTAAATGACGTACTCTAAGGAGATAAAGCATGCGACGGAATATTAAAATGATGGGTATTGTTATGTTGGCTGGGGCGATGTTGGCGGGGTGTGATTACAAATTCCCGTCTTACACGCCCAAGGAGGTGGTTGTCGTCGAGAAGACCCCACCGCAAAGCGCCAATTATCTTGAAGATCTGGTGGAGGATAAGCATGCGGCTAGGGACGCCAATACTGCGGTGGATATTGCGGCGAGACTGTCCGAAAAATACGGACAATCTGTGGAAAAACTCAATGCATTGCATGTCAAGCACCAGACGCTCATGGAGAAAGATAAGGCTTCGCAAGTACAGATCAGCAAGCTCCAGGGCGATCTGGCCAGGGCGGAGAAGGAACTTACAGAAGCCAACACCGTGCTGGTTGAAATGCGCGAAGAGCTGACGCAATGGAAGAAAGATATCTTGGGTTACCGTTCTGAGATGCGGGAGTCTCAGAAAGTTCTGATCGAGGGCGTTACGCGTCTGCACGTGTTGATGAGCGGTGGGGTTGCCCCTGAGCGGTCTGATCCGAAAACTCCGCTCGTAGTCAAAACTGAGGAGAAGACCGGTGCGAATCTTAAATAATCTCGCGATATTTACACTGCTGATGTCGGGCTTGCTCGTTCAGTGCGGTTGCACCATCAGCAGCCCGGAGCCCGTAGCGTCGATCAAGGCCCTAAGTCGCCCGTTGACAGGTGTTAATAGCGTGGTTTTCATGGGTTTGACTGAGCGGAACAGCTATCCGGGCATCGCTCGGGATATGACCATGGCGATTTCCCATGCGCTTCAGGCCCGCGGGTTGTTCGGGTTGGATGTAGTGGACAGGCAGGATCCGCTTTGTCCAGAAATTTCGATGGTGGGACGCGGTGGTTTGACGCTCGATCAACTCAAGGAGATGCGAGAGACGTTTAAATGCGACGGGGTCCTGCTGGGATCGATTAACGATTTCCGCCCTCATCCTCGAATGCAGTTAGGGGTTTCGCTGCGTATGCTGGACCTGAAAAGGGGAAGATTGCTCTGGGCGGTTGATCACGTATGGGATACTGCCGACAAAGCCGTTGAACAACGCATCAAACGTTATTTCGAAAAACAGATTAGATCCGGGGCTGACCCCATGATGGACTGGCGAATCGCGATGATAAGTCCGGTGGCGTTTGAGAAGTTCATAGCTTACGAATTAGCGCAAACTCTTCCAGATCCGATACATGCAGCAATAAGCCCAAAACTGAACACAAAAAGCACGCAGATTCATGCAACAAATGTGAAAAAATAACGTAATTGTTGAAGGAATAGTTAAAGTTTTCGGCATGCTCATCGACAATATAAGTGTCGGACATTGAACGTGGAGCTAACTGTGAGAATAGATTCAAATAACAATACATCGAACATAAATGGCCTTGGCGCTGGAAGCACTCCGGCCCAGCAGGCTTCTGACCTGGTTGGCGCCCAGCAGACCGCGTCGGCCCAGCGCCCTCAGGCCGGTGAGTCGGTCCACGAATCATACATCCGCAAAGCGGTAGCCAGTGACATCGTAGATCTCCAGGCAGTGGCTGAAGCAAAAATGCTGCTTGAAAGCGGACAGCTCGATACGCCTGGCGCCATTGCACGCGCTGCGGAAAACATTGTGGTTCGGGGAATCTTATAGCCAAGCTTTCAGGCGGGGACTCAAGGGGGAGTTGAAAATAATCACAAATTTCGGAGATAAGCTTTTTTTTTGCGCGCTCATAAACCGGAATAAAATGTCAAATCTTCTCACTTCTACAAGGGTTGTGTGTTTCTCAAGTTCTTTTTTATAAAGCAGTTATGGTGCTGGATTGCTGCGGGTGCTCAGTTGAAAGCTGTACAGTTTGGCTATGTTACCTATTTTAACTTTTTTTATATGAGTCCTTAAGTAATCGGAATACTCTTCGATAACTAGCACTGGACACGGGCAACTTAGCTAGTGTCAGGCGACAAAGCGAAAGTCGCCAGCTAAATTTAAAACTCCAAGTTCCTGTGAACGAAAACATGACAGGCTGTGTATGCCTGACGACGGGAACGCTTACGAGGGAGAGGTAATACCATGCTTTCGATTAAGAACAACCTTATGGCAGCCAACGCTGCACGGCACCTGGGCTCGAGCTACAACTCGCTGGCCACGTCCGTCGAACGACTTTCATCCGGTCAGCGGATTAACTCCGCGAAGGATGATGCGGCCGGGTTGGCTGTCCGCGAACTTATCAGGGCCGACGTTGCCCAGCTTAACCAGGCCGGTCGTAACGCACAGGACGCGGTTTCCATGCTGCAGACTGCTGAAGGCGCCCTGGCGGTTATCGATGACCTGCTTGTACGTATGAAGGAACTGGCTGAACAGGCCGCGACCGGATCGTACTCAGGTGCACAGCGAACCATCATGGATAACGAATATACGCAGCTTGCCGCTGAAGTAACGCGTATCGCCGAATCGACTTCGTTTAACGGCACATCCCTGCTGGACGGAAACACCGCAAGTGTTGACTTCCACATTGGTAGTGCTTCGATCACGTTCACCACTGACGACATGCGTGCTTCGCAGATCGCCAATGACGCCAGTCTGAACTCATCATCCGCCACGTCTGACATTATGACCAATAATGTCTACGTAGCCACCGCCAGTGATACATACATCACGGGTGCGGAAATTACCAATGACACGACTGACAAAATCAGCTTCGCGTTTGGCGCCAGAGGCAACATCAATCTGGACTACGGTACAGGTGGCGCAAATGGCGACAAAACCACAACTGGCGTTTCACTGAACCAGTTGGTCCAAGACATCAATACCGCAGCAGCGGCTGTAAATGGCGGAGCTGACTATGCCACGCCGGTTGCAAGTGCGAAGTATGACTCCACTTACAATGCTTATCGCCTCCAGCTTGAAGGAAGTGTCGGCGGAGCGGCCGAGACATTCACCATGGGCACAGGTGTCGAGATTATCGCGTCGATGGACAATGTCGCTGCTGACTTCAACGAAGCGACTACAGCCGCCGATGCAGGCGCCATTGACCTTACAACAACCACTGGCGCCACTGGCGCACTGTCGGCGGTTTCGACTGCTATCACCAACAAAGATACGTACCGCGCGAAACTCGGTTACTACATGAACCGTCTTGAAGCTGCCGGTACCGTTCTGAACATTCAGTCTGAAAACCTTCAGGCTGCTGAGTCACGCATCTCGGACGTAGACGTTGCGACCGAAATGGCGAACATGACTCGTAACCAGGTGTTGGCACAGGCTGGTATTTCCATGCTTGCCCAAGCCAACTCCATGCCGCAGATGGCCCTGAAGCTTCTGGGTTAATACCGGCGTAAAGGTCTAAAGTAGAAAAATAGGTGGGTCGAGGACCCAACACCGGCACCCCCGAATGCTCGGTCCACCTCGTGCATAAACCGGCCGCGAGACAGGGAATTTGTAAAGTCTCGCGGTCGGTATTTTTATGCACTCATAACATCCTGTATTACCAGTGCTTATGGCTGTCGTGCTTAAACGGTTTTGTAGTGCGAAATATCTAAAGTTTTCACCCCGCGCATCGATAATTAATGTGACGGGATAGTTTACAAGATATTTAACCGGCATTGGAGCACGGCATGGCCGATTTGGGACTCAGCGGCGTATTTTCAGGCATCGACACTAGCGTTATGGTCGCTAGTGCAATGGCCTACAATCGCCTGCCCCTAAACAGGCTCAATATGCAGAAGGCCGAATGGCAGGCAAAAGACAACGCCATGGCCGATCTCGAATCCCGCCTGGCGTTCTTCAAGGCGGAAGTCGACTCTCTGAGAAGTGACGCAGTTCTCGAAAATACAATCGCTTCGTCGCTGGACACCACTATTCTGACCGCATCGGCATCCGGTGGAGCAATAGAAGGCACGCACGAAGTAATTATAAACCAGCTCGCTCAGACCAATCGCTTTGTACACGATACTGGTCTGGCTGAAACGACAACTACAGTTGGTGTCGCCAAATCCACAGCTCTGAACCTCAACGGAGCCGTCGACCCAGACGCAACCTGGTTCACCACAAGTGCGAATGGCGCGACATACACGTTTGACTTCGGCGATGAAAATGATATTACCGGTGTTGTCCTCAACGCCAGCACCGGTTACTCGATGAACCAAGTCGCATCCCTGATCAACGTTCAAAGCCAAGCCGTCAGCGGATATGACGCAGCCACCGTTGAAGTCGACGGTCAAACTGGAAAATCTTATCTCAGTCTGACCGCCCAAACCGGCGCCGCAGAAGGCGCCATGACCCAGACACTGACCGCTGGCGACGCTGTCGACGAACTGAACGACGCTGCCGACTGGACTAAAACCGCCGCCGGAACCGGAACATTCGCCTACACTTACGACTCAGTAAGCCGCTCGATCAGCGTAAGCGACGACACCACGCTGGCCGACCTGGTCGAACTGATAAATAACGACGCCCAGAACCCGGGTGTGTCGGCGAGTCTACTGGAATACGGTTCGGCGTATCACCTGGTCCTGGCGGGAAAAGACACCGGGACAAGTCACAACATTACCGTCGATAACCTGGGCACTACGATCGAAGGCTTCGATAGCACAGATTTTATCGAAACCCAAGCCGCCCAAGACCTACAGGTTCGTGTGGACGGATATCCTCCAGCCGATTGGATCACTCGTGATTCAAATACGATGACCGATGTGATTCCGAACGTCACGGTCACAGCCCGTGCCGCGGGAACAACGTCGATCAACGTCAACCGCGACACCAATGCGTTGCAGTTGGGCATGGAAAATCTGGTGGAAATTTACAACGGCCTGGTTGATAAAATAAACGCCTACGCCGGGTATAACGACGCGAGCGAAACAGGCGGTATCCTTCAGGGCGATTCGAGCATTACTCGCTTGCTTGATTCATTGCGAGCGGGCATTACCTCGGCGGTTCCCGGATTCCTTTCAGGTACTGACACATACACGATGGCTTCGGAAATCGGATTGGAGTTCGGAAAACGCGACGCCAACGGTCTTCCGATGTTTGATGAGATTGGCAAGCTCGCTCTTGATAAGGATGCACTGGCTTCGGCGCTTACCAACGATTATCAGGGCGTGTTGAATTTGATCGGGGGGGCTGGAACGGGCGCCTCTGATATCGACGATGTTCAGTTCTCCAGTTCGCATGACAGCACCGAGGGCGGGAATTATAACGTTCGGATCGATTTCGACGCGAGCGGTGAGGTTACTGCGGCAAGGATCAAGAAAGACAGCGAATCTGAATGGCGCGACATGACCATTGATGGCGACACGCTGAGCGGATTAGCTGATAACCCCGAGCAGTTTCTCAATCTCACCGCTGTTTGGGACGGATCGGGAGCCTACACCGCCAACGCCGACGTACGTGTTCGCCAGGGATTCGGAAACGTGCTTTACGATCGCGTCTCGGCGATTACGGACACTGCAACAGGTGTCCTCGGCGTTAAGAGAGAGCAGTATAGCGACGCGATGGATGCCGCTGAGAAAAACATTGAACGCCAGGAGCGTCTGCTGGAAACAAAGCAGATCTACCTGGAAGAAAAATATGCACGTCTGGAGGCCGCATTGGCCAGACTGGATTCACAGAGGGCTGTCTTTGACGCGGTGTTTGCATCGGTCAGACCGATAGGCACGAGCAGCGAAGAATAGAACAGCGAAGAACATAAAATAAGGTGCGATTATGGGCGCTATAGAGGCATATAAGAGTAACGCAATCACAACACAATCACGCGGCGGGCTTATCGTCATGCTCTACGACGGGGCGATAAAAGCTCTCAGGCAGGCGATCACTGCGCTTGAAGCGGAAGATTTCGCGGCAAAAGGCCAGTATATCGCAAAGGCTACCGACATTATCGTCGAACTCAACAGCGTGCTCGATCTGGATGAGGGTGGGGAAATCGCCTCGGATCTCAGGCGGCTTTACAACTTCATGATTGAGCATCTGACCAAGGCGCATATCCAGAATGATCCTGAGATGTTCGTGGAGGTCATTTCGTTGCTCGAGGATCTTAATCAAGGCTGGAAAGCGATCGCCGACTGAATTTCCGCGGATCGGCGAATCTAACATTTCTCTGAAAATCCCTGACAATCCAGACGCATATCTCCCTTGGGCCATCGACGAAAATCACAAATGTCACAATTGCAATAATAGCAATATTCTTCGTTTGATTGATGGCTTTTAGGCCTATAAATGCCGATACTTTTTACAGGCATGGGCGTCCTTCGCGACGTTCTGGAAGGGCTCGAAACGTCGGGCTTGTGAGATATGCGATAGGGCGCAGTGAGGAATTTGTAAGTGATAAGTCAATGTTCAGAGTTATGGTCTCCAGATGAGTTGATGCAGCTTTCGGCATCTCAGGCGGCGAAGCTTTTTCGCCTGCACAAATCAGAAATAAGTTTGCTTGAGGATGTCAGGAAGATGATCGCTGACTCCTCCGATGTGATCTTGAATCTTATGTTCGGTCGCTTGAGCATATTGCCTGACGGAGCCAGGCTTTTCGGTAGTTCGGATCGACCGGGCAAAATTCGTGATCGAATGCGGAAGTGGTTGGATCGAGGGCTCAAGCCCTGGTCGCCCAAAGTACGCGAATCGCATCTGAAGCCGCTAGCGATGTTCTGCGCTCAAAAAGGCGTTCCGGAACCGTATATTACCTCGGTGTTTCACTGCCTGGACTACGCCTGTACAAAAGTGTTGAAAAAAGCGGCGCATCGCGACAAGATCGACGCCACGACGTTCGGTAAGATGGAAGCGGTGTTTCGCAAGCGGATCATGACAGAACATCTCGGTTTTGTGTTGCTCTATTCACGTTACGCTAAGGCAGCGGCGCTGCGCCAGCGCATAGAGCTCGAACGCAAGATCGAGATCCGTGCGCGCAGGTTGGCCAGTACTGTTTCCCTGAGCCAGGCCGTAACCAGCGAGATCGATCAGGACCAGGTGATTTGCGTGTTGGCACAGCACGTTATGGATATTTTCGAGCCGGACTTCCTGGCGATCAACACCATAGGAAATGAGGGGCTTGTGGAAACGCCGATGATGATTGTCGATCAGCAGGTTGTTAATCGAGACGACGATGCGGCTATGCAGCGCCTGCGTAAGGATTGGCGTCTCTGTCGCGCTGCACGCATCGGACAGACTTATTATGTCGCCGATGCGACTAACTCATTAACGGGTTGTTCGGATTGCGCCTGGGAGTCTCATACGGGCAGTTATTGTTGCATACCGCTGACCAGTGGAACGAACATGCTTGGATGGATGCATCTTCGCAGCAATCGCAGTGACGCATTTTCAAAAGAGGCCCTGGAGGTGCTCGGTATATACGGCCAGATGGTCGGGACAGCAATAACCTCACTGCGTCTGGTCGCGGAAAACAGACAGCAGGCCACGACCGATCCGCTAACCGGGTTGCACAATCGACGCTACTTCGAGGAGGCGATGCACAAGGATGACCTGATGCGAAGTCGTAGTGGGGGGGCATCGAGTATTATTATGATCGATGTGGACAACTTCAAATCGTTCAACGATATCTACGGGCATGAAACTGGCGACCGCGTTCTTATTGCGTTTACCGCGGCGCTCAGAAAAGCCATTCGCGCCACAGATGAAGTGGCTCGACTTGGCGGTGACGAATTTGCAGTCCTCCTAAGGGATTGCCAAGCCGATCAAGCCAGCGGTGTCGCAGATAAGATCGTACGCCTTGCCGAGGAAACCACTATTTGTGTGGACGCGACGCGATCAGAGCATCTGCAGATCAGCGCCGGACTTGCGGCATGTTCGCAAGACGCAGCGACATTGAAAGAGGCGCTTTTGCTTGCCGATGCCGCACTTATGCGAGCCAAAGGGGCAGGCGGAAACAACTGTCGGGTTTATTCTCGCCAGTTGTACGCCCATGCGTGATGAACACATAAATCGGATGGAATATTTTCGGTCAACAATTGGTTTATAGTATCGTTCTGCGAAGGAGGCAATGTCTCGCCGGGCGGTTTTGATCATGAAGTAGGGGGACAGAATGCCTGGGTGTTTTCAGGTGTAATCTGACGAGTTTGTCTGTGGCGACCGCTGGATTATCGAATTCCGTTCTTGACGAGAGCCGAATCGGATGTCATATTGTCCCGGTTGGCTCGGGGTCAGTCTCCTGGCTTCAACGAAACGGCTGAACGGATGCGCCATGTGTAAACAGGGTTGATGCGGAGCGTTGGATGCTCTCCGGCTCCCCAAATAGGAGCTATTCCTGTGGCGTTGAAGCGTGAGTGTATAACGAATGTTCTAGTCGGTATTATCCTTGTTGCGAGCATGAGCGGATGCGGTGTCCCTTCGCAAATGGATGTCGCAATCTCAAATAATGGCATAGAAACAAATATCGTAATGAGGGAAGATGAGGTCGCCGACAACCACATAAGAAAAGATGTGTTACTTGTTGTGTTTGACGGTTTGGCGAGTAAGGCAATGCAGCGTTACGCCGAGAAGCTAAGGGATAACTATGTTGCAGACGGCTTTGATGGTATTTGCATCAAGTACGCCGACAATCACGGCAGGGCAAGGGCCGAGGCGATAAAGGCCAATGCGCAAGGGCGGGTGATATGTCTGATGAGCTATAGCAACAGCGACAGCGTGTTGGGGGCGGGAGGGAGAAATGCATTTGCCGCCTGGACCGAAGAACAAGGGCTCCCGGTTATCGAGATTCGTGCTGATGACACGTGGGGCGGCGCCAATGGCGGTCATGTCGAGTCGAATGTCACTTCGATACTGAATATTCGCACCAATACCCTGGGACACAGAGGACCGAAGATGACAAGCGCAGCACTTGAGTGTCCCGATACGTTGTATTGGGATATGTGTGCCCCTGTGCACCATATCGCTATCTTTGGTGACAAAGAATATTGGCATATCCCGCAGGTTGTTTGTGTCATAAACGGAGACGACCCTTTCGCCTCAGTCTCTTCAGACACTATTGCGTTTGATGATCCGGCGGAAGAGAGCAGGCAAGATGGGTCGGGTGCATCCGTCCATAGCGATTACACCCCTACATTCTCTGTGGAGATTCTTGAAGAAGAAGCCGCCCTGAGAAGAAATTATACAAGTAGGCACGCGCTTGCTCGCGAAAAAGCCGCCGCGCGAAGAACCGAAACTTCCAATGCAAAGAAGGCCCTGTTGCAAGGGCGCTCGTAAGCAAATAAAACGGGACGCTATTGCTCGGTGGAAAAGCCCCACCGGTCAGAAGACTAGGCGTCAAGCTTCCCAAAAGCGCTAAGCCGCAAGCGGCACGACTCCACGTTAGCTTGTGGGCAATAGTGTTTGCCGCTTGCGGCTTAGCGCTTTTGGGAGGAGTTTTTTGCAAATCTACTGTAGTCGCGAACTCCTTATCAGCGGGTGGCCTTGTTCTGCAGAGCCTTGATATTCTGCTGCTCGATGGCTTCCATCGCTTTTCGTTTCTTGAGGAAGTGTTCGTACTTTTTCACTCCGCTTTCCGGCCAGGCGTTGGCTTCCATGTAGTCGCCGCAGTATGGTACGAGCAGATCGATCCAGCATGCGATCTTGTCGAGTTCTTCGCGTGAGAGCTTCACATTGTTGTGCCCTTTGCGGAGTTGGGTCATCAGCGAGCTCTTGCAGGCTCCGGCGAAGTAGGGCGGGAGCATCGGCGGAATCGACTGGACGTTTAGCCAGTTGACAATATTGTTCGGGCGCCCCTTGCGGGTCAGGACAAGGTAAGAGTCCGACCAGTTCCGCCCGGCCCGTTTGTCGGTCGTCGTCTTGCCCAGCAGGCTGAAGGCCTTCTTCACGCCTTTGGGGAGTTTGGGGACATCTTTGGGTTTGGCGAGCTTCAGATCGCCGCCGGTCTCGCGTGTGACCTTCCACTCGAGAATCCCGCCGGAGAACTTCTTTTCCAGTTGGACCTCCAGCCGGAGCGCGTCGGTGGTTACCGCGTCAAACGTGACGCAGTTGTACTTGTCCTTCTCCACGCCGAATGTGCTTGCGTTGCTTACCGGTTTCCACTTGCCTCCGTCGCGGTGCATAAGCCTCCACGACGCGGGTGTGCGGCAGGCTCCTCTACCGGTGTCGTCGAACCAGTACACGTTGACTGCGGTGACCTTCGAGGGAGCCTTGAAGTTGTATTGCACCCATTCCTTGCTGCCCCTGTGGTCCCACCAGGTGAATCGCGGGATAGAGTGGTCAGAGGATTTCTTCGGTTCCAGGCCGTCGCTGAGGGCGGCCGGTCCGTCGCCGCTGTGGACATGCGAGCAACTGGTGGGGATTGTCGCCTTCTTCCCGCCAATCGCCGACATGTTCGTCGGACCGCTGTCGCGATCGAAGTGACACTTGATGCAATGTTTGTCGAGGATGGGTTGGATGATCTTGGGGAAACTGAAGCCCTGCGGCGAACCGTAGAACGGTGTGAGTTTCTTTGGGCCAGCGGTCATTGCTCGTGTGGTCTTGCCGGCTGGGCTGGCGGCGCTTTTGGACTCGTGACACCCGATGCACGAGAACTTCTCGCCCGGCATGAGCGTAGACCACGACCGCATCGATTGCACGACATCGCCCTTGGCGTCGATGGCCTGGAAGTACAGCGGCGTGCGTGCGGGGACCTCGAAGAACGCCGATCCGTCGGGGTACACGTCAGCTTGGCCCAACACGGTTTTCACGTCCCACGTTCCGTTGTTAATGGCGATCGGCGTGCTTACCAGCGCCCCTCCGCCGGGCCCGCCGTTGTTGTTGCTTCCCACGCCGGCGGCTCGGAAGTCCAACGCCACCACGCGTAGTTTCTTCACCGTGCCGCGTTCAACGCCCTTCAGCCCCGGTCCGAAATAAATGTCCTGCACGTAGTACGTTCCGGTTGTTTTCGTGTAGTCGACCGTGCTCGGGCGGATGGGCGGGACCTTGCGCGGGATCAGGAAAACCGGTTGGTTGCACGAGATCTTCGGATCGTCGACGAGCAATTCGCGGGCTGCGTCCTGACGGACGTAGTAGACGCCGTACCCGTTCATCGAGTCGCGCCTGGTTTGGGAGGCGCTGTAGCTTGCGACATACTCGGTCTCGTTGATTGCGTATGGGTACATGAAGTGTCCGTTGAACCCGGTGTACCCGTCCACGCGACGATAGCGTCTATCTTTTTTATCGGTTACCAATGGCGCTACGAGCGTGGCTCCGCTGGTTTCCTGGCGACCCTTGTTAACGTCGATCAGGATCAGTGCTCCGGCCTGGATCGAGTGATGCCCCGACGCCAGGGCGATGAGCTTGTCGGAGCCTGGAATGCCCCGCGCATGTGCGATGGTCGTGGGGAACCAGGAGTTGTTGCCGTAATACTCGGTCTGGGCGGTTCCGTCGATGTTCATCTGGTAGAGCGGTTGGGGGTACAGCTGCCCGCGGTCGTTGTAGTCCCATCGGGTGTAGATAACTCGTCCGTCGGCGAGGACCTGCGGGTAGTTGGAGTGCACCTGGTCGAACCCCACGCGACGCATGTGCTTGCCCTGGGCGTCGCAGATGTACAGGTTGCTGACCTCGGTCCACCAGCAGTCGACGGTCTGCACGCAGCGCGTCGAGTTGAACATGATATTTCCGTCGGGAAGGTAGCAGCCTTCGTAGTCGGCAAAACCGAGGCCCGTTGTCAGTTGCTTGATCTTCCGCCTAGCCAGGTCCATCTCGTATAGATGATAGTCGTCTTTCCGGTCGGACTTCTTCCACGAGAAGAGCACACGCTTACCGTCGTACGATACGTCCGGGTCGCGGATGACTCCCTTGGGGTCGTCGATAAGCGTTGTGATCTTGGCCTTGGAGCCTTCCATTTCCCAAATGCAAAGCGCCGATCCGGGCTTGAAATGACGCTCGGACTGGGCGTCGGACAGACCTTCGGTATAGGCGTAGTGCGAACCGCCCATATTGTAGTGCTTGGTGAATACGATCTTCTTTGTCATCTTCAGAAGGTTCGTAAGTCGTGCGGCGCGGCGGGCTTGGCAGGCTTTAACGTAAAGGGCTCGCCAGCGCGGGTCCTTACCGGCGACTTTCGATCCGGTCAGCGATTTCAACTCGGCTTGGAGCTTCGGATTAGGCGTTTCAGCCAGAACGCTCGCCAGCATCTTGCTCTCGATTTGGCAGTCCCGGGCTGACGTGAAACACTGGGCGATATCCTTCCCGTGGTCCTGGAGCATCCAGTCGTTGATGATCCGCGAGTTGGGCCCCGAGTCTGCGGCATGGCACGGGCTTACCGCCGGAAAAACCGTAAGCAACATCGCCGCTGCAAGGATTACGCTAACTGCATATTTATTCATAACAGACATTCTCCGTATATCCGAACTTACATTTTTACGTGGAGCCCGACACGGTGTTCCGCCTGGGGCCTTCGGCGCCATCGAGTATAATTCTACGTTGCTTCGGGGGTATCCACAAGGTCGCTCCCGCCGACCACCACCTCAGCCAGCGACATTTCTCCGAACGCATTTCCCGTTCGTCTCCGCGCCGCGTTAATCGCACGTCCGATGACCGTGTCGCCGGATGGCGAATTCGCCTCACCGACGCCCAGCGGAAGTTCGACGATCTCCCGCACGCTGATCGTCTCGGCGGGCCTGGCCAGCGTGTAGACCTGGCGCCCGAACTGCTCTGTCTGGCAGAGCAGACGCGATTCCATCAGGCGATCCAGCAGCTTGTGGGCCGACAGGTCCGGAAGGCGCAGCGCCTCGGCTACGTCCGGCGCCGAAGCCGGGGCCTGGCCGACGACAAATCGCCTGCACACCACCAGCGCCGCGCCCAGCAGCTCCATGGGGCCGAGCAGAATTTTCTCGGCTTTCTCCTCCAGGTCCATCCGCGACAGGTTCGTCGCCGTATGGGCCAGTTCCGCCCCGAACAGGAAGATCAACCACGAGAAGTTCAACCAGATCAGGAACAGCGGGATCAGCCCCAGCGTTCCGTAGATGCTGCCCTTGCCCACCAGGTCCCGAACGTAGAGCGAGAAGCCCCATTCAGCCAGCAGCCAGAGGGGCACCGCGATGGTTGCTCCCCCGATCGCCGCCTTCGTCGGGACGCGCGTGTTGGGCATGAGCTTGTACAACCCCGCCAGCAGGAGAATGCCCACAAGAATGGGCCCGGCCCAACCGACAAACGCGAGCAACCACGACAGAACCGACACGCCCTGTATTTTCTCCAGCATCATGCTCCCGGCAAAGGCGGTGGCTGTCATCAGGACCGGGCCCAGCGAGACCGCCGTCCAGTAGACCATCACCCGTCGCACGAGAGGGCGACTTTGGCGGGCTCCGAAGATGCGGTTCAGCGACCGCTCGATCGTGGTCAGCATCGTCACCGCCGACCAGACCAGCAACACTATTCCGATCGGCCCGACCGCCCCCAGCGTTACCTTCTCTTCCACGCTGTCAATGAGTTTCTGGATATGTTTCGCAAGGTTGGTCTTCTCGCTCGGTTGGGTCGCAGCGTTCGTCTCGGGCGTCGGCGGGTCGGCCTGCTGCGGGGCGAGCTCAATATCGGATAATCCGCTGGTGGTCAGGAACTGCGTCAGCGACGTCTTGTAGTCCTCGAACTGTCCGGTAGCTTTCATGACCAGCGCCGCCAGTACGATCACCGGCACCATCGCGAAGATCGTCCGGAAACACAGCGACGTGCTCATGGCTGCCGCATTGTTCGCCCGAAGGCGTTTGGCGCAGAACTTCCACAACTGGAGCTGGAACTTGGCGAACTTACCCCACCGCCCGAGTTCCTCCCCAGGCGACGAGAGCAGGCCCACAACACCCCGCTTGACCGATTCTATCTGTTTTCTGATCATTCACCACGCCCAGAGGGACTCGAACCCCCAACCCCAGGTTCCGAAGACCGCTGCTCTATCCATTGAGCCGTCGGCGCCTGCGCACGACTCGCGCCGCAGGGGTGGGGCACAAGCGCCAACTGATACGCAGGATTGTACGCCTCCGACCGCCTCCACGTCAACACCACTGCCCGCTCCCGGCAGGGCTCGGGCGTCTATATAATGTTAAAGAATTGCACACCTCGGCCTCAGGCCCGGCGGGGCGTAGTAAGGCAGCCCGCCATGTTCACAATAGCTTCACACATATGACGTGTGAACTTATGACTCGTAAAAGTGGTACTTCTTTTCTAGGTCATGGGTTGTGCTGGAAGGGGTTTGTTGTAACGTGTTATGATGGCGATGGTTATGTTGATGCTGCTGGCGTTTTACGGGCGGTCATGTTGCCTGCGGGCTCGCCAATGGTGCGAATTGGAGCTTCACACTTCACTGCTGTGTGAACATGTGTGAACCTGCTGCTCGGGATGGTTTTGTGCGGGCGATTCCTATCCCAATCGCAGCGATTTTGGGTTTTGTATTATTTTCTGTAGGGAACTTCTTCGCTGGGTTTTCCGACTTTCCGGCGCACTCTTTGGGGCGAGGTTTGTCCGTTGCCTGTGGTTTTGTCTGCGGCGTACCAGTATGTAGTTGAGGCGTAGTCGATCGTCGTGTTCGACTGCCAGTGCATCAGCTCCATGTCAAACTTCAGGGACTTTGTGAATGGGATTTTGTCGAGCACTCTGCTCCTGGTGTTGGTGGTGTGTCCGACGCCTCGGTTGGCCCTGCCGATTGGTTGAGCGTGGAACGGAGCGTCAAACGGCGCGTGCGTGCCCCAGGCGTAACCGAAATAATCTTCGGTTCCGGTTCCGAAGTGCGAGGGGAATAACTCACCGTCGACATAGATTTTCTCATCGCCTTCACCCCACCAGGGTCCCTGGCGGCATCTTTTGGGTCGGTTGAACACCGCCATCGTGTCGCCTACATAAACACCGCGTCCTCTGATCCTGGCGTAGTTCCATTCCTCGCCTTTGATGTAGTCGTTTCCGAACACTGCGATATGGTCGTCGCCTCGCCAGGAACTGTTGAAATACATGGTGCGGGGCGTCCATTTCCAGTCGGCTACGCTGATGTCGCCGAGTTCCACTGTGACAGCGGTTTTTCCGTAGTTCACGATGCTGATCGAAGCTGTTTTTTTGAAGGGCATGGGCCATCGGCAGCTCATCATTCCGTTTTTGTCCACCTGGCGCCACCAGCTCTTGAACGGGTTGAGTCCCGGGCCTGAGCCGAAGAACCCGCCCACAGGCGCCCAGATCCGTTGCTTGTCGTCAAACACGCCTTTAATTACGGTCGATCGCATAGCCTGTTGTATGTCATCGGCGCTGATTTTGACCCCGATGCGACATATCGCTCCGCCTCCGGAAACGTCGCGTGTGATATTTTCGCCCGGTTTGAGCACTATCTTGGCGCCCTTGATTTTCTGTTTGGCTGTTAGTCCGTTTGTCTCCGGTGTGAGCAGCTCGCTCTGGACCTTTTTCAACAGTTTGGCGTGTGTTTTCAGGTCGTTTTTGGTGAACGTTTTAACGTTAGTGTTTTTCGGATACTGGATATAGTTGATGTTGTAGTAAATGTTGTCGGCGAATTTCTTGGTCTCCTGCATGTTGAGACCGTCGTATGTGATTTTGCAGTGTTTGCTGAAGGGGATCGGGAGGTATAAATTGCATCCTCGCGCCCGCATGGCGCACAGGGGAGCCGTTGCGATACCGCCTTCTGCTCCGCCGATAACCTGGTTGGCTTTGCCTACGACTACGGGCTTATCCGAACCGTCGAGATAGATTCTTATCGTACCGTCGTATTTGTATTGCGTAGCCCACCACCGCACGATAGCACCGGGGCCGTCGACGTCCATCATCACCCACTCGCGTCGGTCGGCGACCTTTTCGCAGCGGATAAACTGGGAGCAGTCGCCCGTGGCGTACCAGGTCGGCTCGCCAGACTTAACCGACACTCGATTATAGCTGCTTGCCTGTTTGCAGACGAACGCGGGTTCCGGGAATTCAGCGATTTGCGATCGATCGAGCATTTCGGCAAGAAGCGAACCGAAGTCGACTTGTCCAGCCGTCCGGGCCGGCTCAGCCGCTGCGGTGAGCTGCGCCAGAAAAAGAATACCAAACAGAAACGCTAATTTTTTAATGTTCATATTTATCTCCACGGGCAATTTTACGACATGGCGCCCAGTTTCGCATTACGATATTGCGAACGGTTAACATGCGATAATACGCCCTGACTTCACCGCAGGATCGCGCTTTATCTATCTGGGGCAGTAGGTGTGCGACATTAAACAAAGGCAACGACAACGGCTTTTTTCCACCACGGATAACACGGATAACACGGATATCACGGATTTAGATACGGCAACGACAACGGCAACAGCGACGGCAAACGTCAACGGCATATGCTACGGATTTTCACGGATGGTTATGTCGAGCGGTCTGATGGCCTGGAAAGGCGATACGGCGTTTGGGACTGAGGTAAACTACTTACAAGGCGAAAAGCCGCTGGCCTTTATCAGTCGTTATCCGTAGCATATCCGCCGTTTGCCGTAGCTGTTGCCGTTGTCGTATCTAATCCGTGATATCCGTGTTATCCGTGTTATCCGTGGTGGAAAAAAGCCGTTGTCGTTGCCTTTTTTAAATGTCGCATACTATCAGTAGTTTCGCTGTACGGCGGAAGTATCCGTAACCGTATGATACATCTGTTATGTCGCCTGCGTTTTGGATTGTGCCTGAGAACCATGCGGAGTTGTTTCCTTCTTCGCTCAGCACAACCTGTTCGATCTTTTTTCCTCTGGTAACGGTTACGGTGACTTGTTCGGTTTTGTCGTAATCGAAGTTCACAGGCGCTTTTACGCGGATTTTCATCGCCTTGCCCTGGCGTGAAATCTCGAATGAAATATCGTCATACGCCATGTACGCCAGCGACAAGTTGTAGGCTACGTTAAACTGCACCCAGCCTTCGGTTCGGCCGGGTTTGGCGTTGGGTTTGTACGGGTATTGATGGCTTAGCGGGGCTCCGTCGAAGACAAACGGAATGTGCTCCAGCTTACCGATCCCGCCGGGGAAGAATGTGTACCAACCGAGTTCCACGCCTTCGATCTCGCGCGCCGCATCGTAAGAGAAGTGGCGGCCGGTCGGGTTGCGTCCGAACGCATTGTCCATGTGTGACCAGGCTAATTGTCGCATGCGATTGTTGAGTTTACTGTTCGGCGTGGCGCTGACGGCGGCTAGCGCGCAGGCGGGAAAGCCTATGACATTGCCTGGCTCGTTCTTCGGGCCGGTCCATTGGTCGGCGGAATACTTTCGGAAGTCCCACATGTTTTCCGAGCGGGCGACCATGATTCTCTTCCATTCTTCGATCTTCTCGCCCAGGCCCTTCGGGCAGCGGTCCGGATAGGTTTTCAGCATCATCGCAAGGGCGGTCATGGTCACATGTTCGCTCATTCGCTGGCCCTTGGTGGTTATCGGATCGCTCCAGTCGAGGTTTTTGATGATCCACTGGGTTTGGGCGAATGCGGCGTCGAAATACTTCTTGGCGCCGGGTCGCCCCTGGCGTTTTGCGGCTTCGTATATAAGGAGATTCGGCAGGATGGTATGGCCTGGCGGCAGTTCGCCCTTGTTGGTGCCGATGGCTGTTTTCAGGGCGAGAATGTTGTGCCCCTTGCTCGTGTCGTAGGGGTATTTTCGCGATATTGTTTCGTTTTCCCAGCAGGCAAAAGCGTATTTCGATACGACTTGATAATTCTGTGCGGGTAGCCATTGTTTGATA
This sequence comes from Phycisphaerales bacterium, assembly GCA_018645065.1. Lineage (GTDB taxonomy): Bacteria > Planctomycetota > Phycisphaerae > SM23-33 > SM23-33 > BS750m-G57. The sequence goes on from JABGPF010000001.1 coordinate 28,174, forward strand.
TGCGGCCAGGCGTAGAGGAAGAACGCCAGTTGCTCTTTCAGCAGTTCATGGCCGAGTTTTTGGGTGACTATCGCGTCGGCTCCGAAATGGATCATCTTGACGATATCGGGCGCGGTTTCCTTGTACGGTTCGAGGGCTCCTCCGATCACGGGGGCCTTGATGTACTTGATTTTTCGGGGCATTTTTTCATACGCCGACGGGTTGGACAGGTACTGCGGGACGAGCGTATTGAGTTCCCATCCGAAGTGGTGGTCGTCGCGCCAGGCGAACGAGCCGATGCATCGTTTTTTGTGGCTTCCGACGTAGTGTCGCGCCTGGATCATGAAATCGACGGCGAGTTGGTATGTCACACGCTCGAGCCAATAATGTCCGATTCGGAAGGGGTGGGAGGTTTCGCCCGCGGATTTGATGTAGAACTGGTCTTTGGAGATTGGGTTAAACGCGGTGAAGTCGCCGATGTGTTTGTTGACGATCCCTTTGAAAACCGTTTTCGATGTGCGTTTGTTGATCACTTCGAAGGGCGTCTTGTCGGCAAGTGTTGGAGCCGTGAAGCGTTTGGGCCGGTCCAGATTGAACCCGCTCTGGTTGAGATAGATAAGCGGAGTTTTGCCTTTGGCCTCCGCGACCGAGGAGTTGGTCAAAACGGCTCCGCTCAGGAGAAACGTTATTATGAAACATTTGAAAAATCGCATTATTGATATCCCGTTATTAATTCGCTGGCCTGACCATTCGCTCGATAATATACTCGCAGACGATCAGCGAAAGGGAGATAATTCCGGACGAACAGCATGAGAGGCGCAAAATGGTTACTCGCAGGAAGTTTTTGAAATTCATCGGATGCGGAACCCTCGCGGCGACAGCGGCGCGGTTGGGGGCGGGTTTGAAGAGTGAAAAACGTCCGAATTTCGTCTGGCTTGTTTCGGAGGATAACTCCAAGCATTTTCTCAAACTGTTCGATAAGAACGGAGCGGCTACTCCGC
>JABGPF010000001.1:29163-60056 GCA_018645065.1 Phycisphaerales bacterium
AGATCGAAGAGCTCGCAAAGGATGGGGTGGTCTTCACGCGGGCGTTTTCGAATTGCCCGGTATGTTCGGCGGCTCGCAGCAATCTGGCCACCGGTTGCTACGGATCGCGCATCGGAACGCAGCATCATCGGGCGTTCAAACACGCCGGCCTGCCTGATGGTTTGCGTCCATTCCATTCGTATCTCCGCCGAGCCGGTTACTTCACATCCAACAGGAAGAAAACTGACTACAATTTTGCAGATGTGAAAGAGACGTGGGAGTCGGCCAGAGATTGGCGCGGCCGCAAGCCGAATCAACCCTTCTTCCACATGGAGAGCTTCAACGCATCTCACGAATACACACTGCACGGGCGGATCCCAGAGGCCCCGAAAGACGCCCAGGTTTTCATCCCGCTGATTCACCCCAAAACCGACACCTTCCGAAACACCTACGCTCACTATCACAAGCGAATCGGCGTTATGGACCAGGCGGTCGGGAGAGTTGTCGACGCGTTGAAGAAGGATAATTTGCTGGCTGACACGTTCGTGTTTTACTTCGGCGATCACGGTGGGGTGCTGCCCGGCAGCAAGGGGTATGCATACGAAACGGGCCTGCATGTTCCGCTGGTGGTTCGCATCCCGGAAAACTGGAGGCATCTGGTCGACCTGAAGCGCGGTTCGCGCGTCGGAGGGTTTGTCAGCTTTATTGACTTCGGCCCGACACTGTTGCACTTGGCGGGGCTGAAGGTCCCCAAAGCGATGGACGGCGAGGCGTTCATGGGCCCGGGGATAACGCTGGGCGACCTGAACAAGCGCGATGAAACATTTGGTTTCGCCGACCGTTTTGGCGAGAAGTACGACCTTGTCCGCACGTTGCGGAAGGGGCGGTTCAAATACATTCGCAACTATCAGCCGTTCAATTTCGACGCCCTGCAAAACAACTATCGCTACAATATGGCGGCCTACAGACAGTGGCGAGAGCTGCACCGCGCAGGCAAGCTCAATGCAATCCAAAGCCAGTTCTTCGAGCCACGCGCCGCCGAGTGCCTATATGATATAGAGGCTGACCCGTACGAGACCAAAAACCTCGCCGCCGATCCGAAACACGCGGACAAACTGGCGGACTTACGCACGCGCCTTACCGCGAAGGTAAAAAGCCTCCCCGACTTGAGCATTCTCCCCGAGAGCGTTCTTGCCCGGGAAGGGCTTGGCGATCCGGTCGCGTTCGGGCGGAAGCACAAAGCCGAAATCGCCAAACTCGTTGACATCGCAGACTTGTCGCTGGCTCCTTTCGCAAAGGCCAGGGCGGAGGTGCAGGCTGCGTTGTCTTCAAAGAATCTTTGGGAAAGGTACTGGGGGCTGATCGTTTGCAGCAGTTTCGGCAAGGCGGCGGGCTGTTTTCTCGCCAAAGCCAAACAGCTCGCCAGGGACGACACCGAACAGCTGGTGCGCGTGCGAGCGGCGGAGTTTCTGGGTCTTATCGGCGCCGCCGACCCGCAACCGGTGCTCATGGACGTACTTGCCCAAGCCGACCACCCGCTGGACGTGCTGCTCGCCCTGAACACAGTTGTCCTGTTGCGCGACGGCAAGCCCGGATACGAATTTAAGATTACGCCCAAAGACATTAAACTCCAGGGCCCGGGCCTGAAGAATCGCCTGCTGTATCTGGGGCGATAATCACGCGGCGCCTTGACGCAGTGTTTGATCTGTTTAATAAACTACTTGTGCGCATAATCGTAAGGCAGGGCTTGGCGGCGGTCGTTAGAATACAGGTGGTGTTGCGACGTCGCACGCGGATGGGGGCGGCTTGCGGACCGCATTATTAAGCGGAACTCATGGGAGTAGAGATGAAGATTAGGTTATTGGTTCTTATCGCGATCTTTGGCGCAAGTTTACCGACGGCTGGGCTTCTCGCTGAAGAAGACCCGCGCGCCAAATTCTACCAGCAACCCGCTCGTTACAATCCGCCGCGCCCGCGTGAGGGCGTTTCGGCGGCTGGGTTCCTCAAGAATAAGAGGCTCAGGCTCGACGAGAAAGTGTATCACGGTAAGCGTGAACAGCAGGCCAAAGCCAGCGGAAAACTCCCATACCGCTACCGAGACCCCGCATCGCGCCCGAAGCTTCCATTCAACAAGATCATCTTCGTCAAGCGGTTCACCTATCATTCCTCGCACTTCTACACCGACTTCCTCGACGGTTGCTCGCGATATGGCGGTAATATTTCGATACTCGATCTGAAGACGGGCAAGGTGACGGATCTGTTTGCCGAAAAAAGCCCGATGACCAGCGGTATCTTCGGACGCTTTACGCTTTCATTTGACGCCAAAAAGATCGTGTTCGACTGGAAGAAGGCCCCGATAGAGGGGTTCCGTATTTACGAGGTTAATGTAGATGGCTCCAATCTCAGGCAGTTGACATTCCCGCCAGCCGACGAAAAGAAGCGGATCGCCAAATACGACCTGCACGCCCGCGGCGGGAATCAAAAATACTATTTCCACCAAAGCGACGACATGCATCCGTGTTATGCACCCGACGGGTCGATCTTCTTTACGTCAACTCGCCCGCAGCACGGCGTGCTGTGCTCGAATTATCTTACAGTTCCGCTCATCCACAAAATCAACGCCGACGGGTCGAATATGCAAAGGATGACCCTAAGCGCCGTCAGCGAGTTCAGCCCCGCAGTCACGCCCGACGGTTGGATAACCTACAGCCGTTGGGAGTACGTCGACAAGGGCCAGCTCGGGATCAAATGTCTCTGGGCGATGAAGCCCGACGGCAGCGGTAGTAAGGAAATATACGGGAACGATATCCCGTTCCCTCCGACCATGCTGCACGGCAGGCCGATCCCCACCAACCCGCAAAAGTACGTTATGCTGGGCACGCCGCACTTCCCCCAGAGCGGGATAGGCACGATTATTACCGTCGATACGACAAAGAACATCCGCTCGCGCGACCCGATGCACTTTGTTACATGGTGGGTCGATATCAGGCAGGAACCGGGCTGGAATCACTTTCTCGGACCGGGCTGGACGCGGCATAACAACGGTCCGCTATACATGGACCCGCACCCGCTGGCTGAGGATCTGTTCTTAGTCTCGCACAATCGCGACCGTTACTGGAAAGACCCCACCGCCTACGAAATTATGCTGCTGGACGACTCGGGCAATCACTGGCCTGTGCTGGCGAGCAAAGAAATTTCACTCTGGCAGCCGACTCCGCTTGCGCCTACCAAACGTCCTCCTGTGGTCTCAAGCACCCTCGACCCCGAACTGGCCAAGAAGGGCCTGGCGGTTTGTATGGTGCAGAATATTTATCACGGTATGGAGGGGATAAAACCTGGCGAGGTCAAGTACATCAGGATTCTCGAACAGATTCCCAGGCCCTGGTCGTGCAGGCGTCTTTGGGAACCTGCACAGAACCTGACGCAGTTAATCAGCGCTCGCAGCTCACTTGCCGGTAAGGTGTTGCGCGGTGTTGTGCCTGTCGAAAAAGACGGTAGCGCGCACTTCTACGTGCCTGCCGGGCGAAACATCTATTTCGAGGCGCTGGACGAAAAATATCAGGAACTGCAGCGCGAGCGAACGTATGTAAACTACATGCCGGGCGAACGCAGGGCATGCATCGGATGTCACGAAACACCGCAGGACGCTCCGTCGGTGGCGCTCAAATTGGCTACTGCGCAGAAAAAGGCTCCTGTCCACCCCCAACCGCAGCCGGGCGATAAGACAGCGGCGAGGCCGATCCATTTCGTTACCGACGTTCAGCCGGTTCTGGACAAGCATTGTGTCAGGTGCCATGGCGAAAAGGTCAAGATGGCCCGAATCGATCTGAGAGGCCAGCTGACGCGATCATTTTCCAGGTCGTACGAAACGCTTCTGCGATATGTGAAAACAACCGATGAGGGCAGCGATTGGGGCGGTAGCGAATACCTTCCGGCAAAGTCGGTGGGGTCGCACGCGTCGCGCCTGATGAAACAGATCAATAAAGGATGCACCGGTAATAAGGAAAAGTTGCCTCTGGCGGATTTCGTCAAAATCGCGACCTGGGTCGACGCAAACGCGATTTACTACGGTTCATACTGGGGCCGCATTCGAATCGAACATAAAGACCATCCCAATTTCAGGCCCGTCCCAACGCTTAAAGACGCACTGGCGGCCGAACCGCCACTGCCCTGGAACAAGAGATAACAAATGGTTTGCAGACCGGAGGTTCTCGGTCAAAGATCAGTTGAAACCGTGACAATAACTCAGCAGGAACATCACCATGATTACACGAATAAATTTAGCTTGGTATAGATGCAAAATGATGAAGAACGCCGCATTGGGCGCGCTTGTCGCAGCAATTTTATTGGGCTCGCTGGTCAGCGTGTCTCTGGGCGGTGATTACAAATCAACGCTGGAGGAACACTGGCTGCGGATACTGAGCCCCGAAGAGAATCTGGACTTCGGGCACATGCATCCGACTATCGACGCAGCGGGAGCTGTAGACGGTAAGCGCCACGAGAACTGGGCGTTTTACACTGAAAAACGCGGTAAGGAGTCCTGGTGGGAGGTCGATCTGGCCAAGGATGTGAACGTCGGACGCATCGATATTTACAACGCACGCAACGGCGTGTCGCGGGCGCACATCCTGCAGATACTGTTCTCGTCGGACCATGACACCTGGGAGACGGTTTACGATAACAAGGGCAAGGTGAAGTTCCTGGGCGGTAAGGAAGGCGAGAAACCACTCAGCGTTCAGTTCGACGGGAAGAAGACCCGCTGGGTGCGGATCAGGATCCCCAGATACGACTACATGCACCTCAGCGAGGTCGAGGTCTACGCCAAGGGCGACGATAAGAAGAATGTTGCTCTGGGCCAGTACGCCACCCAGTCGTCAACGAGCGGAAGATCGACGGTCTCTTACAAAGGCCCGCTGGTCAATGGAGCCCGACCCATGCCCCCTCTGCCGCCGGGGTGCAAGTCGCTGCGAAACGATCCGAAACTGAAATACAGCAAGTACGTAACCGCAGAGATCATCGAAAAAACGCTGACGATCGCCGACAAAACCATCGCTTACGTCGGGCGGAGCGTCAAAGTCGACACGCAGAAAAAACAGCTCGATGCGATGAAACAACGCTGGGCGTTAAAGGACGTCGCCTCGGATAAATACGCGGAGTTTTACGTGGCGTTGCGACATTTGCGCCGCGGCGTGATTATGATGCACCCTGACCTGAAGATCGAAAAGCTGCTGATCAACCGCGTACCGCCGCCGGCGTACAGCCACAATGGCGATCAGCATCTCGGGCGTCATTCGCGGTTGGGGCCCGGTCTAACGATTCTGGAAAACTGGAAGGGCGATATCAAGGCTCGCCCGATGCTCGCCCCGGGCAAGTTGCCCGCCGGCTCGGTTCGCAACCCGGACCTGCACTACGATGCGGAGAAAGTTACGTTCGCCTTCTGCGATCACACGCGGAAGGGCCACAAGCGGTTCTTCCTATACGAAGCCGCTCTGGACGGTTCTACCGTTCGCCAGATCACCGGCACGCCGCGCGACCCGCTGAAGACCAGCGGCGACAGGGCGACGGTTATCATCGAGGATAACGATCCGTGCTACCTGCCCGACGGCGATATCATGTTCACCTCGACGCGTTGCCAGTCGTACGGGCGATGTCATGGCGGGCGGTACAATCCGGCGTGGACGCTCTACCGCATGAAGGCAGACGGCACGGGCATTCGCCAGATCTCGTTCAATAATGAAAACGAGTACGAACCGGCCGTTCTGAACGATGGACGAATAGTCTTCACTCGCTGGGAGTACACCTTCCGCCACGAGATGTTCTTCCACATGCTATGGTGGTGTCGTCCCGATGGTACGGAAGTTTCGAACTACTACGGCGCCGACACGCTGCACCCGATGATGGTGGTTGAAGCCACACCCATCCCCGGTACGAACAAGATCGTCGCAACTGCCCAGGGGCACCATAGTTACAACACCGGCACGAGCATAGTTATCAACCCGAGGCTCGGTGAAAACGGCGAGGAGCCCGTAACGCGAATCACCACTGAAACACCGTACAGCGAGTCGCCCGGAAGCGGTTGGCCCAAACCGCACTGGAGCCATCCCCACCCGGTGAACGAGGAGCTTTTCTTCGTCTCGCGGGCAAATCACAGGGTCTACAAGCAGGGCATGGTCCCGCCGAAAAACAACCGTGCGATCTATCTGGTAGACTCCTTCGGGGGTCGGGAGTTTATCTACGAAGATCCGAACATGGCCTCGTTTTCACCGATCCCGATCCGCAAACGAAAACGCCCGCCGGTGATGCCCTCGCGAGTAGTTCCGGGGCAGAAGTATGGCACGCTGTTCGTGCAGAACGTCTACCTCACGCGGAACGATCCTGACGGCGTGATCAAGCCCGGTATGATCAAGGCGATACGCCTGAACGCACTTGGCGTCCAGGGCAGGGCGGTTCGCTCTGGGCTCAGCCCGACTAACTACTCAGTGCTGCCGAAAAAAGTGCTGGGCACGGTGCCCGTCGGCCCAGACGGAAGCGCGTTTTTCAAGGCGCCCGCAGACACCGCACTGTTCCTGCAAATACTCGACAAAAACGGAATGGCGATTCTCACCGAGAAGAGTTTTTTCTACCTCCAGCCGGGCGAGAACCGCAGTTGCGTGGGCTGTCACGAACCGGCGGGAACGGCGCCGATCGCAGGGGCGGTTGCGAAGATGGCCAAAAGCCAACCGCGAGACGTCATCCCGCCGGCGGGTCCGAAATACCCGGGCGGAAACAGTTTTCATCGCTCGGTCCAACCGGTGCTCGATAGATACTGCATCAAATGTCACGGGCTGGAGAAGAAGGAAAAGGACATCAATTTCATTAACGACGGACCCGCAGAGCCCAAGGGCCTTCCCCGATGGTATCGTTCGCATCAGCGTGCGGTGCAGACCGAGGGGATCCTCGCGATCGCAAAACGCGGAAAGCATCTGGTCGGCTATAAGCCTTTCATGGCCGGTCGCGACGCAGACAAACGCGATAGGAACGTCTCAGTACCGCGCCGCTACTTTGCATACACGAACATTATCGCCCAGATGATGGCCGGTAACGAGGAACTGGCGGGCAAGAAATATTTCGCCGCCCACAAGAACCTGAAAGTCGATCGCGAGAGTTACATGCAGTTTGTCGAATGGCTGGACCTGAACTGCCAGGCCTGCGGTGATCTGTTCCCCAACAAGGTGGAGGAACGCACCCTCAATGCGGACAAAATGATTGCAGTGAAGACCTACGCCAAAGAGCTCTTCGGCGCGAAGTTCGCCAAGGACCCTGACTACTCGCTAGTCAACCCCTCCCAGCCCGATCAAAGCCGCATCCTGCTGGCGCCCTTGTCGCTGAAAAATGGCGGATGGGGACAACTGAAAGGTTATACAAGCAAGGACGACGCGAAGTTCAAGAAGATGGCGTCGCTCGTAGAAGCCGCCATCGTCCGCCTCCCGAACGAGAACACACGCGGATGGAATCCATCGCTCGACATGGGCGCCGCCGACCCCTGGATCCTTGAAGATCGCATACTCTTCTACAAATCCCTGGGCCGCAAGTTTGAAGACCAAACGAAGAAAGAAAAATAACGCTACGCCCCGGCGAAGATACCGGTGTAGCGTTTGCAGGATCATTTCAAATCGAGCATGAAGGCTGCGACGAGCAGTTTTCATGCTTTCGGATATGTCGTGAAACAGGTGTTGTTTTTCACCAATGCAATCCTTTCTTGTGGTAAAATACACCTCGTAAACGGGCAAGTGTTACTTGTCACGACCACGCCTACTACCGTACCTTTTCCCATATTTGAAAATCTGGACGGGCAGAATGAGAGTATGACGGAAGAGGCGGTTTATTGCGTTTAAGGAGTCGATTATGTGTGTATTCCGTATGGACAGGTCCGTGGGACGTCGTTTTTCCAAGGCGAATCGTGTCGCGGTTCAGATAGGCGCTGTTTTGCTTGTCGCTCTGATTTTCTTTGGTGCTGGTCGCGCTGTGGCGCAAGAAAGCAAAGCCAAACCCAAGCGGCGGGCTGTGCTGGACGTTGATCGGCAGGCTAAGCATTTGTACGACAAGGCCATTGAGTTGATGGAGTACAAGCAGTACGAACGCGGTCTGGCGATGCTCGATACGGTGATCCGCGACAATCAGGGTAACATCCTGGGATACCGCGGGCATATGGCTAAGGGGCGCCATTTCCTTGAGCGTCGCAAGACGAAGGAAGCGCTGAGGCATTTCCTGCTGCTTTCGCGCCTGCTGGCGCCGGAGCCTGGCCAGAAGCAAACGCCCGCAGAAATCGAACTTCATCGCGAGGCGCTGTTCCAAGCCGGATTTGCGTACTATCAGTCGGGTCAGTATTCTTCTGCATTTCCCATGTTCCGCAGGCTTACGGAAGTCGCCGGTAAGAGCAAATGGGCCAACATGGCGTATTTCTACATAGGAATGAGCCACTACAACCTGAAACGCTGGAACAATGCAATCGACGCGTTGGAGCTGGTGGGAACGGAAGTAGAGGATGCTGGTGATGCTGTCGGGCGGATAGAGATCGGGCAGCGGGTTTACGCCAAGCTGAAAGACGCTGACATTCCCGTTATGCGTAAGCTCGGGCAGGACGTCAAGGCGCGGGTTACGGTAAGCAGCGGTGATGTCGAAGTGCTCGTTGGCGTGCCCATTGCCGGTAAAAAGAATGAAATGCTCGCATCGGCGCCCACACAGCTTGGCGATGCAAAAAAGAATGACGGCGTTATCCAGATCCACGGCGGTGATACCGTTACGGTTACCTATCTTGACGAAAGTACGCTGGACGGTAAGAAAAGCGTTGCGCGGGTGACCAAGGCCCGCGCGGTAAGCACTGGTACGATAGGTTTCTGTCTGGGCGATTTCTCAACGCCGGCGTATCTGGCGTTCCCCGGTCAGCCACAGGCTCTGGTGTTGCGCGATGCCGATCTGGATATTTCCCCGGGCGCCGAGAAGGTTACGGTGATCGTAAAGTCGCTCTATAAAGTAGATGCTTCAGACGCCGGTGATGGCGAGGGCGACGACGTACTCGACATATTCGCAGCCAAGGACAAGAAGTCCGAACAGTGGAAAGAGCGTGATCGTATCGAGGTTACGCTTGTCGAGCAGGGCGACGGGAAGGCTATTCGCACAGGCAAGTTTGTGGGCAAAATCAAGCTGGCGGTGCTGAAAGACGGTAAAGCGGATCCGAAGGACGACGTGCTGAATTGTGATGAGCTCGATGAGCTTTCAACAACATACGTCGACAAGGTGCATGTGTACGGCGACGAGCCGCGGGCGAGCATATCGCGGATCAAAGTGTCCGGTTCGGTTAAGTCAGGGGTGACGGCGGATCAGTATGTTGTTTTCGAGTCGATACTGAAGGCCCGCAAAGGGGCCGTCGAAGCCGAGGCCTTGAATGGGCTGGGAGCCATCTATAAGGATATGGGACTTGATTCGCGTGCGAAAGAACGTGCAAACGAAGCGTTGAAGAGGCTCAATTCGATCATCATGGACAGGAAGAATATTCCTGGTGAGCTCATGGAAAAAGCTTTCAAGCTGAAGTGGGAAAGTGAAATCCTGCAAGATAACTTCAAAGCCGCCACCGCCACATGCATGGCGTTCAATCGACTCTATCCTGAATCAGTTCTTGCGGACCAGGCCCTGATGACCCTGGCGCGCGGTCTGGCGGAGAAGGGCCAATACGACAAGGCCGTCGAGGGATATGGTCGCGTATTGGAACTGCAGAATCCCATATCCGCCGCAGAGGCTCAGTACCGCATTGGTGAAGTGCTTCAGAAGAAGGCCGAAACCGCCGCCCAAGCCGCCGTCAACAGTAAGTGGGGGACGGGCCAGTATTCGCCCGCCACCGTGCTGCAGAGGCAAATGGGATCCTCGATCGCGGCCTATCGCAAAACTTACGAAACGTATCCGGAGAGCGGATATGCGGCTGACTCACTGAGCAAGGTTGTGCGGTATTACGTTGATACGGATAACAACGGGCAGGCGGTCAGCCTGCTGAAGAAAGCGTTTTCCGAGTTCCCTGACGCCGAATTCCTTGATGAGATGCTCATACTCTGGGCGAAGGTCGCCCACAAAATGGGAGACACCGAGACAACGAAAACGAAGTTGCGGCAGTTGATTTTCGATTATCCGTCAAGCAAGCACGTCGCCGAAGCCCGGAAGAAGCTGCAAGCGTTGGGAGGAAAATAATGATGCCAGGGCGAGTAAAGGGACTGCTGTCTAGAACCCTCGTTGTAGTAAGCGTTGTCGCGTGCTTGGCGGTCACCGCTTCGGCGACGACATTCGATGAGCAGCGCAAGGTGTTTTCAGCCTCTCCGGCCGCCCAACCGGAGGCGTCGGTTATTTCCCTGCTCCAGGCCGGGATTACCGAAGGCAAGCCCGCCCAGGCGATAGCCGAAGCGCAGAAATGGCTGAGGCAGAACTTGCCGCAAGATTCCATGCTGCTCTACCATGCCGGGCGAGCGGCTGAGCTTAGCGCCGATTGGAAAATCGCAGCGTCGCTTTATCAGCAGTACCTCGAGAAGGCGGATCTCAAATCGGACACCGCCGACGATGCGGTCTACGCCGCCTACACGCTCCTGATTTATCGCCTGAAAGACACCAGCGGAGCTTACGTGTTTGGGCGAAGTGCTGGCGATCGTTTGATGGTATGCCCGCGGGCACGCCAGTTTGACACATGGTTCCTGGACCAGGCGGTTCGTCGCAGGGACGCCCAGGCTGTGGCTAACCGACTGAACGCTTGTATTAAGTCCGGCATGCCCGGCGATTTGCTGGTGGTGCGTTACAGCAAGTATTTCCGCTGGTTGCTCCAGCAGGTTAGCACTCACGTTAACATGCATAATATGGTTCCGGTGACAGCGGAACTCGTCACCGCCTGCAAGCAACTGGCCGCGTCGATTACCTTCGACGACGAGATGAAGCTTTGCCTGGATTGGGCGATATCGGTTAAGGTCTACAACCTTGCGAAGATGGCGATAAAGGGCGCCTCACCGCCGATCACCGAGGCCAGGGCGCTGCTTGCGAAGTACCCGCGATACGCCCAATGGGTGTTGGAGTGTTGGGCTGGTGGAGTCGCTGGGCATTTTGCTAACAGCAAGACGTTAGAAAACTATTGGCCGCATGAAGTGGACGCCAAGATGGCTCCGGTTCTGGCTGCGGCGCCTAAGCTTACGGCGATTCAACTTGCCGATCTTCTGCAATTTTTGCAAAGGAAAGGGGCTTTTGTACTCAAGGTCAAGACGGTGCGCGACTACGTGCTAGCCAACCCGAAGCTGATGAACAGCAGGACCGGTGTGTTGGCGCTGGAAAAGCCCTGGACCGAGTACACACCGCAGGAGGCGATGAAACTCGCCCCGCAGATTCAGCAGAATCCGTCTCTCACCGCGGCGCTGATCCGCGCCAAGGCCGCAGGCGGCAAAGATCAAAATTACCCCCGAATCGTCGCAGCGTATCTTGGTGAAGAGGCGTGGCGTTTTCCTCAGCATCACGACCAGCGCAATGCTACTGTGTTTGGTCGCAATGGCCTGGGAGCTTTTGGTGGTGGTACTCCTGAGCAGAACAGCCAGGCCAGGAAGCAAATGGCCGCCCTGGGCGGTGGGCTGGCTACCGTTGATGTCAAGCCCGATGCTTCGCCCGCGCAGCGGATCGCGGTGTTCAAAAAGCTCTGGGCCGATTACCGTTCGCCCCAGCCGAAGCTTCCCAGTGTGCGCGAGCGTCTGGTAAAGGTTCTTCGGTTCACGCCTGAGGTGATCGGCGAACTACTCAAGGATCCGAGCCCCGAATCGCAACTCCTGGTGCGCAGCCGGATCAACGTTAGTACTGATGCTTATGCCCATTATATTCTGCGTCAGTCGCCGAATACGGACAAGGAAATCGCCTACATTAAGAAGCGCTGGCCCGACAGACTCACCCCGCATCCGCAGGAATCAACGTTGCGTCAGGTCGTGGCCGACGGACTCAAGCGGAACAAGCTTGAACCATGGCAGGTCATTGCCTGGATCAACATGCAGCCCACCTCCGATAACGCCGAGCAGATCAAGCTCATGGGCTCGCTGCTCAAGTCGCCTGCATGGAAATCCATGCCGTTCGAAGTCAAGTTCGCCGCACGTCAGTGGTTCAATAAAGACGCGATGACACCCGGGCAGATTGCCTGGGTCGATGCCGCGGATCCCGCAATAGTTTGCAAAGATCTGCTGGCCTTGCCGAAAGAAGCAGATCTCGCCGCCACGCTGGCTGCGTTTAACAAGGCGGTCGACGGCGTCAAAAACTCCCCGGTGAAGATTGACATTCAGGGGCTCGACCAACTCGCGGCTGTGACCGATGATGTATTCACTGACCCGAAGGTCTTTGGGTTGGTTCTCGATGTGGTTGACCAGTTTCGTGAGTCCGGTGTGAGTGTTCCGCTGGGCAAGCGTCTGCTCAAGCAGATGATAGAGAAGCCCGAGCCGCTACAGCTTCATCGCACGTCGATCTACCTATGGCGGTCTGCTATTGGCGCCTATCGCGTGCGGGATCATGATTTTGCGACGGTCAGGAAGTTGGCTGAGTCGCAGGTCGACATCGCGCCATCGGCGGCGAGCAGTCTGGCGCGTGTCGGATTGCGTGTCTTTGGCCGGGTGCGCGGCGATAGGGCGTTCGATCCCCGCTCGGATCTCCCCGCACTCAAGGCGATTGCGGGCAGATCGACGGTGAAGATGGGGTTGGTCGTGATCCCGGTGGGCAAGAGTCATCCGGCGTATCCGATTTACAGATCGCAGGTTGAGTGGGTGACTGCCAACGAGAATAGCGCATGGACGCTGCTGGACGAGAACTGGGAGCAACTCCTGGCGGTCCATCGCGAGCTTTCGGTGGAGTATTTGAAATGGGTGCTCCAGAGAGTCATTTTCGCTCGCGAAGATCAACGTCAGGAAGAGCTGATCAAAGCGCTTCTGGCCTGGGCGGGCGAAGAGACCTCACCGCTTACCTTGCCCCAGAAAGCCGAACTGGAAATTGCCTATGGCGATATCGCCATTCAGAAGGGCATGTTGCCGGCAGCGCACTCGATTTATGTGAAGATTCAGAATAACAACGCGTACAACGGCTTGCTCGTTCAGCACGAGGCGGGGTTGCGACGGGCGATGGTTGGTCGGATATCCAAGAACTATAACGCAGCCTTGAAGACTCTCACTGCCCTTGAGATGAAACGTATCCCTGAGCTGTGGGCGTCAGTAAAATACTCGCGCGCGGAAGTCTACTACGACATGGAGGAGTACGATGATGCGGCCGACGAGATTGAGACCATTCTGCGGAAGGCTCCCGATCATGCCGAGGCCAAGATCATGCAGGGGCGCCTTCAGATCAAGCGTAAGAAGTTGATGGAGGCTACGGAGGTCGAGCTTGGTTCGGCGGGCAACCAGAAGACGCTCGTGCCTGGCGAGAAGTTGAAAGTTACGCTTAATGATCCGGCGCTGGCGGTTTCGGGCGCGGGATCGGAAGTTGAAGTGGTGGTCTGGGCGGAGTCTGGTGACAGGGAGCGATTTTTCCTGCGTCAATTTGGCGACAAGAAGACCAAGTTCCGAGGCGAGGTGGCGACCGCTCTTGGCGCGCCGGCGGCTGATGACAAGATCCTGCAGGTAATCGGCGACGACAAGGTGTATTACGCCTACTCCGAGCGGTTCAGGAAGAAGATGAATAACATGGAGGCCAAGCAGGGCGGGCCTATAGGCATTGCTTCAGACGCCGTACTCATGGCATCGGCCCGCAAGCTGCTCTCCGAAGCTGAACAACAAGCCGCCGATCTCGAGCAACTGGATGAGATTCTGTCATCGGATCGCTACAAGGCGAAACGCGACAATATGGATTCCGAAGAGTTGGCGGCGATTGAGGCGAAGGTCAAAGCCGCCCAAGAACGAAAACTCGCCGAGACTCGCGTCAAGCCCGGCAATCCGATTCACGTGCGTGTAGTCGATCCGGATCGCGGACGAACTGCGGAGATCGATGAACTGACGGTCAGCGTTGAAACTTCAAGCGGCGACTCTATCGGGCGGATAGTTTTGAAGGAAACAGGTCCCCATTCCGGCCGATTCCAAGGCGATATTCCCACTACCGGCGCACAGGCTATGGCGTTTGCACAGAATTCCGAACCGGGCCGCAACCCGAACATGGTGATCAGTCCCACCACCGGTTATCGTGCCTGGAAGCCTGTGGCGGTCAAGGGCAAGACGCCCAAATTCCGGATCGATCTCAACGATAACATTGCGATCGGCGAGATGACAATCTCCGCGAGTGAACCGGGCGCGAAGCTGACGAGATTCTATCTGCAGACCGGGATGGGTAGAGGAGGCATGGATACCGTGGCGGTTTACCCCAAGGACCAGAACGCTGTGAAGCAGCCCTGGGCCCCTTCGGTGACGATCATGAATGATACGAACCACCACCACGCTCGCAACGCACGGTCCGTCTATGACATTGGCGAGTTGCGAGAGCATCTGACTCGCGGTTGGATAACCCAGTCCAATGCCCAAGGCGTCGCAGAAAACGTGGCCGGTCCGTCGGAGGCGATGACTAAAACGATTCCGGGAAAGATCAAGTGGGTGCGACACCGGAAATCCAGTCACAGCACGTCCCACGTGATCTACCGTTTCCGTGGTTATTTTTACGAGCCGGAGTCTGTGGTCCGCCACTTCCGCCTGGAGCTGGGCAAGTACGAGATACCCAAAGAGACCGACCCGGAGCTCAATCACCCCGCACAGTTCATGTTGGCTGTTGATGGTCGACCGATTACAGATGAAGGCGGCAAGTTGGAAGGTAAGCGCAGGCTGGGACCTGGCGTGCACAGGTTCGAGATTTGGGCGATCGGATGGAACACCAGTATCGGTTTCGGGCGCAGCGTGAAACTGCTGGCGAACCTGAAGGCAGACGCCAAGGGCGCCTTGGTCGATTGCCCCGATAAGTTCTTCGATCCGAAGACTTTCCCCAAGGGCGTATTGCACCACCGCAACGGACGAACGACTATTACGGCGAGCGCCGATGGGACCGAGTTTAAGGTCAAGTTCCTGCCCGGTTCCCGCGGACGACTGCTGGAACTCGTTCTTCTCGCTCAGGACGGGCCAGTTCCCGCGCTGAACAAGATCGGACTAACCCAGCCAGACGGTAAGCAAATTCTGCCCGTGCCCGAAGACTATGCCGCACTGAACAAGAACACCACGCTGGAAATCCTGACTGGCGACAAGATCGCGATTCGCTATGTTGATGACCGCTTTGTCACCAAAGGCCGCAAGAAGCACGAGCGACTCCTGAACGTGGCGTTCACAACCGCCGAGGTGCAGTTCCAGTACATAACCATGATCAAGGATCGTTTCGGGAATGACGTCAAACAGGGCGATAGATACTACCGCTTTGTGTACGGTAAGCCCGTGCCGCTTACGATTCTTGACGCGGATATGGATGTGTCGCCCAAGCCTGACAAAGTGACCGTTACCGTGGAGAGCAAGGCCGGCGGGAAACGTGAGTTTGTCGCCATCGAGGATGGGGAGTCTTCAGGCATTTTCCGGGTCTCAATCACTCCGGTTGCTGGGACGCCGACCAGCGCTAACCAGATTCAGGTCGCCAAAGGCGGAACGATTACGGCGATTTACCGCGATTCTGAGAATACCAGGCCCGGTGTGCCGACAGACCGCTATGCATCGATCGAGCACGCCGTATTCGCCGTGCCGCGGCTGTATCTCTCGCAGCCCACCGTCACAACCATCAGCCCAGAGGACTTGCTCCTGCTGCTGCCCGTCGGGCTCCGTGAAGGCTTCCGGTCTGAGCGGGGTTTCCTGGAGACAGGGTCTCTCGCCCGACCGGTAAGGAATGACGGTATGGGCTTGATACAACCGCGATGGGAGATTTTAAATAAAATGCTTCCCGCGGCAACCCCGCCGGCTAAGGGTTTCAATGTTATCCGTGGACGGCGTATGGATCTTCAAATAGAGGCTCCGCATCTCGCCCTGAGACAGGGCTCCGAGATTGACGTTTATATGCAAACCGATGCTGGAAGGCGGATGGCCCGGAAGCTGTCCAAGTCCGCAACGGACCGAACGCAGACGCCTGTGTTCGATGTAAATGTCCCAGGCACTCTGAAGCTGGGCGCCAAGATGATCGCTGCCGGGCGGTGGGTACCTCGGCGGTTGGGTTGGTTCGGCGCGCCGTTGATACCGATCTATGTGGATGCCCCCAGCCTATCGAGGTTGGGCCGTAAGGAACGGACTGCTCGGTTCACGTGTAGTGTTCCGCTGGTCTCGGATTTCCTGCCGCCTCACGGAGTGCTGAGCGACGCGGAGATCGAAGAACTGATCGACGCGGGGAGACCTTATACGCCAAACGGACTTGTGGTCAAGCCCGGCGAGCGTGTGCATATTGGGTTCCGTTATAAAGATAAGAATGGCGCCACCCAGTGGTTGGCGGGTTCAGCGAAGGTTATCGCTCATCCGGTGCTGGATGTCATGCACGATGGATTCCGCGAACACATTGGCGATCAGGCGTTTATCGGTGAGCCTCTCAATATTCGCGTGGTCGATCTTGGCGCTGATACTACTGCCGCTCCCGATACCATAAAAGTGTTAATCCAAGCCAAGTCGGGCGCGAAGCATTACGTTGACCTGACCGAGTCGGATAAACATACCGGCGTGTTCAAGGGAGTATACGCCACATCATACGCCTCTTCCAAAAAGCCTTCTGCATCCACCAAACCGTCCGCGGCCTACAGCGTGCTGCGGCAGGGATTCCCGGTGGTTTATGGCGACGTGATCGGCGTGGTGTACAAGGATTCAAATGGCGTAAAGACCCCACCGCACTATATGCGGATTGGGAAAGGCTCCGATGGCAGCATAGAGTTGTTCACCAAGAAGCACGAGGATTCCAAGACGGCGATGCGTACGCAGTTTGCGTTGACTGAAAGTTATCTTGAGCTGGCCAAGAAACGGCGCTCCCTGGGCGAAACCGCCAAAGCAAAAATCGAACTTGAACGAGCCAAACAACTGCTGACAGGCGCAATAAGCCGTTTCCGCGATCCCTCGACGCGCGCTCAGGCCGAGTACATGCTTGGCAGTATGACCGAAGAGGAAGCGGGAGCAACGGAAGATAAGCAGTTGAAAAAGGAGCGTTACCAAGCCGCACTGGCGAGGTACATGAAGGTGACAAGCATGTACCCTGACGCGACCTATGCATCCAAGGCGCAGTACCAAACCGCTGTGGTTTACGAGAAACTGGGCGAGCCTGATGTTGCTGCACAGGAATATGTGAAGCTTGCGTACAAGTATCCAGACTCCGAACACCTGCCGACCGCAATGGGGAAACTCGGAATGAGTTCTCTGCGCAAAGCGTCGAAGTACGAGAAGCTGTCCAGGGGACTATTGGCCCAGACAGAAAACCAAGACGCCCAGCTTGAAGGCGCCGCCATGAAGAAGATGGCGAATATTGAATACGTCAAGGCCGCACAAGTCTTCGGGCGCCTGCAAAGCCGTTTCCCCAGCAGTGCTCTTGCCGGTAAGGCTGGCTTGCGAGCGGGGAAGGCCTATATGCGAGCCGGAGATAACCGGCGCGGCCTGGCCGCCTTCGTGCTTGTATATGACAACGAGGGATACAACGGAGCGACCCTGCGGGCGGAGGCTATGTACTGGGCGGGTATGTGCAACGAGAACCTGGCACGCGCGATCGAGGACAAGCGCGGTTCAGCGAAGGCTCTGCTGGACGCTTTCAAGATATACAAGCGTCTGACCTACGATTTCCCGGAAAGCAAACATGCTGCTTACGCTCGCGGACGGTTGTCTAATGAAAACCTGCTAGAACTGGAATACCAGCAAGATCTTAAGAAAGTGAGGGAAGGGCGATGAGTAAGGCGGCCTGGCCCATGATGAAACTTGTAAGGATTGGTGCTCATTTGTGCGTCACTGCTGTTCTGTTGCTTTGTGCAGTCGCAACGGCAACTCCGCTGGATGACCAGCTTGCGCCGTTTAAAACCGCGCCGGAGAAGCAATCTGAATCGGCGTTGGCAAATACGCTGAAGACTGCGCTGGCTGAGCACAGGTCCGCTGAGGCGTTTGCCGTTGTCCGCCCGTGGTTGGCCAGGCGGCAACCGAAAACCCAGACCGGTCTGTACTATGCGGGAATTTCCGCCGAGTATTCCGGTGACCTGTCGGCGGCCACTGATTTCTACAAGGCGATTCTCGACAACGCCAAACCGGACCCCAAAATTGCAGGCTCCGTTGTGGTCTCACTGTATCGCATGCTCATCAACGATATGGCCGAGCCGGAAATGGCGTACGCATATATGCGCAGCGAAGGGAACCGCCTGCACCGATTCGGGCGAGCCGCACAGTTTGACCGCTGGTTTATTGATGAGGCCAGGGAGCGAAATGATCTTCCCGCCGTTTGCGATCGCCTGGCGACCATCTACAAAAGCCAGACCGCCAAGACCGCAGCGAAAACAAAAGATATTGAGTGGGCCTGCGGGCAACTGGAAACATTTGACGGTAAGAATATCTCTGATGAAGATTGTCTCAGTGCCCTGCGTCTGAGTGCGGTTGTGCGTATTCCCGCCGAGTTCAGAGCGCGTCTGGAATGGGCCGCATTGGTTGTCTCGTACAATCATAAACTCGATAAACTTCGCGAAGCCAAAGTCAAGACGATCGACCCGAAGCTGATCGACAAGCCGTTTGCCGCCGCAACTCGACTTCTGCGGATCAACCCGGACAAGTCAGCATTTCTTGTCGCCGCCGGGTGGCGCGCAGCATATACACGTGAGGACCACCGCCGCTGGCAGCACCGTTTTGGCGCCGAAGGCGAGAAAAAGCTCGCTCAACTCCTAACGGTGATTCCCCGAATGTCGCCGAAGAAACGCAACGCTTTGCTCGCCCACCCGGTCACGCAGGGGCCAATAAAGTTTGATCCGAAAGAGGTTTGCAAGCTGGCCATACAGTTCCCCAGTATGCTCAACACGCTGGCGGCTGCTGATGTTCCGCTGTTTGATAAGTCGATGACTCTCGCTGAAGCCAAAGCACTCGCCCCGAAGCTCGCTCGGAACCCGCACCCGCACGCGGCGCTCATCAGGGCCTACGCAGCCGGTGGAGCCAAGAAGGTCAGTGCGATGGTGTCGGTCATGGTGAAGTCCGAACGCTGGCGATTCAGTAAAACCGGAACTTCCCTCGGTTTGGTCTGGAACTCCGGAGTCGAGCGCGATGGCGAGTACCGCGAGTTCGCGAATCAATATAACAAGCCCGACCCGCGCCACGAGCAGCTTAAAAAGCAGATCAGCAAGACCGCCAAGAGCTCTGACAGGATCGCCGCCTTCAAGGCATTGCACAAGGAACTGCTCGGGTCGAATCGCTCTACTCTCGGGCTGCTGAGCTTGTGGGACGAACTCTTCGCCAATGCGCCCGACCCGGACAGGATCAAGATGCTGACGATGCTGACGGCGAACTTGCAGGGCGATCAGGTGTACCTCGTCAGACGGGCCGGAAACAAGTGCTCCTTTGGCGGGCAGGGTTACGCGAGACTGCCCCTTGGACCTGAGTTTTCTGAGAGCTGGTCCAGATGGGGCAGACACAGCACCCAGCGGGCGCTGCCTGAGTTGGCTGCACATCTGCAGGGCATGCTCGCCAAGCAAATGCAGGCAGGTACGCTTTCTGAACCGATGTTTGGCATGTGGCTTTACAGCGCGAATCTGCGAAGCCGTGAGGCTACGGCGCTGATGAAGGCGCTTGTAGCTTCTCGTGCCTACGCCAAGGTTGACCCGGCGTATCACGCGCTGGCTGTGCGTCGCGAGTTCTTTGGCGACAAGGCGTTACTCCCCGGCTCGGCGCCAATCGATCCCCGCCAAGCCAGTCGCGAATTGTTGAACCTGCCCAAAGATGCGACGCCCGCGCAAGTTGCCGCGGCGCTGAAAACAGTAGTCACCCGCGCTGCCCAGTCGCCCGCGCCGGTCACCGTGTACGGCCTGGATAAGGTCGCGACGTTACCTGTGCTGACCGATCCTACTGGCAAGCTGGTCTTGTCGCTGTTTGGCGATCAATCCCCGCTCGGTCCGTATCCCCGCGGAGAGGGTTATGGCAAGTTGGTCTCGCGTCTGGTTCGCGACATGCGTGAATCGAAGCAGTGGGGCTCAATCGTGCCTTATGCTTCTGCTTTCTGGCGGGCGGTTGAAGCCGACAGTCCTTCCCCCAGAAGAACCGCAAGCGGCGCTCTGATCGATTCGAAGAACCCGTATGCTGATGAGTTGGTTGCATTTGCTACAGCGGCGTTGGAGGCCGATGCGCCTTCGGCGGCGATATTGCTGTCGCGCAACGGTGTGAGGTTCTCTCTTCGCGGCTCGACTGCGAAGGTCACGCAGACCGCGCGGTTCCAGAGACTTGCCCGGCTGCGTGCTGTGGCGGGCAAGGCCTCCCTGGCGATCGGGGTCGCTGAAATTCCCGTTGATAAAACAGACCCGCACTATGGTTTGTACAAGTCTAATTCCCAGTTTGTTCAAGGTAATGAGGAAACCGCCTGGAAGCTCTACAAGCAAGATGCCGACAAGCTTCAGGCTGTATTGCGCAAGCTTTCGGTGGATTACGGATTCTGGCTTTTGAAGCGTACGTTAAGTTCGCAGATGAGCGAGGAAGCTGAGGGGCTGATCAAGGGTCTGACCATCTGGTCACGAGATGAGGCTGGCGTGTTCTCTTCCCGCCAGAGCGCGGAGCTCAAGGTGGCGTATGCTGACCTGGCCTTTCAGAAAGGTCTCCTGCCCACCGCCCGTATAGGCTACCGCAGGGTTGCCGACGCACGCGAATACAAGGGGTCCCCGGTGTATGTCCAGGCCGTGCTCGGAATCGCAAAGGTTGACCGGATTGCAAAGGACTTTTCCGGAGCCTTGACTGCCCTCGACAGGTTGCTGGTTATCAGGGACGCGAGTATCAGGATGCGGGCGCACTATGCGCGGGCGCAGGTGTTCTTTGTGCAGGAAAATTTCGTGGACGCGGTCAGTGAGATTGACGCCGTGCTAAGGAACGATCCAGGGCACGAAAACGCACTACTCCTGAGAGGTGAAATCCAGATCCGGATGCGCAAACTGGTTGACGCCACGGAAGTGCCCATTGGTCCGAGACTGGAAAACAAGGTTCTTGTCCCCGGTGAAACAGTCAGGATAAACCTGCTCGATCCGACCCTGAGTATTTCAGGGCTGGGAGCGAATATTGAAGTTGAGATATTGGCCGGCTCGGGCGACATGGTGCGGGTGATGCTTCACCAGATGGGTGACGACAGGCAGAAATTCGGAGCCGAAGTTCCCACCGCCCTCGCGGCGCCGAACCTTAACGACAAGGTCCTGCAGGTGCTGGGGCGGGACACGATAAAATATGGGTATTCAAAGCGATTCAGGGCGAAGATGAAGAAGCTGCCCCCCGATCCCGACATCGTGATTGGGATCGCTTCTGACGCGATACTTGACAGCACCTCCGGTGCGTTCCGCCCCAAGGAGGGCGAAAGCGAGCTTGATGTCGATGCACTGGGACTTTCCGCCGAGCAGAAGGCTCTGGCGATGAGCCGCGTGCGGCCGGGGAACCCCATCTATATTCGTGTGATCGATCCCGACCAGAGTCGCACCTCCGCTGTCGATGAGATCACGGTGTTCGCAGCCGCCAGTAGCGGAGATTCCGTCGCACACGTGACCCTCAAGGAGACCGGGACGCACACAGGGGAGTTCACTGGCCAGTTGCCAACAGCCGGAGCGCAGGCCACCGCCACGGCTTCGGAATCAGCTCCCGGTCGCGAGCCCAATATGGCGATCAGCGCGAAAGCGTATCCGGGGTGGTCGGGCAAAACCGGTAGCCAGGCTGACAGGACGATCTTTACCGTTGACCTGAATGACGATGTGGCGATGCAGAAAATGACGATCGATTGCGGCAGCGACGCGGGCATGCTGAGGAGTTTTGTTCTGCAGACTTCCATGAACGGTCGCGACTGGGTTAATCGGGCGCGATATCCCAGCAATCCGGCTCCCTGGGACGGACGCCAGCGGATCAGTTTCTTCAGGACCTCCGGTAAGCGTAATCGCAACATTGAGATTTCCGTTCCACGAGGGGCGTCTCTACCGCGCGACTGGGCCGAGAAGATGAACCTGAAATCGGCACGCTCCCCGAGTAGCTACGGCGCCGGATACGTATCGAGCCTCGCGACGATCAAACCGGCGCTGGTGGCCCAGCGATGCAACCCCAAAAACCCCAACGCCGATCCGATCCTCATGCAGTACCGAGCGATGTTCCACCAGTCGACTGATGAAGTACGCCGATTCCGACTGACCGGTTTTTCCCCAACGGACGCGGATGACAAGGTCCAGACGATCTTCGTGATCGACGGCCGACCAGGGTCATCGGACGACCCGATGACGATCGAGCGACGCTTCGCACCTGGCCTGCACGAGATCCAGATATGGCGCCGTGACGTGCCGGCGACACTGATGAAACACAAACCGCTGCTGCAGTGCAGCACACCGGGCAAGACAAAACTCGCCCCTTGTCCTGACAGCATGTTTGATCCGGCGAAATTCCCGGCTGAGGCTCGCAAGCTTATCCAGTCGCCGGCTGCGATCACGAAATCCGAAACCCAGCCCGCGTTGGACGTTGCTTTCGGAGCCAACACCCGCGCCCGTATCGTCCGGATGGTGATCTTCAACGCCAAGAGCATTGTGCCCGAAATAAAGCGGATCAGCATGACCGACCGGGATGACAAGCTGCGCCTGCCGGTCGCCCTGGATTACCAGGAACTCCGCGACAACGGTCAACTCGAGGTCTTCCCTGGCGACAGGGTGACCGTTCGCTATCAGGACGACAACGTGGTGACAAAGGGACGCAACAGGCACGAGAGCAGCCTTGCAGTTGCCTTCCACAACGCGGAGATCAAAGTAGCATCACTCAAGTACACGATGGTGGCCCAAGAGCGCGTCCAGGAAATGGAGTCTGTTCGAAGGTTTGATTTCGGTGACAGCGTGGCGGTGGTCATCAATGATGCGGACATGGATATCAGCGATAAACCTGATACCGTGGAGTTTACGGTCCAAACGCCTGATGGCGGGACGATTACCAGCAGGGCCCTGGAAACAGAAGCCCATAGCGGTGAGTTTCACGGGCGAATATTCCCCGTTGAAGGCAAGCCCGAGCGGGCTTCGGAAATCCAGGTCGCAGAGGGGGCAGCCATTACCGCGACGTATCGTGACATGGAAAACCTCAACCCCGGAATCCCGACAGACCGATCAGTCACTGTGGAGCATGCGAAATATGTGACGCCTGAAATGGGCGTCTATAACGCACACTGCGAACCTTTGGACCCACCGGTGGAGGAGGCCGATGACGATAAGGACGCCAGGCGTCGTGAGATCATCAGGCCGCGCCATACCCTCAGATACAAGCGTGTCGTTCAGGCTGACTTGAAGACCACCTCGTTGCAGAGCGTGATCGGGGCCTACCTGCGGTTTGAAGTTATTGCTCCGCATCTCGCCCTGGCCCGAAGCAGCAGGATTAACGCTTACGTTCAGACCGGCGACGGCCGCAAGCAGTTCAAGCAACCGTCGACGGCGTCTTATAATATACGCGTCCCCGGGACATTGAAGCTCAAAGGCGTCCCGAACAATCTGAACACAGGCAGCTTCACGTTCTCCGTTCCGCTGGTTCTGGGCGATCTGCCCGGGCGAAGCTTCGCCGCAGATTTGCACAACATTGATGACTCACTCATTCCTCGCAGGTTGGCGATGAAAGCCGGCGACACCGTGCATATCGGGTATCCTTTCAAGGACTCCGAGGGCAGGGTGCAGTGGTACACCGCTGATGTGAAGATTGTGGCGCCTTCCGGTTTCCTCGACGTTATGAACGGCCGTTACAATCGCAGCCTGACCAAGGCGTATGTCGGTGAGAATATCTTTGTGCGTGTCGTGGCTCCGGGATTGGACCGCGGGCCCGGTCTGGACGCCGCCACCGTATCTCTCAAAGGAAGTCGCGGAGCCGCGGCAACGCTCAAGCTGGTGGAAACCAAACCGCACAGCGGTATCTTCAAAGGCCTCTTTGCCCTGGCGTACGCCGACAAGGAGCTGCCCGTAAAATTACCGCCCGTGGAACTCAAAGGTTTCCCCGTCCGTTATGGTGAAACTGTCACCGTAAGTTACCAAGGCACAGGCGCCCCGGCCGACGCCAGGAGCCTTAGCGTCAACAAGGGCGCCAACGGCAGCGCCGAACTTTTCACCAAGCGGTTCGAGCAGGGCGAGACGGCCGTCAAGACGCACTTCACGCTGGCTGAGTGCTACTTCGAGCTCGCCAAGCAGCACAAGAAGATGCAAGAGGAGAGCCTGGCCCGTCGCGAGATGGGGCACGCCCAGAAGCTGCTCGCCGAGGCGCTCGACTCGTATCGTGATGATGAATTGCAGGCCCACGCCGAGTATCTGCTGGGAAATCTGGCGCAGGAATACGCCGATCTGGCGAAAAACGAGCAATCCAAAATGGAGCTTTACCGCAATGCGCTCGCGCGGTTTTCCAAGATCCCATTGGACTATCCCGACACCGAGTTTGCACCAAAGGCCCAGTTCAAGACTGCACTTGTCTACGAGAAGATGGGCGAGATAGAGATATCCGTAGAGGAATATGTGAAGCTGGCGTACAAGTATCCTGACGGTGAATATATCCCTGAAGTGATATCGCGCCTGGGCGGTTACTTTCAGAAGAAAGGTCAGATTCTCAAGGATCGCTCAATCGCGCTGAAAGACAAAGAGGATGACGACTCCAAGTCGAGAGCAATTAAGCTTATGACAGGTGCGAAAGCGGAGTATGTGAAGGCCGCACGGGTCTTCGCAAGGCTTGAGACACGGTTCCCCGAGCATGCTTTGGCGGGCTTGGCTGGAGTGCGGGTGGCCCAGAACTATATGCGGGCTGAGCGATATCAAGACGCGATCAAGCAGTTTGAACTGGTTGCTGCTAACAAGAAATACGATGCTGGAACCGTTCGCGCTCGTGCGCTTTACTGGGCCGGTATCTGTTATGAGAAGTGGGCCGTTCAGATTGGTAATAAACGCTACATGCCTCTGGCTCTTAAGCTGTACAGGCGTGCTACATTTGATTACCCAGACAGCATGTGGGCCAAGCGGGCTCGAGGCCGCATTGCAGATGCGACTTTTGCAGACATTATCAAGAAAGAAGACGAAGCCCGCAAACGCGCTTTGAAGGCTGTGAAGGTCCCGCGAAGGCGGTAGAAATAGAGAGTAAGTCATGAGAGATAATAAGTATACATCGTGGTTTGTAATGTCCGCTTTGTTGATGGTCGCGGTGTCGGTTGCCTCCGCCGCTGAGCGAGACCCGGAGGTCGCCAGGCAGGCGGCGCTTGGTAACAGCCCTGATATGAAGAAAGTAGCGTGGCCCAAACGCCTGCCGGACCTGACCAAGGGCAAGACAATACCGCCGCGAGGTAAGGGCGGACCGATCACCTGGAACATGGGACCAACCGGTATCATTGGTATCAAGAACGGCGGGTTCGCCGGTCCTCAGGTTCGAGTGGTGGCGGTTTTGCCCGGATCGCCGGCAGAAGGCAAGGTCCTTCGCGGTGATGTTGTACTCGGAGTGCAGGGGCAGGATTTTGTAATCGGCGGGCACCTGGGGCTCACGGTCGGCAACGCGATTATCAAGGCTGAGGAAGCCGCCGGTAAGGGCATCTTGAAAATGCACATCTGGCGCGACCGCAACTGGATCAAACGCAGCGCCCGCAATGATGTGTCCGGTGTGGATATCGACAAGCTCCTCAAGGATGCGGAAAATGAGTCTGGGCTTTACGAATGGAAGCCCAAAGCTGTGCGGACAGCGATACTCAAAAACATAAAGTACGACAAGTTCCCGCTGGACGGAGTTCACCTGAACGTAACCCTTCAGCTCAAGGTGATGGGTACCTATAGTGACAGCTCGCCCTGGGACTGCCCCGTAGCCAAGAAGATCCGCGAGGATGCCTGGCGTTGGCTGGCAGCAAATCAGCACAAACGCAACCAGGGCGGATTTGGCGCTGGTTGGGAAGGAGCCCTCGCATTGGTGGCGTCAGGTGAGCCTGAGTATCGCAAACTGGCGCGCACATGGGTGCATAACCAAAAGCTTCAGCAAGACATGAATGCGAAGGTTACACTCAAGCACGGTTCCTATCAATCATGGCACAGGGGGTTCAGTTATCTTGACATGGCGATCTACTACGATGCCACGGGCGACGACTATGTGCTGCCCGAAATACGTTATCGTGCGATCGAGACGGCGATGGGGCAGTCTGGTGGCGGGTCCTGGGGGCACACGTTATCGTTCCCAACCTCCAACGCCGAACGCCTGCACATGTACAACCCCGGCTATGGTGCGCTGAACGCGGCCGGTACGCGATGTTTCTTTCTGATAGCTTTGGCGAAGAAATCCGGTATCGATCATCCGGAGATCGACGCGGCGATCAAGCGAGCGTCGCGTTTCTACGGAACGTTCGTAGACAAGGGCGCCATTCCTTATGGATGCGGTTCTCCGGCGGGTACTGACGACAGCAACGGCAAGAATTTCGGAGCCGCGTATGGTTTTTATGCTCTGGGCAAGAAACATGAGGCCAAGTATTTCTCGATGTGTTCCAATCACGCGGCGTTCTCGCGTCGCGGAGGGCATGGCAGCGCGACTCTTTGGTACTACACGCCGTTGAGTGCGATTATTGCCGGGCCCAGGGGCGTCACCGCGAGCATGCGCAATATGCGATGGTTCTATACGCTCTCACGCCGCCACGACGGATCGTTCGTAAAGCAGGGCGAGCAGGTCGGTATCGGCGGGAACCCCGTCCGCAATCCGACCGCGACCCATGCGTTGTATTACTCGGCTCCGCTGAGGCAGCTTATTACCACCGGAAAGGATGCCGACAAGGACTGCTGGTTCACCGATGAAGAACTGGACGAACTCCTGGTCAGCGCTCGCGGGACTCTGAAGCGCGGGCAGATTACTGACCCGGTGCTGCTGAAACAGGTGGGCAAGCCCTGGCCCGAGCGCAGCAGCGATGAACTGATCGCGATGCTTGACCATTTCTACCCGATCCTGCGGCATCATATCGCCAAAGAGCTGGGCAAACGTTACCAAGCCGGGGAAAAGGATATTGCGACAAAGGTTCTGCCTTTGCTCAAGAGCAAAGAAGCTCGCCAGCGCGAGGGTGCTTGTCGCGGGCTTGCGGCTTGCGGGGCAGATGCTGTGCTCGGTTCGATTTCGGAGGTTGTGGCGCTGCTCGATGATGATGCCGAGTTCGTACGCATGGCCGCGGTCAGGACGATCTCCAGTGCGACCAAGTCCGGTGATCTTAAAAATGAGACCGCTATGCTGCAAGCGGCCGTCGAGGATTATGGTTTTATGTCGAGCGACCACGGAAATGTCAGGACGGCGGTCAGGAATGCTGTCTTCCCCGGTATCTTCCCCGGTACCGGGGCTCGCGGGGAGTCGAAACTGACTACAGAACCCTTTGAGGCCGGGCTCAACGAAGAACTGGTGCGGGCAGCGCTGTCGCGAATTGTAACCATGGACCAGGGCGGTATCGTACCGATAACCTGGAGCAGGGATACGGTGATCAAACTGGCCGGACCGATCGTATCGAACGCCGACGCACACCAGATCAACGATCAGGGCGGAGCCGGACGCAAGCAGGCACTTGCAGTACTGATTAAGCACGGTTATCGACAGGCCGCCGAGTGCGACATCAACAACCTCATTCAGCGAAATGAGTTCGAACGGGCCAAACGCAACCGCGTTAAGTTCAAGCACTGGTACATTTCGCCGACAAACGTTAAGAATGCACCGGGCCTCTATCGCAACTCTCTGGGCGATCTGCATCTCTGGCTGAAGGATGATCCGACGTGCATCGTGAGTGGAATGGAAGGCCTCCGACGGACACAAACGCCGCTTAACACACTGGTTAAGATGATTGAAAAGAGCGACAAAACCAAGCCAGCGCCCAGCATCTTTTCGGGCGTGGTGAAAATGTTCAAAGCCAAGCTTGCCGAGGCGCCCGACGCCAAAGCGCAACTGAAGCTCTGCCGCGATGAACTCAAAGGGCTTGGACGAAAGAACTACTTCCGCAAGATGGTGGCGATGTCGCATCTGGCGAAGGAGCTTGGCGCCGATGCACTTGATGATGTCAGCCCGTTTCTCGGTCATAAGCACTGGCGTTTGCGTAAGCATGCAAACAAGGTGGCGGTGGATCTGATAAAGGCTGGCGCCGGAGCGGGTCTGATTAAGCAGTTTGCTTCGGCTGAAGATCAGCGGGCCGCTGGGATGCTTATCGCTCTGGCCGATGCGGCGCATGAACCGGCGCTGGGGACCGCCAAGGCGGCGCTGAAGCATAAAAACCCCGTAGTGCGTAAGGCCGCCGTGCAGGCGGTCTTTGCGATCGGCGGTGATGCAGAGATTGAAACCGTGTTGGCGTTCATGCGTCAGGCCAGGGAGCCTGAGGATATGCACGGCTGCGAGCTGGCGCTGCTCTCGCGGCGGGGCGATCCGGGCCATGTTAAGCGCGTTAGCGAAGCGGCGATTGCGAGTCTGACGCGAGGCGAGCCGGTATTACGCCGGTCGCTGGCTTGGGTGTTGGGTCAGTTCGGCGGGACCGAGAACCTCGCTGCGATACAGGCAGCAGCCTCCACGACGCGAGATGAAGCCGACCTGCGGGAAATGGTCCGAGCGTTGGCCTACTCCCCGGACCGCGGGGCCGACTCGGTAATGTTGGAGATCGCGAAGGTCAGCAAGCTGACTCGTGACGTGGTGGTGTCGTTGAGCGTGCATCGCATGGTCGGCCCGAACGGATATAGCGATGTGAAGGACAGCGATCGCGTAATCTTTGCCCGGGCAATACTGAGCATGAAGTTCGACGATCGCCTGATTACATTCCTGGGCAATGTGCACACCGGCCCGGCCGTTCAGCTCCTGTTCGACGTCATGAAGAGGTCGAAGAAGAATGATGTAGAGGTAGCGGTAAAGGGAATCATGCAGTGCGTTGAGGGCATTGACAAACCGTCGCGGGCGGACGCGGCGATTGTGACCAAGGTGTTGGCCCAAGTGATCGAGTACATTGAGGTAACGCATCTCCGCGGCGGCTTGGAGGCGCATATGTCGACCAAGTTCGGGCCGATAATTTACGCCAACTGGAAGAAACTACAGACTCGCGCGGGCCGGGCACTGCTCAAGGTCCGCAAGTCTGGCCAGCAGACTGTCCCCGATATCGATGACCTGGACGAAGACTTGTAGCCGCGATGCTCGCCCCAGACGCTTCTGGATAGCCTGAAGCAGAAGCGATCGTCCAGAAGAGTTGCGAGTATTCACCAGGCCGATGGGTCATTTGCGAACATCACCGACGAGCCCTGTTTGGGCGCCACGGCGCTGAGATTGGGATATGAATCGCCCGCACAGAACCACCCCGACCGGCAGGTTTACACATCTTCACACCCCCGCGAAGTGTGAACCTCCAATCCGAACCATTAACGAGCCTATTGGCGAAGATTCGGACCGGGGCTCTGCGGTAATATTCCCCTAACCCGCTTTGTCACAACATATTACGGCGGACCTCTTTTTCGCACAACCCATGACTCGTAAAAGAAGTACTGCTTTTACGAGTCATGGTTAGCAACGTATATTTGTGAACCTATTGTGAACATGGCGGGCAGGTCAGATTCGGAGATGAGTCTGTTGTCATTACCACCAGGCCACAGCTGGGTTCAGATGCGCAGGTCCTGGATTATTGGCGAAAAGGCGTCGCGTCGGCGGGGGGAGTGCGATACAATAGCCAATTCGGCATTACGTCGGATTGTGAAGTGAGAAATGGCATTAGTAACTCTTAGCGACATTAGTATCAGCTACGGCGGCGATCCGGTGCTCGCAGGCGTCGACTTTCAGATCGAGCCCGGCGAGCGGATCGCGCTGGTGGGGCGCAACGGGTCCGGCAAGAGCACGCTGCTGAAGTTCCTCGCCGGTCAGATTGATCACGAACTGGGCGAGGTTACCCGCACCGGTGGTCTGCGCGTCAATAGCCTGGCCCAGGATGTCCCGTGCGGGCTTTCCGGCAGCATTTACAGCACGGTGGCCGCCGGCCTGGGTGAGGTGGGAGCTTCCCTGGCCCGCTATCACGAACTATGCAGCCAGAGCGAACTTCACGACGACCCGCACCATCAGGATGAACTTAACGACTTGCAGCACACCCTTGAGGCGAACTCCGCCTGGTCGATGGACCAGGAAATCGTAACCATGCTGTCGAAGATGAGCCTTCCGGCGGACGACTTGTTCGAGCATCTATCAGCCGGTATGAAGCGACGCGTGCTGCTGGCCAGGGCCCTGGTCAGTAAGCCCGACCTGCTGCTGCTGGATGAACCGACCAACCACTTCGATCTGCAGGCCATCGGGTGGCTGGAGGAGTTCCTGCTGCAGTACCCCGGTGTGCTGCTGTTTGTAACGCACGACCGGGCCTTCTTGCAGCGGATCAGCACTCGTATTGTGGAGATCGACCGCGGGGGTCTGACGAGTTGGGCGTGCGATTACAACACGTTTGTGCAGCGAAAGGCCGGCCTGCTGGAGGCCCAGGCGCATGAGGATCACGTTTTCGACAAGAAGCTCAAGCAGGAGGAGGCGTGGATCAGGCGTGGCGTCC
Source organism: Phycisphaerales bacterium (assembly GCA_018645065.1). Taxonomy (GTDB): domain Bacteria; phylum Planctomycetota; class Phycisphaerae; order SM23-33; family SM23-33; genus BS750m-G57. The sequence continues at coordinate 59,821 of JABGPF010000001.1, forward strand.
AGGGGCGGCGCGCCCGCAACGAAGGGCGGCGCCGAGCGCTGGAGGAAATGCGTTTGCAGCGTCGTAACCGCAAGGATGTTGTGGGCTCGGCCAGGATGCAGTTGCAGGGTACTCCGGCATCGGGCAGGCTTGTGGTGGAGGCCAAGAAGGCCCGCTTCGCTTACGGCGATAATGTGATCATTGATGATTTCAGTGCGGAGATTATGCGAGGCGACAAGATCGGTATTATCGGTCCT
>JABGPF010000522.1 GCA_018645065.1 Phycisphaerales bacterium
AACAGGGCAAACAGGCGACGGAATCGCTGCTGAAAGACGCGCCAGAGCGGTTTATTCTGGGCGCAGATTGCACCGTGTTGGCCGATACGCCCTGGGAAAATTTGAAGGCGGCCATCGACACTGCGCATTCCTGGGGGAAATAGCTAAATTACCCGTCTGTTGGCGGGATGGGCGTGGGCGTGGTTGCATCCGACGCGAAAGGCAACGGCGTCGGTGTTGGTGTATAGGGCAACGGCAGGTTCTTGTCCTCGTGGATGGTCTGCATGATATCTTCCAGCGAACTGATCGTTTCCTCAGTTGCCAGGGCTTCGTTTTGACCGGCGCGTTCGACGACGTTGACGATTAACCCGCTCACTTTCACCGCCTGGGCTGCAAACTCCGGCGATTCGGTGGCGATGGCTGCTTCCCCGGCTCTGGATAGATGGTCGACGGCTTCGCTGATGAGAGCAACATTGATCTGGCCGCGCCCTAACAGTGTGACCGCTTCCATTGCCCGGCGTTCAGCCAACTCGGTTTGAACAGTAGCGTCGTTCTGGGTAAAATTGGCAACGGTCATCTCGACCTTTTCCCCGGCTCGCTTGAGCGGATAGAGCCAATCTCCGGGAGCGCTCTGCTCAATTTGGGGCAGCAAGCTAATAAAGAGTATGACCAGAACCGCCACTTCCATGATCGTCATCATCACTAAAGCGCGTTGGATGGTGGCAAAACGAATCAGCCGTCCAGAGGCGTGTAGTTCGGCGTGCTTGCCCAGCACTTTGGCTTCGATCTGGGCCAATTTTTCTGGCGAGAGGATAGGATGTTCCGACGTCGCCAGTTTGCGAGCGGCGTCCAGCAAGGGGTCATCGTTGCCCGGTCGTGTGCTCGGTTTGTGTGGCGGCACGGCGGAATCCAGTTCTTTTGCCAGTTGATTTTGTTGCTTTTTCTTCTTATTCATTGCGTCCTCGCAGATAATGACGCGCTTTTTCTTCCGAACCTAAGCGGGTCGCCAGTCGTAATAGCGCCCGGTGTTGAATGCTTTTGACCGCCGAGATGCTTTTGTTGATAATTGTCGCCACTTCCTGGTGACTTTTGCGCTCGACAAAGCGCAGAATGAGCACTTTCTGGTCATCCTTGTTGAGTCGTCGCAAGGCGTTGCGCAGTTCTTCCTCTTCTTGTTGCTGGAGCAATTGCTCCTCTGGCAAGGGATTGGAGTCGGCCATTTGATCAGAAAGATCGCTGACCGGGCGGCGGCCTCGTTTACGATGAAAATCGGCCACTCGCGCCGATGCGATCCGAAACAACCAGGCGTCGAATGGGTTGCCGATGTCTCGATAACGCGGCAGCCCCTCCACCATTCGGACAAAAACTTCGGCGGTGAGGTCTTCAGCGTCGGTGACCAACGTGACCCGGTAGGCGATGTAGCGAAAGATGCGGGGGGCATACCCCTGGTAAAGTTGCGAGACCGCCTCGGAATCGCCGCGCTGCGCCTGTTTTATCAGTTGTCGAACGGCGTCGTCATCGGACATACGTGCCGGCCTTCTGTCTTGGCGGATGTTGGTACAAGTTGTCCCGATGCGACATGGGCTTACAACTCGCCTCATTTATAGATTAAACCGCGTTTGGTGGCGCAATGTCGCAGCCAAACTGGTACTTCTAGTGTACTCGGAATATTGGTTGGGTGCATTGTAAGTTTTTTGCGGTTTTCGTAAAATACGGGCGGATACATGGATCCGCCCCTACGAAGTATGATCTCATGTAGGGGGG
>JABGPF010000196.1 GCA_018645065.1 Phycisphaerales bacterium
AACGCCGACTTATCGCTCGGACGATGCCCGCCCCGCCATCGCCACTTAATGTTCGACTCGCGCAGCGTGAGGTTCAGCGGGTTTTTCTTCTTATCCTTGTCTTCCTTATCGTTGTGACATTTGATGCAGTATTTGTCGAACACCGGCTGGGCGAAGCGGAGGTACCCGATCGACTCGCGGCCCCACTTGGGAGCAGTCGGCGTGACCGGGCCCTTCTTCATCGCTAAACTCACCTTACCGGTCGCGGGGTTCTTGGCGTTGTGCCTCTGTTCGTGGCAGCCCAGACACCCGCGCCTCTCACCGGGCATAACGCCGGTGAAGCTTCGCATGGTGTGGATCGCCTGCTTGTTCTCGTCGAGCAGTTGGAAGTAAATCGCCCGCCCGGGCGTTACCTTGAACGCGACCGAACCGTCGGCCTCGATCGGAACGGTCCCTACGAATCGCTTGACGACCTCCGGAGCCGGCAGGCTTACCGCCGGTCCGTCGTGCTGGATCGTCTTCCACCATGTCGAGTAGGTTTTGTGGTCCATCTCGACAACTCGAACATACTTCGCCCCGCCGGGCTTGAGACCCTTGACGCCTTCCAGCACGTTGTTGCTATAGAGCATTCCATCTTTGAGCGGTTCTTGGATTTGTCCGGCTTTGGAGATTTTCGGCCAGGCGACCAGATCGGGGAACTGTCGCGGGGCTTTGCGGGCGACCAGCGGAATGGCGTGGTAGGCGTTATGCTTACCCTTCCAGATAAGCTCGCGATTCCCGTAGACGTCCATCAGGTAGAGATTGAACTTGGCCTTAGTGGAATTCGGATCGCGTGCGCTTCTCGTACCGGGCCTGGCGGAGACTAAAAACAATTCTTCGCTCAACGGATACGGGGTCTTGAACGCGGCGTACCTGCCGGAGGCGTGATACTTATCGGTGTAGGCCTTGTCGCGGGGTCCCTTGCCGACCTCGGACCACTTCACCTCAGGCGTTACGTTGTAGACGCCGTTAGGGTAGTCGCGACCCTCGCGAGGGTCCACGATTCCCACCGGTCCTTCAAACCACATGTGATGCCCGGCCCCGATGAACATTACCTTCTTCGAACCGGGGATCGCCCGGGCCTCGATGAGCATGTCGGGATACGGGCTCTGGTTGCCCCAGAAGTGGCGAACGTTTGTACCGTCGGTGTGCATGGTCCAGAGCGATTGGACGCGCCACAGGCCCTTGTCGGTGTACTCCCATCGCGTGTAGAGCACGCGGCCGTCATTGAGAATGCTCGGCGTGTAATCGCATTCGGAGTTACGCGAGACAACGTAAATGTTCTTCCCGTCGCCGTCGCATCGGGCGAGCATAAACGAATATGTGTAGGGCATGCAGCGGATGAACGTATTACCGCGAGTGGTGCAGAAGATGATCTTCCCGTCGGGACAGTAGATCGGGTCGAGGTCGTCGTAGTCGCCGAAGGTGAGTTGCTTAGCTCCGGAGCCATCTGCGTTTACTTCGTAAATATGGAACGACTTGGCTCCGGCGGGCTTCATGCAGAACAAAATCTTCTTGGCGTCAGTCGACACGTCAGGCCGCCAGAACGACGCCTCCTTCCCGCCGCAATCGGGCGTGGGGGCGAGTTGGCGAACCTTCGCGTCATAGTTCAACCCCTCCAGCACGACAAGCCGTCCGCCGAAGCGGGCGACGAATCCGTTGCGGTGACGAGCCTCATGCCCGGGTTCGCGACCTATACCGGGATACGGATTGTCGATCAGAACGATCTTGTCAAAATTGATCGCCGGATCGGACATCATGATCTCGCGCTTGGCCGCACGGATTGCAAAGTAAGTCTCGCTCATCGAAGCCGAAGACTTCTTGCCAGCCAGTTGTTTTTCCAGCACGCCGAGTTTCGCCAGTACGGATTTGTTGTCTACAGCATCAAGCCGCCCCGCAATCTCGCGAGCCCAGACAATCTCCTGTTTACACCGGCCAACGGTTATCTTGCCGCCAGCCTGGTAAAGCCAATCAGCCTCCTGAGCATTTCGCGACGATATCTTCGTGGGTTTCTTAGCCGGCCTGGCCGCCAACCCCATCGCCGGAACCATCAACATAGCCGCCAGACCAAGAGCAATCATAATTCGCCGCATAACTCGCCATCCTATTTATTCAAAACACAAGAACCCAAACAACAAGCCTAACGCTCCAAGCTAACATTAAATGCAATTAAACAGTCTAACATGGGGCGGAGCCTGCATCAAATCGTCAACACAAACAGTATCGCTGACGTATCAGAATACGCGCCCCTGCAACAGTAGCGAATCAGAACAGCTTGCGGTTGTGTGTGACTAAATTTTCTGGTATTGCTAACATCCGGCATAGCAAGGATATCAGTACGCGAAACCAGTTTGAACGGATGAACCGCTTTTCGACACAGAGGCTCAGAGGCTCAGAGAACGGCAACGGCGAAAATTTTGTTACGGCAACGGCAAACGGCGAACAGAGGCAGCAGAGAAACAGAGAGCGACAGCAATTTTCTCCGTCCTCTGTTTCTCTGCTGCCTCTGTTGTCGTTACAAAAAAGAGCTTTTATAGCCGTTGCCGTTGTCGTCCTCTGTGCCTCTGAGTCTCTGTGTCGAAATCTAAACTGCCCGATATCAGAATAGCGTTCAAATCGCCATATGTATTGGTGACAGGAAAACTAGTCACACACTTGCGGTTTCGCGGGTCGTCCAAAGAACTCCTCCTCATTCAAAACCCGGAAGAACTGCGTTGATGTCGCTGGCGAAACGGGATACAACTATTGCAGCGGTAGAATTATTCAGGAGATATCAGCTATGAACAAAGCAAACTCACACCCCTCGCGACGCTCGTTTCTGAAAACCGCCGCTCTAGGGGCGACCGCCGCCGGGCTCACGTCAATCGCTCGCGCCGCCGACAAGAAAATCACGGGCACCGGCGACACCAACGCGGAGAAACAACAGAACAAGGTCTCCAAACCAGCATCGGCTGCCCCGCCTAACGTGATCCTGCTGATGGGCGATGACCACGGGTGGGAGGAAACGGGGTACAACGGGCACGCGCACCTGAAAACGCCCGCCCTGGACAGCATGGCCGCCTCCGGACTCCGCTTCAACCGCTTCTATTCGGCCCATCCGTCATGTTCACCCACGCGCGGCAGCGTGCTGACAGGCAGACATCCCAATCGCTACGGAACGTTCTATCCGGGCTGCTCGCTGCGGCCCGAGGAGGTAACCGTCGCCCACCTCCTGCGCAAAGCCGGTTACGCCACGGGCCATTTCGGCAAGTGGCACCTCGGACCGGTCAAGGCATCCTCGCCCACGAACCCCGGGGCGATGGGCTTTGACCAGTGGGTCTCGCACGACAACTTCTTCGAGATGGATCCGCAGTTGTCACGCAATGGCACCCCGCCAAAGCAAATTAAAGGAGAGGGATCTGAAGTCATTATCGATGAGACCATTAAGTTCATCGCCAACGCCAAGAAGAACAATAAACCGTTCCTGGCCGTAGTCTGGTTCGGATCTCCGCACGAGCCCTACAGCGGTTTAAAGAAGGATCTGAAACTCTACGATTCGCTTCCGAAGGCGCTGGCAGACAAGACCGTTGCCCTTACCTCCAACAAGACCGGCAAGCGTGTTCGCAGGCCCCTGCGCGACGTTCTTCGCGAGCGATACGCCGAGATCACCGCGATGGACCGGGCTATCGGCAAACTGCGGGGCTACCTGAAGGACAACGGGCTCCGGCGCGACACGTTGGTCTGGTACTGCGGGGACAATGGCACCCCGCCCAGCGGGATAAACCAGTCCAAGCTGCGAGGTTTGAAGGGCAAGGTGTACGAGGGCGGGGTGCTCGTACCCGGTGTGATAGAATGGCCGGCGGGAATCAAGACTCCAAAAACGTCCAACGTTAACGCCGTCACCAGCGACATACTGCCCACGCTGTGTGCGCTGGCTGGGGCGCAGGTCCCCAAACGCCCGCTGGACGGGGTAAACCTCGTCCCGCTCCTGAAAGGCAAAACAACCGCCCGCGCCAAGCCGATCTGTTTCTGGATGTACAAACCGCCCCGAGCAGCCAATCGCCCGCCGAACCCCTACATCGATCCTGAACTGCAGAAGGGAACCACCCCGCTGGTAAAGCAGTTAGGCGGTCTGTTCACCAGGAACTTCCGCAACCAGCGGTTCACCACGATCACCAAACACGACTACGCCGGCCCGCGAGCCATTCTCGACAACAGGTACAAGCTGGTGGTTGACGCCCAAAAGGACTCCGGCGCCGAACTATTCGACCTCCAAACCGACCCCGCCGAAAAGCACAATCTCTTAAAAACCAAACCAAAAATCGCCAAGAAATTACAGGCCCAACTCCACAAATGGCAAGAGTCAACCCTAAACAGCCTACTGGAAAAAGACTATCGCTAGAAGAACCCCCGCTTGCGGCTTAACCCGGATATTTCACCATGTTTTTTGCGGAGATACTTCGCGGTTTCCGCCAAGCCGCAAGCGGCGAACACGATGATCGCAGTGATGTGTTATAGATCATTTTGCGGGAGTGCTCCGACCTCATGATGCGGGCGTTTGGATTCAGATCAGCGCTACTGCGATGCGTCGGCCTAGTGAGCGGGCGGCCTTGTCGAGCGTTTGGAGTGTTACGGAGCTGTTCTCAGGGTCGAGAAGGCGTTCCAACGCTGATCGCGATGTATGCATCCGCCTGGCCATCTCCGACTTGGAAATATGCTGCTGGGACATTTCCGCGGCAAGTTGCATCGCCAAAACCCGCTTAGTGGCCTCGATGGTCGCCTCTTCGTAAAGATTGTCGTCTCGCAGAAACTCATCAAACGAAGAACCCAAGGGAGAGTGTTTGCATTTTTTTGTGCTTGTGTTGGATTTTGTCATGATCGCTTTCCTTTCCGAACAACGCGGATCGCCGTCAGAATCTCACGCATTCTCTTGTGGGCTATGCTGATTTCTCCGGCGGGTGTCTTCTGCTGCTTCTTGATAAACCCATGCAACAACCACATCACGCCGCCTTCGATGCAGAACAACACACGGGCGATTCGATTGCGGAGCGTTGAACGTACTTCCCAAAGCCCATCGCCCAGAGAACGACAAACAGGCAAACCAACCGGCCAGCCGAATTCTACGGTCTTAATATCCGTGCCAATAGCCAATCGGTCCTCCCGCGAAAGCTTCATAAGCCAATCACGAACCGGCTCGGCGCCGCTGGCGGACCGATAAAAACTGACCTCAATTCGCTTCTCGCTCTCCATATGATAAGTGTACCATAAAAGGTACGCATAATCAACACACAAACAGAATAATACTGTGCTCAGGAACCTAACCCGGATATTTCACAGACAGCACGCTACAGCAGGAAATCTTCCATTTGGGATGATTGTGCTGGTTGGGCGTATTTTGGGGCCGGTGATTTGTCGGCCCGTTGGGCCAGGTAGACCTCTAGTTCGTCGATGCCCTCGAGCAGCACTTCGCGAAGGCTGGACGATTTGGCGCGGGCCAGGCAACCGGAAACGGCTGAGACTATGAACGTCGCCATCTGCCGCCGGTCGGTCGGAGAGGTGAACTCCCCTGCCTTCAGAACACCGGCGAGGGCTTGTCGCCAATCTCCGTACAGCGAGTCGATCCTGCCGGTGAAAGTGTCGTCAAGCGCCGACATCTCTGCCGATAAGTTGCCCAGCGGACAACCTAACGCGATTTCATTATCGTCTAACCCAGCGGCAGCGGCTCGCAGGACCTGCGGAATTAGCATCAGCGGGTCGCCCCCGGCGGACAACGGTTCAATCCAACGCTTCTGGATGATCTCAACGATAATCTCGTCAAGCACCGCATAACCCAACGCGGTCTTGTCGCGAAAATGATGATACAACGCGCCCTTGGTCAAACCCGAGCCGGAGAGTATCTCGTCAAGCCCGGCGGCTTGGAATCCCTTGCGCCGAATAACCTCATACGCGACCTCCAAAAGCCGACGCCGCGTCCTGTCACCTTTGCTTATGTTTTCCATACCAATCGGTTTGTATCCCACCCAAACCCTATTGTCAAGCATGTTTCCGCACAAAGATGGACCCTATCCCGTCAAACCAGGAACCCTCGCTGGGGCAAGGTGTTATATGCCCATATCATCTTTATTGAGCAGTGCGGCGAAAGTGAACCCGGCGGATTCTACGTTCTCGCGGGCGCCCTGGAGGCGGTCGACTGCGAAGACCATCTTGACTACTGTGGCGCCAGCTTCGGTCAGCGTCTTGGCGGCTCCAAGAGCTGCCCCTGCAGTCGTGCCGATGTCCTCTACCAGCAGGACCTTCTTGCCCTCGACAGACGGGCCTTCGATGAGCTTGCTGGTCCCGTAGTCCTTCTCGGCTTTGCGGACGATAACGAATGGCTTTCCGCACGCCATGGCGGTCGAGGCGGCCAGTCCGACAGCTCCGAGTTCCGGTCCGGCGATCAGTTCGGCGTCGTCGGCGTGCTCGGCGAAACGCTTACCGAACTCAGCGAGGATGATCGGATCGGCCGAGAACAGGTACTTGTCGATATAGAACTTGCTGTGCTGTCCCGAGCGGAGGATGAAGTCGCCTTCGAGGAAAGCGGCGTCTTTTACGCGGGCGGCTAGTTCTGATTTATCCATCGTTATATTCCTTGTGTTTGTAGGGGTTTGGGCGCGACTATCAAATCTTCGGGGCGGTAGTGCACGCACACGAGCGTCAGTCCGTCGGGCAGGACGCACGGTCCGCCGAGGCGCCTGTCGCGGGTTTCAATTATCTTATCGATCTGTCGCGGGCCGAAGCGGCTTCGCCCGGCGTCCATGAGCGTTCCGACTATATTGCGGACCATATTATACAGGAACCCGTTACCGCGAACGGTGACGTGGACCTCCGGCCCGACACGTGCTACCTCGCAGCGGTAGATCGTTCTGATGGTGTTTTCGCGCTGGTCTGCCGAGGTTGCGAACCCCGCGAAATCGTGCGTTCCGACGAGCCGTTTTGCTGCTGCCTGCATTGGTTCGATATCGAGCGGGCGCCAGTGGTGCAGCACCTGCCCGGCCAGTTCCACCGGTTTGAGCGGCGCGGTGTAGATTCGATATCGGTAGGTTTTCCCGATCGCCGATCTCGACGACTGGAAGCCGTCAGGCGCCTCACACGCCGAACAAATCGCGATATCTGCGGGCAGTCGCGAATTAATCGCCCGTCGCATTCCGTTCAGCGGGATGCTCCAGTTTGGCGAGTAGAAGTTAGCGACCTGCCCGGTTGCGTGGACTCCGGCGTCGGTTCGCCCGGCTCCGTGTATCGCCAACCGATGCTTCACAACGTGCATAGCGGCCCGTTCGATTCGTTCCTGCACGGTATCTATTCCGGGCGCCTGGCGTTGCCACCCATGGTAGGCAGCGCCGTTGTACGCGACGATCATCTTGATATTCCGATTAGGCTTCGGGTCGCTCATGGCGTTACAGCAGTTCGGCGATTTGCACTGCGTTCAGTGCGGCGCCTTTGCGGATCTGGTCACCGCTGACGAACAGTTCAATTCCGCAGCCGTCTGGTTGGCTGATATCGCTTCTGATTCGCCCGACGAGGATTTCGTCCTTGTCGCTGGCGTCCAGGGGCATGGGGAAGTAGCTGTTGGCCCGATCGTCAACGATCTTGATTCCGGGTGCGTCGGCGAGAATTTCGCGGACTTCGGCTTCGGTGATCGGGTTGGTGAACTGCAGGTTGATCGACTCGCTGTGTGCTCGCATAACCGGTACTCGCACGCATGTTGCGGCGACCTGGATATCGGGAGCGCCGAAGATTTTGCGGGTCTCGAGGACCATTTTCATCTCTTCTTCGTTGTATCCGTTTTCGCCAACGGCGGAGTTGTGGTTGAACACATTGAACGCCGCCGGATGCGGGAGAACCTGCGGGGTGAAGTCTTCCCCAGCCAGGAACGCCTTGGCTCCGACTTCGAGTTCGGTCATGGCGGCGGCTCCGGCGCCGCTTGCAGCCTGGTAGGTGCTGACGACGATACGCTTGATCGGGTTGACCTTATGCAAAGGCCAGACCGGAACGTTCATGATAATCGTCGAGCAGTTCGGGTTTGCGATAATACCGTTATGGTTGGCGATTTCCTCGGGGTTTACTTCCGGAACGACCAGCGGAGTGCTGGGGTCCATTCGGAACGCCGAGGTGTTGTCGACCATAACCGCTCCGGCGTCGACGATGATTTTGGCGTACTGTTTGGAGAACGATCCGCCAGCCGAAGCCAGCACCAGATCAACGCCTTCGAAGCTTGCGTCGCAGAGTTCTTCCACGATAAGATCCTGCTGGCGGAATTTGAGTACTTTTCCTTTTGATCGCGAACTGGCCAGCAGTTTGAGGCTGTCCATTTGGAAATCGCGTTGCTCAAGTATTCTGAGGAACTCTGAACCCACTGCGCCGGTGGCGCCCATAATCGCTACATGCCTTGACATCATCTTCACCAAATTAAAGTTTTTGTAGAATGCGTCGGGCGCCGCGGCCCGACAAGCAACGTATTGTACCATGATTTCGCCTGACAGCAAGTCGATTTACGTTCGGTCTGCTGGTCGCGAGTCCGAAGGCGTGTTGATTTGTCGTCGAGAAATCTTGCTGACGCCTTTAGATAAGTTGAACTCGGACACTGTAGCGCATATCATTATTGAGACGAAACTCACGCAATAATTTCGATTCAGCCACGGTCGGGAAAGGCGAGCATATGAGCGAAGTTGCGGACATTTCACCCCAAAGCGGTCGGCGTATTCTCGTAGTCGACGATGAGGAACCGATCAGAATGCTTCTAAACACCGTCCTGGGCAAACGGGCCGGATACAACGTGACCACCGCCAAAGACGGTCTCGAGGCACAGGAGCTGATAACCCAGCAGCAGTTCGACGTGGTGGTCACTGATCTGTCGATGCCCCGAATGACCGGCCTGGAGCTGATGCAATGGGCCCAGGAAAATCACCCCGGGGCGGCGTGGATAGTGCTCTCCGGCCATGCGACTGTAGAGAGCGCCGTCGAAGCGGTGCACCTGGGAGCCTACGACTTCATCCGCAAACCGCTGGAACTGCTCGACAGCCTCACAGTAACCATCCGAAACGCGCTGAAGCAGCAGCAACTGGCTGAAGAACGTCGCGACCTGCTAGCCTCCCTGGCCCAAAGCAATCGTCAACTCGGCGAGCAGGTCGCCCACCTGAACAAGGCCTGCGATCTGCTTACCGCACAGGGTGAAACCATACGCCAGGACATGCGCCGAGCCGAACTCATCCAACGGGCACTGCTCCCCTGCGAGGCGCCCTGCATGGACGGATTCACCGCAAACGCCGCCTACCGACCCTGCCACAACGTAGCCGGTGATCTGTACGAACTGGTCGCCGCCGATGAAGATAATTTAGTTTTCTACGTCGCCGACGCCGCTGGCCACGGCGTGTCGGCTGCTATGCTTGCGGTGCTGTTCAAACATCGCATCGCGGCGCTTGACGAGCACCGCCGCCCGCGCCGCCCCGCCGACGTGCTTAACAGTGTCAACCAGGCGCTCCTGACCGAATGCGGGGCTCCGGGGCTGTTCATCACCGCGGCCTACGGGTTGCTGAATCTCAAGACCGGGCATCTTAGCATAGCGTCGGCCGGTCATCCCCCTGTCCTGCTGCAACGCGCCGACGGGACCAGCCAGCGAATTTACCACACCGGTCCGGCGCTTGGTTTCACAGCGGCGGCGAAGTTCGCGCAGAAGGAGTTTCAGCTTACTCAGGGCGATCGTCTGCTGCTGTACACCGACGGTTTGTTCGACGCCGACCCAAGCGCCCAACCGCTGGACTGCGACGAGTTGGAGTTGCTGCTTGCCCGCCAGGACATCTCCGGGCAGGAGCTTCTGGACTACGTTTTGGCGCTGGCCGGCGAGCGTCGAATGCGAGACCAGGCCGACGATATAACCGCAATGCTCCTGACGGCGGAAAACGCGATTTCCACGCTCGATAACGGGTTGCCCGAGATGGGGTCACCAGAACGCGAGATCGAACCGTCCAACGGGGCTCAGGTGCTTTGGGGAGTCGAAAGCGAATGCCTGCACGTGACAATCGAAGGGCGAGCCAACTGGACATACTGCGCCGCATTCCACGACCTGTGCATCAGCAAGCAGATCGAGGGAATGGACCTCCTGCTGGACATATCGATGTGCACCCAACTCGACAGCACGTTCCTTGGCACGATACACGAAGTGACAAACGCAGCGCGAAATCGAGCACTTCAGGTCCATATCCAGGGCGCCCTTCCAGATATCAAAGGACAGTTCGAAGAACTCGGAATGGCGCTGGTGATCAACCAGATAACGCCGGACATGCGTCCGCTTCCCTCGCAGATGACCTCGCTTGGCAGCACGGCTTCGGGCGACCT
>JABGPF010000523.1 GCA_018645065.1 Phycisphaerales bacterium
GTTCGTCTTTGTCGTTGTCGTTGACTTGAACATTGGAAATTTCTTGTTGTTCGGTTGGATATTCGCTGTATATTCTTACCTCGGTAATTCGTCATGACCGTTTTTTCTGGGCGTTGTCGGTTACTTGTCGCTGTTGCTGATTGTCAGTACGACTCTGCGATAACTGAACAGGTTGGGGGCGCCGCTGTCACGCAGCTCCAGGATAATGTGGAGGGTTTTGCCCGGTTCATTCGGGGCTTTAAACGCGACGTTCTCGCTGTTTGATTTCAATATTTCGACGCTTCGGGCGGAGCCTGCTTCGAGGTATTGAAACCAGCGATATGTGATTTTGTCGCCGTCGGGGTCCGACGATCCCGCGGCGCTTAAAGTTACGGTTTTGCCCGGTTGTGCGGTAATCGAAACGATGCTCTTGTCCTTGCTGCCGTTGACGATTGCGATCGGATGATGATTGGCGTCGGAGCGTTTGGCTGCGACGCACCAGTCCATGCGGGCTGCGAAGCCGTTTTGATAAGCCTGACGCCATCGCCACACCGTGGCGTGCGGGCTGGTGTATGACTTACCGTCTACGGTGAGCGTATCGGGACTGTTGGTCCAGATCGGTCGCGTCTGGCCGGTCGGTTTGCTGAGCTTGTATCGCCCGCCCCAACCACCGTAATTGGGGCTCACATCACTACATAATCCATTGTCGATCAGGTTGAGAAACGATGGCGTATCGCCTTCCATTATGTACTTCCATTTGGGGTACATGGCGCCGAGCGGGCCGTGATTCCGAATCACATTTTCGCCAAGCCATTCGTTACTGATCCAGGCGAAGTATCGCGGCGGTGCGGCGAATTTGTATCTGCGTTCGCCCGATACGCCGGTCCAGGTCGCCTTGCGGTACTCCTTGTGGCCTTGGTTGCTGGGCGTGACTATGTAGAAGAGTTTGTCGAACTCCTTGCGCATCCAGGCTCCGCTGTCGTCCTGGTCGCTGATGGTGTAGACGCGTATCTTTGAGACAAACCTGGCGGTGTCTGCCTTGCTTCGCGTGTTGCGCACTTCCCAGAGCGCTTGTGCCAGGCAATTGGCTCCTCCCCATACAGTCACCCAGACGGGGCGTTTATCGGGCTTGTCGATAACGCTGATCAACAGTTTGGACCCCGGGCTGCTTTTGCCTTTGCCCACGCCGCGCATACCGTAAATCGGCAAGTGCGAACTGGTGATTGACAAGAGGTGCTGCGGTTTGGGATAGCGGTTGTCGTGTGTGATCAGATTCGGGTAAACTTTTTGATAGGCCTTGACCTGGGCCCGGATTTTATCGGGCCTGACTTTCTTCTTGAGCCAGGTCGACGTGGTTGCAATCATCGCCTCAACGTCATAGTCGCATGAGCTTACGAGAAAACGCACCAACGATTCTTCGTCGTCCGGTTCATTGGTTATGTCGGTCAGGACGACCACTCTGGGCCTTTCGGTTTCGGCTGAGAGGGATTGCGGAGCCAAAATGCCCGTAATTAGAGACGCCGTTAGCAAAATGAACAAATGTCTCATCAGATATCTTTCTGTCTAAGTGAGTTGAATTTTCGCTGGTCAGCAGTGCAATGGGTCATCCTACCGCCTGGAAAAAACAACCGCAACGTTAGATTATGATTACTGACCATGGGGTGTGCGACAGCAAAAGGTGGCGGAAACGGCAACGTCTTTTTTTACCACGGATAACACGGATATCACGGATTAGATACGGCAACGGCTACGACAACG
>JABGPF010000524.1 GCA_018645065.1 Phycisphaerales bacterium
GGGCCAGGTGTCGGTGCGGAAAGGCGAGGCGGGCAGCCCTTCCTTATTGTAGAGATTGCACTCGGGATTCGTGCCCCAGGCGTAGCGGACAGCCGCCGGCTTGGCCACTGAATCGCTGGACACGACAATGCTGTATCTGGTGTCGCCGTTGGTCCCAGCGACTGCGATTTTCGCGTCGGCCCAGACAAACTTCTTATCGGCGCCCGCGATCGCAAAACCGATGAGTTTACCGCCTGCGCCCTTAGCGATCAGCCCGCCGCCGACGTGATCGAACTTCAATATCGCTTTGTCGCCCTTGATCTCCATCGAACTGAATCGCGGGCCAGAGTGCACGATATCCTGCCCGTATGCGACTTTCCGGCCCGACAGCGCCAGACGCTTGCCAACGTCCTGCTTGTTCTTGGGGTGGATGTTCCCGCCCTCGCCGATATCGATTATCACCGCCTCACCGGTGTTCGGAAGCGAGAGCGTCATCGACTGGGCCTCGCGAAGTTCCGCCCAGTCATCGTCAACCGGTTGGGGCGATCGCTTGCGGAAATTCGCCAACTGCACCCACATAAACGGAAAATCGCCCTGCCCCCACACCTTTCGCCAGTTCGTGATCATCAGCGGGAAGAGCGTGCGATACTGGTAAGCTCGCGAGGCGTTCGACTCGCCCTGGTACCAGATCGCCCCGCGTATCGCAAACGGGACCAGCGGCGCGATCATACCGTTATACAAGTTGCCCGGTCGATGTTGCGAGGTGATAGGGTTCATCGGCGAGCGCCGGCGCCGTATGCGACGATGCTTGGGGGGCTTGCCCGCCTTCTTGGCCGCTGCAACCCGCTTCTTCTCAGCCGCCATCGCCGCGCGATAATCGTCCGTCAGTTTCTTGCACACCGCATCATATTTGACCTGGTCGAATGTTTTAACTTTCGAAGCCCACCACGCCACAACTTCCTTCGCCTGCGGGCAGGCCTTAACCTCCGCAGGATCGGTCCACGCCTCGACACGCGTACCGCCCCAGGACGTGTTGATCAATCCGACCGGAACCTTCAAGCTCTTGTGCAAATCGCGCCCGAAGTAGTATCCCACCGCCGAGAAACCGCCAACTGTCTCCGGGCTGCACAGCTCCCACTTGCCCACGCAGTCAGCCTGCTTTTCGGGAATGGCGTTACGCGTCACGGTGAACAGGCGGATCTTCGGATACTTCGCAGCCGCGATCTCGGCATCCGCATCGGCTGAAGCCCGAACAGACCACTGCATATTCGACTGGCCCGAACAAACCCACACCTCGCCGACGAGAATGTTTTTAATCACCTTGGTCTCGTCGCCAGCGGTGATCTTCATCTTGCAGATCATACCCGCGGTTTTGATCTTGCCAAACTTCGCCATCCACTTACCGCTCTTGTCCGCCGTCGCCGAAACAATCGAACTGCTGAACTCTCCGCCACTGGCCGATGTCAACGAACCGTTGAGCGAGACCGAAACCTGCTGACCGGGCTTTGCCCAGCCCCAGACGGGGATCGCATGATCGGCCTGGATCACCATATTGTCCGAAATTATCGCCGGGAGCTTCAACTCCGCCCCCGCCGATGCAACCATCGCCGTCAAGCAAAGAACTGTAACGATCAAACCACGTCGAAGAGTCATAACAATCTCCTATCGTCGAAAGTGAAAAAAGCCAATTTGTCAGGCCATAAATGTACCCAATCACCACAGCCGCCGCAACGGGATTCCTTACGGCAGGTGCTAG
>JABGPF010000197.1 GCA_018645065.1 Phycisphaerales bacterium
CGGCGCCCGGAACAACATATTTCAGATCGTGCAGGCCCCAGTTAAAGTGGATCACATCCCACTTGCCCTCGCCCAGCCACTTGTCGATTTCCGCCAACCCCTTGCCCGTATGTCCGCCGTTGGTGGGGATACGGTGCAGATTGACCTTACCCTTAAGCATGGCTCGCGTGTCGAGCGTGTATCCGATCGATATCGAATCGCCGATCAGCAGCACTCGCCGAAGCCCAGGCGTATCGGTAATCGCCCCCATAGCAGGGTTCGCCCGACGGGGTTTACGCTTAGGCGCCGCCCCAGCCTGCATCGCCACCACCGCAAGCACCAACACGAACGTACATGTTTTATAGGTCATTTTCATCTGCAAGCTCCTTATTACACCGACGATTATATGCCCACCACCGCCCAGAGGCCACAGCCTATCGGGACCGAAAGTACTGTTAAGTTATTAAATTTCCGAAGCCGCACCGGCTGCTTCGCAGGCAAACATAACACCATCTACCAATATGTATATCAAAAAACATCTATTATACAAGCGTTTTCGGATGACTCCCAATTCGCGGCCGTCGCGAAATACGGCCCTGACGTATACATCATCCGACAGAGTTGTGCATTCCTAACCGCGACGCCGCGCACCATCCACATATGATCGGTATACAATTATCGTTCTCTGTCGTTGCCGTCCGCCACATCAAATTTCGCCCATAAAACGTTTCCTGGAAATCAGCTGCCATAACCACCTGTCAGATAATAAGTTGCTTGCTTTCCGCATTTGCGTGCGATGATTTTCCTCTTGCGAAAATCGGCTTGGCGTGGTAGACTGCCATCCAGCGTCTACAAAGGCGTCAGGTCGTATGATGTATAAAGTTTTGCACGAGCAGTTGCACATAATATTGCAGGAGAGGACCATGGCCGCAACCAACAGCACCAGGACTGTACTGGCACTCGTCGCAGTAGCGATTTTCGCTTTCACCGCCGTGTCGGCCGATGCGGCGACCATCGCAGCTGCCGACTTCAACAGCACCGTCAAGTCCGCCGCCAGCCAGACGATGACCAGCGTAGATTGGACCGGTGACGACATGGTCTCGGTGACTCCCGCTACATCGATCACCACCGCTGCCAGTAACAATGCCGGTTACTTCACCAACGGCTTTGGGGCGGCCGGTTTCGCCCCTGACCAGAACATCGAAAATGAAGGTCCCTGGGTGGCGACTATAGATCTGGTTTTCACCGGAGCCGCCACTGGTTCGCTAACCAGCATTGACTTCAATTACGCGGCTTTGACTAACAGCGGCGCCAGCCAGGGCGGTAATTTTCGGGCTCAGAGATTCGATATAACAGTCAACGGTGTTGCATACGATATTCAAAGGCTGACGACCGCTGTAAACGGTTCATTGGTTTTCACTGACACCGCCGCGTTGAACACCGGTTCCAACCTGGTCACGATCACCGCGTCTAAGGTTAGTGGCCCAGGTTACAATATGGGTATTGATAACCTGTCGTTCAACGGTACTGTTACTGTCCCCGAGCCGGCGACGCTGGGCTTGCTGGCCGTTGGCGGATTAGGCTTGCTGCGTCGTCGCAGATCCTGAACAAACCGCCAGCCCGGCTCGACCGGAGCGGCAATAACAAAACAAACGCAAACACAAAAACGGGCACGCCTGTAAGCAGGCCGCCCGTTTTTTTACTGGCACGCTAATCCCGCCACAGCAACCAACATGCACGCCCTCCGCCCGATTTCGCTGTATTGTCTTGCATGATTGTGTTTGGTGCTGTTAAGGTGCTTTCACGGCAAGACCAGCGAGCGGTCCGCTAATATTGATATTGAAAACCTGGAGAGTTGTGTATTGTGCCCCGAGCCTGAAAATCCCGCCCCCGCCCCACCGCACGAGTCGCCTGACGGTATAGTGGAT
This sequence comes from Phycisphaerales bacterium, assembly GCA_018645065.1. Classification (GTDB taxonomy): domain Bacteria; phylum Planctomycetota; class Phycisphaerae; order SM23-33; family SM23-33; genus BS750m-G57. The sequence goes on from JABGPF010000197.1 coordinate 1,908, forward strand.
TTCCTGGTGTCGTTATATGCGCTTAAGCGAATCAAGCGCAGAGGTTGGGAGCAGCATTCCATAGCTGACGGCGAATCGGTTGCAGAGCATTCGTATTTTGTGGCTTTGTTGTCGTTGCTGCTTGCCGATATTTTTGAGCCCGCCCTGGATCGTCGCAAACTGTTGACGATGGCCCTGATCCATGACGTAGTTGAAATTGACACCGGCGATATCACTCCGCTGGACAATATCGACAGCCAAACGAAATACAACAACGAAACAACAGCCGCACACTCGCTATTCTCGCAACTCCCCGGCCTGCAGAAATATGCAGCGTTATGGGACAGCTTTGAATCCGAAGATTGCCCAGAGGCCGAATTTGCAAAAAATGTCGACAAGTTAGAAATGGCCTTACAAGCGTTGGTGTACGAACGCACAGACAACTGCACACTAGAAACATTTTTCAAAAGCGCCCGAAAAGGCATAACAAAGAAAACCCTAAAAGACCTGCTGGACATAGTAGAGCAAAAAAGAGCGAAGTAGGACCCGAAACCATTGCCGTAATTTGGAGGAGAAAAGGGGGCAGAACCTGATCGAAATCAGGACACTCTGCATAGGCTTAATCCTTCAGATCGACATATCGATACTGACCATCGTTTTCCTTGGCGATATGCTTCATTGCCTTCACCGCCATGGGCGCCTTCTTACCATACAGAAGGGCATTGACATCAACATCCCTCTTCTTGTTCCTGCTCCGAAAGGCCTCAATAACCGCCTCATAGTCGGGGAACGTCCCGTCAGTAAGTAAGTAGATGATCTTGCGGCGACGTTTATCGACCTTGTCGAGCAGGTCAAATGCACGGTTAATACCCTTTACCGGATCGGTGGGCCCCTCGGCCTTGACGTTGTCGAAGAACTCGGCCAGGGCGCGTTTATTCTTCTCGGTCGGATGCGCCATGGTCATCGGCTTGTTCTCAAACGGTTGACCATCTGCGAGCATGATAACATGGAAATAAAGGGCCAAAGGAAGGCTTTCGACCGAGGCCATGACCTCTCTCTTGACTGCGGGCAAGATATCAAACATCGACCCGGACCTGTCGACAATGTACACGATATTCAATATACAATGCTCGCACTCAGGAACTTCCATGAGCCTGGGCCCCGCGTTCGTGTCCAAGCCTTTCGGAGCAATTTCGCACCCCATCACCGTGCCTGCCAAAACGATAAGCAGACCAACTAAACCACGCCTTAGCTTACCAGATACCATCATAATTCTCCTGGACCAGAATCCCGGATGCCCTTTACCCGCAATCGAAACGGGCAACGTGTACTATACATCCAATCATCTACTCATGGGAGAGTTTATTCATTCATGGATGAGCCTGGAGTATGCCTTTGACATCTCAGGAGAACAACCTCATCGCACCGAACAGTGCGAGTGCTCCGGCATCTGATCCCAAGTTTGGCCTTCCAGTATCCTTCCGGCCTTTTTCTTGTTCTTACCACCCCATTGTTTGAAGAAGAATGGCACGCTGGCGTTGAGGCACTGGTCGCGTAGGTCTGTGGCCCATGCTTCGGCCATCGGCCTGGAGCCCGGGCCCGATTCACCGCCGACTATCGCCCAGTCAATACCGTCCAGATTTAAGTCTGGTAGTGGCCCCAGCAATGGTTCCAGAGACAGGAACCGAGTGGCCGCAGAAACCCGTCTGAGATCATCAATGCGGTGGACGTAGTCCGCGGTTTCAACCGTCACGCCCATCCAGACGTTTTCCGGCCAGTCCAATAGTGGCGCCAGATCAGCCAGACGCTCTGAACGTTTCGTCAGCACCTGAAACAAGTGCCAATCGGCCTGTCTCATCACCTCAAATATCCGTTTGATGAAGTCCAAAGGCACATCTTCATGGAACAGATCGCTCATGGAATTTACAAATATCGTCTGTGGTTTTCGCCATTTAAGCGGCTTATCCAACGCATGCGGATGCATAGTCACATTGAAACCATTTGCGTAATTCGCCTGCCCCATCGCGTGTAAACGCTTGGCCATTCGCTCAGCGTAGCAATTAGCGCAACCAGGACTGATCTTTGTACAACCAGTAACCGGGTTCCACGTAGATTCGGTCCATTCAATTCTCGAACTAGCCATTGTTAACTCTTATTCAGTATATGCTCAGCGATTCGTAATGCAGCCTGCTTCGCTCTGGGGCTGGGGTTTCCTGCTGCGAAACATAACAGAAACAGCGGCATATGGCGAGAGTTTGTCAGAACCCGCGGATTATCGGCCACTGCTGGAAAAATAGTCCTCAGTCGGTCCAAGTAATACTCCGCGATTGCGTTGAATGAACCCGTCTTCACCATTCGTGGTTCGGTTTCGAAGAATCCTTGTATTCGAGCCGGTCGGTAAAACGCCTCATACCAATCGCTCGTGCCGAATACTCGGTCAAGTCGGGCTCGCCACCCATCGGGAATCTCGCCGTTACGCGGCAGCATCCTATTAACACCTATGCCCATCGGAAAAAGAATCCAAACGTCTATAGATTTGGTGCGGGCGACAGCCTCCAGAGTTACCCAGTCCACCTGCATCCCAAAGGGGTCCAGAAAAAGTACCCCACGCATGTTCCTACTATTCCAGTTGGCGCAGAGATCCTGAAGCACGCGGTTGCCATCTTCCCGAAAGAATTCCATTCGCTCCCCCAACTCCGGCGATCGCTCTTGAAGTTCAAGCAATTTTGCAAACCGTTCTCGCGACTTCTCAACAAAAACGTAACGATCAAAAGCAGGTCGAATCCGAAGGGCAAGCCTGGCTGATCCGTCAAAGAACTCCTGCGGCTCATCTTCAGCCAACTCTGCGGCGAAGAATCCAGTGTCCGGTACAGTCGGAGCCGCCTCGCGATATCCGGTCCCTGCGAATGCATCGATATAGAGCCTCTCGAAGGATTGATTCTTCATGACCTTCGCCCATGCGTCCAGATAGCTATTAAGCATATCAAGCTTCTGCTCAGTCCATCCACCACCAAACAATTGCATGTTATTATTTACCATTACTGTTACCCCGTGATAATCACGCTGTCAGCGATAGGTTGTCCGATACGCCACCCAATAGAATACGTTATCGGCCACTCAAGTCCTTGAAAACAAGTCTTTTATCAAACAGTCGAGACTGCAACATCCAGAACAACCAAACCCAACCATTACTAACATAACCCAAACACAAGGCGCGGTCCACTCATTTTATGATTACATGGGATCGAGAAACACAAAACATAATTTCTGTCTCGCGCATGAGCGTTATGCATTCTTTCTCGTGATCTCTATTCCTCGCCATCCGCCCCGTATCGACAGTTGAATCGCATCCCCATCTCATCATCTGTTCGGTTTTCACTGAGTTGGTCAGTGTGTAGAATCGTTATGTATTTCACATCCAAGCCAGCAGGCCATGGGATCGAGGGACGCAAAACATAATTATTGTCTCGCACATGAGAGTTATGTATTGCGTCCTTTGATTTTGAAACTGTCCCGAGAGTCATTTATTAAAAAAGCCCCAACTTCTGTGTTTACAGGGAGTTGCTTGCATGTACAATAGAATCAGGATATATTGGCGGATTGAAACGCAATGAGCTTGCCCGATAATATAATCGTGACGTCATGCCAAACTGGCCAGCGGGTTTGTGCGCGGATTGTCAGCCTGTATCGCAACTCGGCACAAAAGAAGATAGATTCTGTCTGGTGGGGAAAACTGAACGATTTGACCGGCCCAAGAGATCGAAGGGAGCCCGACGAACACTGGGACTGGGCCACCATAGCCGACCAGTGTGGCGTTCATGGCGGATGGTGCAAGGGCGCAGAGACCCCTGATGGGCATATCCAGGGCGCAATCGCCTATACGGCCAATAGTCGTTCACTTCTCGAACCAGGCACAGCAAGTCTCTACATAGCGTATGTGGCGACGGCGCCATGGAACCGGGGATGGCTGGTTGATCGCCCGATGTATCGCGGTACGGGCGGGCGGTTGATTCTATATGCTTCGTTACATAGTTACATGCTGGGCCTGAAGGGGCGAGTGAGGCTGAGTGCATTGTCCAGCCAAAATACAATTGATTTTTATAACTCAATAGGGTTTACTAGGCTAGACGATAATGAAGATAGTACAATAAATATGGAACTTTCAGCCGATAAGGCTATGGCGTGGTTTGAGCGAGAAGGGATATTATCATGACACAACGTCAAGAAAATCCAAGTTGCTCCAAAGGAGATTCTCTTCGGTCTGCTGGTAACGGTTGGCCCGATGATTCTGCGCGCGCCTATGACGCCAGCGGTATACCGCAAGATGAACTGGGCAAGGAAATCGAAACGCTCAAGGCGCTTCATCCGGACCTTCAACTTGAGTTCCGCGATCTTAACTCCCTGGACCGGACAGGTAAGCTGTTACTGCTCGAACAGATGCGTGATATGCTGGGTATCAGAAAACCTGCTCGCTCGGCAATATGATTACCAAATCGCAAGCTCTGGCTTGTTGCACACAACATTTCCCCGATGGCCCGGAAGAACTCGCCAAACGCTTGGACATACCCATAATCCGGGCAGCATTCAAAGGCTCAGAAGGTTGGTGCCTTCGGTATCGCGAGCAAGCGAAGATCACCCTGAACAGCACCTCTCCCAATACCCGACAACGATTCACACTAGCCCACGAGTTAGCACATATCGTTTTGGGCACAAAGAATGACGTGCTTCCGGCCGGGGCGGGCGCGTTCTGTGCCGACACGATCGAAGAGAAACAGGCCAACAGTCTAGCCGCAAAGTTTCTGCTGCCGAAGGCCGAATTGCAACGTTTCGCAACAAGCCTTCCTGTGGACATTGTCGACCTGGAAAAAATCGCGAAGAAAGCTAACGTATCATCACTGATGGCCGCCCGTCGAGTTGCCGAGCTTGCTCACGATATCGGGTTGATCAATGGCGCAATCGTCTTATTTCAGAAAAACCAATACAGATGGCAGTGGTCGCCTACGCTGGAGTTCCCTTCCAAGGATGCAGTGCTTCAGATTTGGCAGCAGGCGAAAGAGGCTTCACCACAGTTGTACAGGGAAAAACAGGACGATCGCAGTGTGATTTGCGCCTCGTATCTTCCGGGGGGCGATTTTACAGCGATGTTCGTGCAACTGCTTCCACAAAATGTGGCCGCCAAGCCGACAACTGGCGAACAATTGCGGGACCTCGAAGCATGGTTGTTTGGCGACGATCTCAAGTTTCAAAGGTCCTTGGCTGGTAGATTCGGATACTTCAGTGATCGCAAGGCCTGCGGCATGTCGCCAGAAGATGCGGCTGAGGCGTTTCTGGAACATTATCACAAAACATGGCCATCTCAATGGGCTTCGAAGATAGCTGATCCGCGCGCACTTGAGTGGCTCAGGCTCAAGTTCAGGAAAAAGGGCTAGAAGAGGCATCAGGGTTGATCTCGGGGACGCCCTATTTAATTACACCTTACGATTGACCGCAAACTAGTGGCCTTCGGGGTCAGGTTTGCTGGTAGCGGGTTGCTGTGATCCGGCAGGTTGGGCATATGAAAGCATAGAAGATTCCTTCGGAGAGATCCTCTATATCTTCGTGACTTACCTGAGCCATGAACATCATGCTTTTCGAGCATTCAGGGCATTGTGGATACTCAGCATCCTGTATCCATGTCGGATGACCGCCGAGTTGTGAGAAAGATGTGGGAACGAATTGGCTGGCAGCAAGCAGCGGAGGGCGTTCGCCAGCCGGAGTAAGCGAGTCTTGCGGGAGCCGGCCCCATGTATCGGAATCATCGGGCAGGTATTCGGGCCGCGCGTTTTTCGGATGCCATTTGCTGAGCCCGTTCTGATCGATCAGACCGAAAACAAGTTCGAACGCTGTACAGACCTCGCAAGTGACGACCTGAATACGGTCGGTGTCGCCAACTCCGCTCGATATGCCAAATTCCGACGGTGTGACATCAAAGAGATTTGTCAATCCGGCCTGGCACCAGGGGCAGGAGTCTTCTGTGTCGGCAATCGCCTTGAAACTGCCGGGCGACGTCGAAACGCCTTTCACAAGCTTTGTACAACGAGAGAAATACAAATCTCTCCGCTGCGCGCCCTCAGAAAGTTCCCAACCAGCCTCGCGAGCGTAGTTCTCCGGCGGAATGTAGAGCGACTCCCTCCAGGCCGGAGGCTCACGCCGCCAATGATCGAATAGTTTCACCACGCTGGCGTCGCCAATCCATGCCAGGGCACATAAGATGTGATTGCGATTCTCAGCGTCCAGTTCAACTCTTTCGATGAGTGTATCTCGGACATCCGGAGGTGATCGGTGGAAAGGCAAGCTCGGATAGATTGAACCATGCGCCACACAAGCTCTCAAGTAAGTGTCCAGATTCGCACCGGTAAATGTCGTCAGACAAAGGGCAATATTCTCGGCTTCTCCGTCGTGATCGGAGCTAATGAGGCTTGCAGCGTAATCGGCCAGTCGCTGCTGCTCGCTATCGCTTAATGCGTGATAAAGTTGCTCTATCGGCGTTGGGTGCGGAATCCAGTTTATCAGGGGATCGTAAGTTCGAGGCTTGTGAATGATCTTCAGCACTTCAACCGGGTCCGTAACGCCGTCGAATTCATTCAAATCTCGCCGGTTCTTCTTAATGTACTCCTCACGTTTCTTATTTTCGTCATCGGCGAAACACGGCATGCACGGCCCGCCGGTTGTTTTGGCCGTGGACGGAAGAATCGTTCTGGTGCATCCGGGTTTTGTACATACAAGCCGATCAACCATCTATTTTGACCTCTAAATGAAGCTCGCAAAAATCTCGTTATAATAGTGTTTTCTCAAGTCAATAATGGGCCATCACATCACCATGCTAAAGAAATAATCACATGCGTCTTCTTCTGTACCAAAAGTCTTTAAGCCTGTACGCAACCCACGCTCACTGTAATAAGTACGCCAGTTGCCATCAGCACCTTGCTCAATGCAATACGCTTCGTTCGGCAAACCGCCAGTTAGACAGTAGGTGTCCGCAGGCAAATTGCTGCTCACTAACTTCACTTGGAGTTCTTTAAGGTTCACATAGTAATCGTACATCTTTGACAACGCGACTGTCTAGCAATTCTTGTCGGATCGAGAAACACAAAACATAATTACTGCCTCGCACATGAGCGTTATGCATTGTGTCTCTTGATCCCTATTCCTCGCCATCCGCCCCGTATCGATAGTTGAAACGGATCCCCATCTCATCACCTGTTCGGTTTTCACTGAGTTGGTCAGTATGTAGAATCGTTATGTATTTCACATCCAAACCAGCAGGCCACATCCCCATATGTCCAGTTTCTTTGGCGTCAAAACGCCCTTCCGCCGAGATATACCGCCTATTGAAAAAATCAGGAAGGCCAGTGCTACAGTCGTCATTGTGAAGTGGCGGCAGAATAGTGACCCACATACTCCTATCAGTCCTCCACCCATCGTCCAAAGTTTCATAAAGAGCCGTACCCTCAAACTCCCCGCGGTAAAAACCGGCAACGCGTACATATTTACCGTGAAAATCTTGCGGCCGTGAGAGCAGTTCACCAATAGACACATCAAGCAGATGTTCCGGTGACGAGCCAGGCGGATCGACTAAGCTGTACTGTCTATCCACAGCGAACCACAACAAAATGAGGCCGGGAACCAAAGCCAGAGCTAGTATGGAGTATCGTATCATTCTTATATCTTCAGCGACGGACTATGCTTCGCGGTTACAGGCGTAGGGTTTCAATATTTTCAACATACCATCGCAAGCCATGTCCAGGAAACATCCAGGCGCCCACATAGCCCCTACCACCTTCGACGAACGAATTCCATATAAGTTCCCATATATAGTTTTGGGATCGAGGTGCACAAGGCGGAAAAATCGTGTTACTGTCTCAGGGTTTTGTTGGTTTGGCAGGCTTGGATGAATGCGTTGAAGATTGCTTTGCTGTGTTTGGCGTCGGCTATTCGTTCTGGATGCCATTGCACTAACAAGCCGAATCTGCCGTCGGTGAATTCTAACGCCTCAATCACCCCGTCGGCGCTTCTGGCGGTTACTTTCAGATTCTTGCCGACTGTGTCAGCGGCTTGGTGATGGTTGGAGTTTACTCGGACGGTTGCGGCTCCAAGCAAAGACCGTAGCTTGGAGTCTGGTTGGATATTGATGGTATGTTCAATATTCCCAGTCCCCCGGTGCGTGACGGTTGTGCCTATTTGGGAGGGTATGTCCTGGACGAGCGTGCCGCCGCAGACGACGTTGGTTTGCTGAAGGCCTCTGCAGACTCCTAGTATGGGACGGCCGGTGGGGAGCCAGGCTTCCAGCATCATTTTTTCAAAGGCGTGGCGTTTGGGCGACAGGGTCTTGGTCAGTTTCAGGGGCTGCTGGCCATAGGCCTCGGGCGGTACGTCGTCTCCGCCGCTCAGGATGAGCCCGTCCAG
>JABGPF010000198.1 GCA_018645065.1 Phycisphaerales bacterium
GCCAGATCGGCGGATTTGTAGCACGCGATCCCGCCCGTTACGCAGAGCAACAGATCGTATCGCGCCAAAGGCTGAGCGGCGCCTGCTGCGAGGGGCGCTTGCCCGGTTGGATTTTTATCAGATGCTGACATATCATAACTCCGGGCGCGAAAATCGGCTCGGCGAAACGTTCGCAGAGCAACGGCGCGTCCCAGGCCAAACGCCCGCGCAACTACGTAGCCAGCGAGTCCTTCGGCGTGGTTATGTCTGAACCTTCGTAGTCGATCCCGATAAGCCCATCGCGGATTTCCCGGACAACCACTTCGATATCAGTCATGCCTTCCTCACGCTCGATGAGCGGTCGGGAGCCGTGAACGATCTCGGTTATCCTGCGCTGGATCAGCGCGGTCAGCTTGAACTTACCACCGACTTTCTTGATCAGATCTTCGTTTCTAAGGTCTTCAATCATCGCTTGAACTACTCCTGATTAATCGCAACCACAACCCGCTGGATCGCGGCGTCGAGGTCGTCATTTATAATTTCGCGGGTGTAAACACCCGACTCTCTGGCCAGGCGAAGCTCACTTTCAGCTTTGCCCAATCGTTTATCCATCTGCTCGGGGGTTTCGCTTCGGCGCCCTGCGAGCCTGGATTTCAACTCTTCCATACTCGGCGGTGCTATCAGGATGAACATAGCGTCCGGAGCTTTCCGGGCGACCTGAATACCGCCTTGCACGTCAATTTCAAGTATAACCTTCTGACCGCTGGCCACTGCATCAAGCACTGGCGCGGCGGGCGTTCCGTAAAAATTACCGAACACCTCAGCCCATTCAAGCATCTCATCGTCATCGACCATCTGCTTGAACGCAGCCTCGTCGACGAAGAAATAGTGTTCTCCATCGTTCTCGCCGGCTCTCGGTGAGCGTGTCGTCGCCGATACGCTGAACGCCACCTCGCACTGCCGCCGTACTTCCTTGACGATGCAACTTTTACCGACGCCCGATGGCCCGGTAATTACGATCAGCTTGCCTTTTTCGCTGTGCTGGTTCAATTCGCCGCCGCCTGCACGGTTCAAAGTACGTTTTGAACCTGTTCTTTAATTCGATCGACAGCGGTTTTCATATCAACCACCGCACGTGCGATTTCAGAGTCGTTTGCTTTTGATGCTATCGTATTGGCTTCGCGGAGCATTTCCTGTGCGATAAAATCAAGCTTCCGCCCTACCGGTTCGTCGCTTTGGCAGGTCTCTCGGAACTGGTCAATGTGCCCAGTCTGGCGAGAGATTTCTTCGTTGATATCGCATCGGTCGGCAAAAACCGCGACCTCTCGGGCCAGGTGCTCCTGGTCGAGATCGAGCCTTGCGGCGCCCATAAGCGCTTCAACCCGCTCGCACAGGCGTTTATGATAATCTTTGACCACTAGCGGAGAACGCTCGCCGACCAGCTTGAGGCTCACTTCGACCTGATCGCACTGGGCCATCAGATCGTCCTGAACCGCCTTACCCTCCCGATTGCGCATCTCGGTAAGGTTGTCCATCGCCTGGGCGATCAGAGCCATAAGCTCGGTGCTGGTCTGCTCTTTCAGATCGTCCATACGCGGTGGTGTGCAAACTCCGGGAAGCGACATCAGTGTCGCAAGGTCAACTGTTAACCCGTCGGCTCCGGATGTTCTTATCGGCGTTATCTGGTCGATATACTTTTTCAGCGCTTCGCCGTTTACGGTGTAGGCGGCCTTTTCGTCGGACAGTCTCATCCGCACAGAAAGACCAATGCTCCCGCGTTGCAGCTTGTCGCGCATCAGCTTTTCGATATCGGCTTCCGCTGACGCCCAGATATCAGGCAATTTCACCGACACCTTGAGATATCGATGGTTCACTGCGCGCATTTCGACTGAGTAATCCACTCCGTCGCAGTGGCCTTGTGCGGCTCCGAATCCTGTCATGGATTGCAGCATATATCTCTAGTGTCCTGTAAATTCGCCGTCGAATCGAACGCTAAACCACAACAAAAGCCTATTCCGGCGCGATCACAGCGGCAGGCTGAGTCGTCGGAGTAATCACGGGCGGCGTGGGCGTCTCGGGCTCCAGCACAGCCACACCGTAGGTTGCGATGAGTACCTGGCTGGGGCCTTTTGCGTTTTCCGCGATTGCGATGACCTTCAGCGTCATTTTCGGATCGACCGTAATCGGAGCGCTGTACACTCTGCTACCGCTGGTGGGCGTGTCACCGTTGAGGGTGTAGTACAGCTTATCACCGGCCTGTGCCGCTTCGATAGTGACCGTTACAGCTGCAGTAATCGGCTTGATCGGATTGGGCATTGGCGTGAGGGTCGGTTGGAGCGGGGTCGGCGCGTAGTACGTTGCGCTCACCACTGCGCTGGGATCGCCCCTCTGGGGGTATGCAATCGCCTTGATCCTCGTTCCCGGAGTTACCGGGATGGAGTTTATGTACTCGTCGGATTTGCCCCTGGCCGGTTCGGTCTTATCATTCAGATCTTTGGTCTTGAGATAATAGATCGTATCGTCACTGTGGGCTTTCTGGATCGTCACATGCACTTCTTCGGTGATAGCGGTCGCCGCATTCGGGCTGAACGAGGGTGCTTCTGCCGCAATTTTTGCGGGCCTGAAGTACATCGCTCCGCCAATTGCCATCAGCAGGAACAACCCGGTCAAAACGATAGTGACCCAAGTCATCATATCGCCAACTTTGGTTCCAAAGGCAGCCGAACCGGCTCCGCCCAGAGCGGCGCCCAACCCGCCGCCTCTGCCCTTCTGTAGAAGGACGATGAGAACCAGCAGTACGCAAACGATTATGAACGGTACAGCAATTAGGATTTCCATTGTGTCTCTCTCTGAACTAGGGACTAAAGTACGGAATTAACGATACCGGCGAAATCGGCGACGGTCATGCTGGCCCCGCCGACCAGTGCGCCGTCAACGTCCGGGCAACCGAGCAATTCGGCTGCATTAGAAGGTTTAACTGAACCACCGTACTGAATGCGAACCGCATCGGCGATTTCCGCATCGTACAGTTGCCCAACCAGTCCGCGAATCGTGGCGTGAACATCTTGCGCCTGATCGGGAGTGGCGGTTTCTCCGGTCCCAATCGCCCAGACCGGTTCGTATGCGATGGTTATGCTGCTCATCGCTTCGCGCGAAATGTTCTTCAGGCCTTCGGTGATCTGCCTGGTGACTACCGCGGTTGTCTGATCGGCTTTTCGCTCGTCGAGCAGTTCGCCAACGCAGAACATGATTTCGAGTTCGTCGGCAAGCGCCTTGGTGACCTTGGTGTTGATCAGGGCGTCTGTTTCTCCGAGCACGTGACGACGTTCGCTGTGCCCGAGGATGACGTAGCGGCAACCGATATCCTTGAGCATCTGCCCAGAGATTTCACCGGTGAACGCGCCGTTGTCTTCGAAGTACATGTTTTGCGCTCCGACTCCGATATTCGAGCCTTTAAACGCCTCTACAACTCCGGGAATGTAAACGAACGGAGGGCAGATCGCCATATCGACAGCGTCTATTGCGCCTAGTTCGGAGGCCATTCCGGCGGCGACTTCAACGCTCGAGGCCGCCGACGAATTCATTTTCCAGTTACCTGCTATAAACAGCTTTCGCGACATTTTTATACCTTTCTCGGAAGATTTATTTATTCGTTATCGGCAACCTGGTCGATCGCCAACAATTCCCTTTCGGGATAATCAGTTAAAGTTTAAAGCGTTATCCAATCGGATCGGTCGCACGGGGGAAACTTCCCAGCACGTGCAATTCACCGCAAAGTCCCCTGGCTTCCTCCAGGGCGTCGGCGAAGTTCGGATCTTCGTAATGCCCTTCGGCGTTCACGAAGAAGTAATACTCCCAGTTTCGCTTGAGCGAAGGCCTGGTGATAATATTAGTAAGGTTAATGTTTTGGCGGCTAAATACGTTAAGCACATCGACCAGTGCCCCTGCCCTATGGGCTGAGGTGAACACCAATGCGGTTTTATCGTCTCCGGTTCGTCCCGAGGGGACCTTGGAGATCACGAAGAATCGAGTCATATTGTCGACTTTATCTTCGATCCCTGCAAAAATAATTCGCAAATCGTAAATTTCCGCCGCCAGCGACGACCCAATCGCCGCCAGGCCCGGACGTCCGGCGGCCATTTCGGCGGCTTTGGCGGTGCTGGCCACAGGCAGCAGCGCCGCCTGCTTGAATCTCGACGAAAGCCAGTGCCTGCACTGGGCGAACACTTCAGGCTTCGATGCTATTGTGGTAATTTCGTCAGCAGGACAGTTAGCCAACAAATTGTGATGCACCTCGACAATAACTTCTGCACATATATGCACCTGGGAATCCATAAAACTATCGAGCGTATCGACCACTCCGCCACCGACGCTGTTTTCAATCGGCACCACGCCGAGATCGCATCGCCCCAGCGAAACTTCGTCGAACACTGCTTTGATGTCGGCTAGTGGAATATGGTCCACAGAGACACCGAACTTACGTACTGCAGCGATGTTAGAGAAACTTCCCTCCGGTCCGAGATATCCGATTCGGAGCGGTTTTTCCAAAGCAAAGGATCCGCTCATAAGCTCGCGATATATCGCACGCAGAGTCTTTTGCGGTAGCGGACCGCGGTTTCTTTCCTCCAATCGCTTGAGCACCGCGTGCTCGCGATCGGGCGCGTATATAGGCGTACCGCATATCTGCTTGGCGCGACCGATGTTTACTACAACTTCGGCCCGCTTATTCAGCAGATCAATGATTTGGGCGTCCAGCCCGTCAATTTCCTTGCGGAGCTGTCCCAAGTCAGGTACGTTTGACTGTTCGTTAGTGGTCATATTAATCCTAATTCCTTATGCGCGCAGATGCCCTATGGGGACACAGATCGACCCTTTTACCCTGTTAAGGGCTATTGGTCAAGAGTTTTTGCGCTACAATTAAGTAATGTACTATTGTTTCCTGACCCGATGTTCAATATTATCAGGCTTATAGCAAGAGGCTAAAGCACCTGTGTGCGGCAAGTTGAACACCGCAACACTCGGTATAGAAGCGCCGGTTAATAGCTTGGCGTCCTTAATGGAGTAATATTATGTCCGAAACGAACGAACGATTTGACTGGATCCGGAAACTTGCACGCATCGCGACAATTGCATCGCTGGGCGTAATCGCCATGTTGGCGTTGGCTAATATCCTTGCGCTGGTGATGGCGTCAACGCAATCGGAGCAGATCGCAAAATATCTTTTCTTACCAGAAACCTGGATGGTGTTCCCCTGCCTGCTGATCGGTCTGGTGGCGGAACTGGCGGCCGCGCTGATGTGCATCCTGGGATACGGGCTGATCCAGATGCTCATAACCGCCGAAGCCAACACATACCGCTCATCAGTTATGATCTCCAGGCTCGAACGAATCGAATCGCTCATGTCGGAATCCACCGGCGTGCACGACAACCTACAGGAACTCGCGACGCTCTCAGACAAGGCCAAGAGCCTGCTCTATCGCGAAAAAGAAATCCTCGCCGTGCGAGAAGCCGTGCATCACGAACTGATGCGCCAGCAGTACGCGTCGGCCGAAGCGATGATTGACTCAATCGCAAACGACCTGGGATACACCGAAGAGGCCGAACGTCTCAGAAACGAAGTAACCCAGTCGAGAAACGCGACAATCGATGAAAAAATCGACGCGTCAATCGATCGCATCCTCTCGCTGCTGGACGAACAGCAATGGGCAAGAGCACGACGCGAAACAAACCGCATACTGAAAATTTTCCCCAAGAACGACAAAATCGCCGCACTACCGCAAAGAATCGTCGACGCGCAAACTGCATACAAGAAACGCCTCCTGCAGGAATACGGTGAAGCCGTACGGAAAAACGATATCGACCGCGGCATGGATCTGCTGCGAGTACTCGACCGATACCTCACGCCAGAAGAAGGCGCCGCACTGCAGGAATCGGCACGCGGAGTATTCAAAGCACGCCTGCGACAACTGGGCGTACAGTTTGCTATATCGGTTAACGATCAGAAATGGGATGAAGCTGTCGCAGCCGGTGAGGAAATCATCCGCGAGTTCCCCAACAGCCGAATGTCCCAGGAAGTGCGCGGCAAGCTTGAGGCTATGAGATCGAAAACCCACAAAGACGACTAACAACCGATAGAGCAACAAACAATGATCCTAGCCAACTTCCTCGATAGTCCCTTAACCCATTGGTATGTCGACGCGACGTGTCGCCTGCTTGCAGCGGCGGTGCTGGGTGCGCTTATCGGGATCGAACGGGAAATCCACGGTAGAGACGCGGGCTTCAGAACGCAACTGCTCGTCGCGCTGGGTTCGGCGTTGGCGATGGTGGTGAGCCTGCATTTCGCACACATGTTCGCCAAGACCGATCCCAACACATGGTCGCTCCGGATAGACCCCGCCCGAATGGCCTACGGTGTAATGGGCGGTATCGGTTTTCTCGGAGCCGGCGTGATCATGCGACAGGAAAGCGGAGTGAGGGGTTTGACCACCGCAGCGAGCCTCTGGTGCACCGCTGCGCTCGGTTTGGCGTGCGGGTTCGGCATGTATCTGGTGGCGGCGTTTGCGGCGAGCCTCATGGTCTTCACGCTGGTCGTGCTGAATCGGCTGGACCTGTGGATACCGTCGCGAAGAGGAAAAACTCTGGTCGTCACGATCCCGGTCGGCGAAAATGATAACGTAAAACTTCTCCAAACCGCCCTGGAGAACAGACGCATCGAGATCAAAGATGTTGACTACATGCGCGATTTTAAGAGCAACGTTGAAACCATCACACTGTCGATAAGCATACCGCCCCGCGTAGACGAGGCCCTGCTGCGAACCATCAACCAGGATATCCCCGAACTGAACAGCATGGTGATCAGATAACGATCTGATCGACGCCTTGAGGAGCACAGCAAAGACATGACAGCATTCCCCACACGAAGGCTCAGGCGCCTCCGAGCAAACCAGACCATGCGGGACATTCTCGCAGATGTAAGGCTCAACAGAGATGAACTCATCGCCCCGCTCTTCGTCCGCGAAGGGACGGGCGTTCGCAATCCCATCGAATCAATGCCAGGCCAGTTCCAACTCTCGGTCGACACGGCGATGGAAACAGCGAAACGATGGTCGGACCTTGGCCTGAAATCGGTGCTGCTGTTCGGCATACCCGACAAAAAGGACGCCGTCGGATCAGAAGCCTGGAACGACGACGCCGCCGTACAACGACTCACGCGAGAGATCAAAACCGCCCTACCGCACATGATGGTGATAACAGACGTATGCCTCTGCGAGTATACCGAACACGGACACTGCGGAACGCTGATCGACTGCGACGGGCCGATGGACGTGGACAACGACGTAACGCTCGAATCGCTGGCCAGAGTCGCAGCGTCGCACGCGCGATGCGGAGCCGATATCGTGGCGCCGTCGGCTATGATGGACGGGCAGGTCCAGGCCATACGATCAATGCTCGACGCGGACGGTTTCGCCAACACCGCGATAATGTCGTATGCGGTCAAGTTCGCCTCGGCGCTCTACGGACCGTTCCGCCAAGCCGCTGAAGGAGCGCCAAGCTCCGGTGACCGAAAAACCTACCAGATGGACTATCGCAGCCCACACCAGATCCTGCCCGAAGCCGAACAGGACTCCGACGAAGGCGCCGACATACTTATGGTCAAACCGGCGTGGACATACCTGGACGTCATCTCAGAAGTCAGGCGAAATTTTGATCAACCGCTGGCTGCGTATCACGTTAGCGGTGAGTTCTCGGTGCTGCACGCGGCCGCTGAGAAAGGCTGGATCGACCTGAAAAACTCGGCGATCGAAGTTACTACAGCGATTAAACGGGCCGGGGCCGATCTGGTAATAACATACTTCGCCGAACAACTTGCCAAGTGGATATAAAACGATAATGGACCACCAGCACGGAGAACTTGAACCGCACGGAACCCGCGATTGCGGTACGTTCTTCCTGGACGTAATGGACCAGTTCTCGCGCGACGATCTGAACGTCACATGGTCAGACCAACTCCGCCAGACCAACGATGACGTTGAAAAACTGATCGACGAAGCCTGGATAAGCCAGACCCAACGGACTGAGGGCTCGACGGCAAAAATTTTCAACGGGCAACTCTGCCGACTCATCGATGACAATTGCGACGACGGGAAACTTAACCTCACCCTCGGACCGGTCTCGTTCAAGGAGTTCATCGGAACAAACGCCACCCAGGCCTACATTCGCCATCTGCACGGTACGGAAGTAATGGCCAACCCACTCGGCGTCTCGACGACAGTCTGCACAAACGACGGGCTGATCGTACTGGGAATGCGCAACAACGATATGATCCAATACGCCAGCCGGATCCACCCGATAGGCGGAACCGTAGAACCGCCCACAGAAAACGCCTCGCCCGACCCCTTCGAAGCCATACTCGCAGAACTGCACGAGGAAACCGCCGCCCCACTGGACAGCGTATCGGAAATAATGTGCCTCGGGCTGGTCAGAGACAGAAACACCGTGCAACCAGAACTGATATTCGACTGCCGTATCGACTGCAGCGCAGTTGACCTGTTCGCCTCAGCAGCCACCGCAGTAGACGCAGCTGAACATTCGTCACTGGTCCCGGTGCGAGATCATCCAGCCGCGGTTGTAGCGTTCATGGAACAGCATTTCTCACAACTCACACCCGTAGCAATGGCCACCCTCCTCCTCCACGGCCTGCGACACTGGGGCAGCGGATGGTTCGCCGCCGCACGCGGATACCTGCGAAGCGTAATATAAATTTACATTTTAAAATTCGCACGCCCCGTAAATAACGCCATAAAACATGGACAAGCTTAGTTGCATGGGAGTAAAATAAGCCATGCGCATTATTGCGAATTCAAATTGGGGTAACCTGGCGCCTGACGGCTCATTGTGGCTGGAGATCGTGATTGACCTCAACTTACAAAATTGCTGCTGCGATGCTCCTATTTATCTACCGAACCGTTGCACTTCAGATGTGAATCCGCCCAATAATTTCCTGGACACGTGAATCGAATATGAGCGAGAGAAACTATTACGACATACTTGGTGTCGCCCGTTCGGCGTCTGGGGAGGATATTAAGCGTGCTTATCGGAAGTTGGCCAAACAGTTTCATCCTGATATGAACTTCGATCCGGATGCGGCCAGGCGATTCGGCGAAATAGATATGGCTCATGATGTGCTCATCGATCCTGATTCTCGGCGGACCTACGATCTGAGCCTTCCGGCTGAGGCGGCTCATCGGCAAACAGGTCCGTCGCCGGTTGATCAGGCGGCGGAGGCACAAGGGATGCAAGGGGTTCATGGTGAAGCGCCGAATCAATACGCCAATGATTGGGTACAACAGCCTGCCCCATCACCAGATCGCACCGCAAAGAGCAAGAGTCCGCCGACGTTTACCGAAGTGATTCTGCTTGTAATAATCACCGCCGGTTTTGTGTGTATGGTCTACCGTAAGCGCACAGGGCATCTACCAAAACTCGATAATCCTGGCGCGATACTTCTCTTCGTGGGAGTCGTCGGCATTTTTTCAGTGCTTGTTTATTGCTACTCCGTGATCGTACATAAGAGATCCAGTGCTTCGGGAACTTCCGACAATCCCCAAACCGCCCGGCCGCGCAGGAGGAAGCGACAAAAAATATCCAAGCTTCTGAAAGCAGCAGCAATAGTTCTCGTCGCTGCATTAGCGATTGTGCTTGGGTCAAAATTGCTGCCGCGAGAATATCACGATACGGTCCACCTGTATACAGCCTTCATCGCATCTACAATCATCCTTGCCCTCCTATTGGCTTTCCGCTGGCAACAGCGAATGCGGTAGGCGATTCGTTCAAATCGCTAGATCAAGGACACAATATTTATTATGGCGAATTCGATAACTTATAGTGACAACAACAACTTAGCAGCCATACACAGCCCTGCAAGGTGGTAATTATGCATTGCGACTCTAGATCTCGCCCCTCAAGATATGAAACAAAGGAATAGGACATGAAGCATGGTACAAACTATTTGCACACAATGTTGATGCCCGCATTGCTGCTTAGCGTAGTGATGGGAGGCTGTCGCAGCAGCGATGATTCTTCTTTAGAGGGAGTATATACCCAGGGCCCTTACTGGGGAGTGTTTGGTTATGCTTCTGATCTAGAACTTCAGATGGTCTTTGGGGAAAGAAAGGGGTCAGAACTATTTTATATCGTTATACAGCAATGACTTACACGCCTTTTTTTTTAACAACCCCGGAAGCGAACAATAATGCAGCCGAAATCAATATAACTTCTTTCTATACAAAGAGATAAAATAGTTCTGACCCGAATGCCATTAACTTAAGCTGCAACTTGTTTGTTTTTC
>JABGPF010000199.1 GCA_018645065.1 Phycisphaerales bacterium
ATTCCGTTTTCGTCCAGCAGTTGGAAGTAGACGAACTTCCCCGCAGGTACGCTGAAATACGCCGAACCGTCGGCCTCGACCGGCGCCTGTCCGAGGATGCGTTTATTGTTGTAATGGTTCCAGTTTGTCGCCACGGGGTGGTGGCTGTCGGCGCTTCGGGTGGGCGTCCAGTCGCCTATTCCAAACTTTGGGAACACGAGCTTCGGCGGGGCCTCGACAACGCGGAGGCTCTTGACCTCACCGCGTTTGACGCGATCCATGAACTCGCCGACGTAGACGTCCTGAACGTAGAACGTGCCTTCGGTTTTCTTCAGATCGACTTTGGGCGCGATGACTGGCGGGCGTTTTCGCCTGGCGAGGAGAATCGGATTGAAGCATCCGGGCCGCCCGGCGTGCAGGAGAATCTCATTCCCGAATAGGTCGACCATGAATATGCCCATTTGCTTCTTTGAAGCCAGTTGTCGCGAGCAGAGCATGAATTTCGCCGATAATGGATACGGGTCTTCGTACTTGATGGGCAGGGCTCGGAAACTGTCGTACCCACCGCCGATCCGCTTTTCGCTGTCCCAGCGGTTCATGAACTTTGAGATGTCGCCAGGCCAGCTATGCAGGATGGGATCTGTACCGTCGAGACCGAGATTGCGGTCGGCGATAACCATCGCCCCCCATGCCAGCAGGTGGGGCCCGGTGAAAGTCGCGATGAACTTCGATGTGCCCGGGATGATGCGTCCGTCGGAGATCGTACCGGGCTGCCAGGCGTATCCGCCGTAGTACAGAGCGTGGTTCGTACCGTCGGGGTTAACCGTCCACAGCCCGTAGGCCGAGGCGAAATGTTTGTCCACGTATTCCCATCGCGTATAAAGGATCCGCCCGTCGGGGGTGAGGCTGGGGCGCCCTTCGAACTGCGTGTTGTGCCCGATCTGGCGGATATTCGCCCCGTCTGCGTCCATCACAAACATATTGGTCATCAGGTGACGCTGGCAGGGGATGTATTTCGGATCGCGAGTTGATGCAAACGCGATTTGCCCGCTGGGCAGGTAGATCGGCTGGATGTCCGAAACGCGCGAGGCGAAGGTTAGTTGCCTGGGCTTGGATTTCGCTGCAATCGCCATTTCGTACAGATGATAGTCGTCGCGGATGTCCTTACGCATCGAAAACAGCAGCTTGTCGGCGCCGAAATGCAGTTCCGGATCGCGTATCACGCCTTTGGGCGTTTCGAGAATTGTGGCGATCTTTCCGCTGGCCAGGTCCAGGATTTTCATGGCTCCCCCGGACCGGAAATAGTTGGTGTTGATCTCCCCGGTCTGGCACATTGTTGCTTCGGTTCCGTGGTTGTTGGAATATTGCTTGCGCGTAACGAACAATATTTTCCCGTCGCCCAACAGCGGATTGGCCAGCAACGCCCGACGCTGGAGTTTGACCAGTGCATCGTTGTCTCCGGGCTTTAATCTGTCGATTGCGTCCAGCAGGGCGGGCCCTTGCGGATACCGATCGGCGAACCTGGCGATCAAGTACCGAACCGCCGCTTTCAGCGACGCAGGCGAATTGGTCTGCGGCTCGGTGGCGGCCGGGCTTGTCTGACAGAGGCATCCCAGCACAATAACCGCCAGAAGCGTTCGACGCGTTGGATTTGTCATTGTCGAGTGTCCTTTATTCTTTGCGACAGTTGGGATTATACCGTCGCAAACCTGCGGATGAAAACTATGTGTGTGCGTCTTTTACTTTTGCAGTTGTCAATTTGTCGGCTACAATGTTTCCAGAGCGGGAGTTAGCATATGAAAAAGACTGAAAGCAAAGCGAATTACCAGCACCGGGTCCAGACGACCTGCCTGGTGATTCTGAGTACTATAGGCGTGGCTGTTGCGTTGCGTTGGTTAGCTCCGGTGCTCGTTCCGTTTGTGCTCGCAATTTTCATTACGCTGGGCATGTCGCTGCTGATTGACCTGCAAATGAAGCATTTGCATATCCCGCGGTTGGCGGCGCTGGCGATTACGATTGTCGTCGGCTTGGCGATTATGGCGGTGTTGGGGCTGCTTGTTATCGCGTCGGTGAACCAGTTGGTCGCCAATACCGACACCTACCAGGCGCAGATCAAGTCTGTGTTGGACTCTCTGGCCAGCGCAGTGCCCCTGGAGTCGTTCGGTTTCGATCCGGATACGGATTCCTCCCTGCTCGCTCAAATTCCGAACACCGCGATCCAGAAGATGCTGGTCGACACCGGGACCGCGATAATGGGTATTGTCTCCCAGGGCGTACTGGTGTTGATATTCGTGATATTCCTGCTGTCGGGTCAGCTTCTGAATCACAAAAGTACGGTCGGTGGAATGCTCGGCGAGGCTGAGGCGGGCATTAAAGTTTATATCGCAACCAAGGTAATGGTCTCGGTGATCACCGGCGTGTTGGTCGGATTAACGCTGACGCTGCTGGGCGTTGAGATGGCCCTGATGTTCGGATTGTTTGCTTTCCTGCTGAACTTCGTTCCCAGTGTCGGGTCGGTTATCTCGACTCTGCTTCCGCTGCCCGTTGTGATGGTTAGCCCGAACCTTTCACCGACGGTTGCGGTTTTGGCGATTGTAATACCAGGAGCGATCCAGTTCGCCGTCGGAAACGTTGTCGAACCGAAAATAATGGGCAAGTCGCTGGATCTTCATCCCGTGGTGATACTTATGGGCCTTATATTCTGGGGAATGCTCTGGGGAATCGTGGGAATGCTGCTGGCTACGCCGATGACCGCAGTGGTGAAAATCTTCCTGTCGAAACGCGAATTCACCGCCCCAATGGCCCGAATACTCTCAGGCCGACTCGATGTAATTGATGACGCCTAGTGATTTTTGCGCTAATGCTATATAATAACTACATGCGGCGCTCGCATGAGAACGATCAGCGAAAGGCGGTTGTGTTGTGACAGCTTTAACGAATATCAGTGGTAAGGTGCGCTTAGTGATGCTCGTGTCGCTAGTGTGCATTCTTGGTTTAGCGGCCTTTCCGTCGCTTGGCGATATCGGGATCGTGCCTATAGCGTCGGCCGCTAGCGGACCGTCGCCCAAGGGCAAAGTCCATATCAAACGCAACCGTTCGATCAACTTCCGCAACACCAGCTATCACGTAATGACAGACGGAGGCGGGTATCGTTGGGACGTGCAGTATTACGGTTCGGTCTATCGCGGGACGGACTACGCATATTACGGTGGGGCGATGTACCTGCAGATCAACGGGTCGAACTTCCAGGCTCAAAACTACACCGGATGGACGAACAAAGCCGGCGACGAAATCGAACTGGGCCCGTGGAACAGGAATGGCCTTAACATCTACCGCCGCATAAAAGTCTACAAAGATCAGCCGATGGCCCGGTGGCTCGAAGTATTCGAGAACCCGACATCGGCGCCTGTGACCCTGCAAGTGGCGATCTACAACTCGCACAGCTACGGAATTAAACAGACCACATACAGTAGCGGATCCGGTTCGTTCGGCGATAAAGATTTCGCGTTTATGGTCCGAAACGGGCGAGCCAACAGCCCCCCGACGCTGCACGTGGTGACTTCAAAACGAGCCAAATTGCGACCTCAGGTGCAAATCCAGAGCAACCAGATCTACGTGCGATATAACCTGACGGTCCCTGCCAAGAAGACCGTGATTATCTGCCACTTTGAAAGTCAAAATCGCTCAGCCGAGGCTCACCAGAAACTAATGAAAAAGTTTCCGAGCTATAAGCTGCTGAAGGATTTGCCCGGCTCGGTTCGCGCGATGATAGTGAATATGCGGGCCGGGGGAGGTATCGGCGGAGTCGAACTCAACCGGAGCGAAGCCGCTGATTCAGTGCTGCTCAAGAGCGGAGATCCGATTTTCGGGTCAGTGAAAAACGCTCAGTTCAAGATCAATACGCTGTTGGGCGAGCTTGACCTGCCTGCATCTCGCATTATCGGGATGGGCGGTGGAAGCGGGCAAAGTGTTCGGTTCGTACTCGTTGACGGGCAAGTGGTCAGCGGACGCCTTGCCGGGAAAACGCTACAGGTGGATCTTGACGGCGGCGGATTGTTGAACATTCCTTACGATAAAATTGCACAGTGGTCGTATCGCGTGACTGAGGCGAAGTCGGACGAGGAAAAATTCGGCGGACCATGCGTCATGCTCAGGACGGGCGATCGGTTGGGGTTCGATCCGAAGGCGTTGGATATGAAACTGCTGACGCGGCACGGGTTGGTTAAGCTCGACCCGGCCGGGTTGCTCGAACTTACGATGGACAATCCAGGCAACGCCGTCCATCGCGCCGTGTTCCTGAACGGTTCGCGACTTGGCGGATTTCTGGAGCCAGAAACGCTCAAACTGAAGCTCAAACTCGGTAAGACGGTTGCAGTCTCACGCGACCTGATCGCCCAGCTGCGTTTCGCCGAGGAAGAACAACCCGACGCGACGCTTTCACGCGTGCTGCTGACTAACGGTGACGAACTTTTCGGTTCGCTGACCGCCGGTAAGTTCAAACTGACAACCGAGTACGGGCAGCTCGATATCGAACCGTCTCGCGTGAAGTCCATGAACTTCCGCCCCGAAAACCTCGGTATGACCAGCGTTACCATGTGGAAGGGCTCGATTCTGAAGGGCCGGCTCGGTAAGTCGCAGCTTGGTTTTGCGATCTCGCCTCAGACCGAGTTGAAAATTTACGCCGGGCAGTTCGTATCGATCCAGTGCCCGCTCCCGCTGCCCCCCAAAGCCGCTCGCGTGGAGATCGAAAAACTGATCGCACAGCTTGGCGCCGAGAGTTACGAAGATCGCCAGGCGGCTTCGAAAAAACTGCTCGGACTTGGAAAGAGCATCGTGCCGATGCTGCAAAGGAACCTGTCCAGCAGCGATCCTGAAGTTCGCCAGCGGATTGAAGATGTTATCGAACAACTCGGCGGATCGGCCGTCCCAACTACTCCGGCGATCCACCATTTACGCGGCGGATTCGGCGGAGGGATCCAACTCAACGCAGCCCCGCAACTATTGATGCGAGATTGAGAATTTCCTGATCACGGGAACATTTGTTCCGCGGCGGCGTCTAATGGTTCAACTGAACGATACGCCAACATGGAGCACGCATCATGCTGCATAGAATTCTGAGTTTCTGGACTGTTTTTCTGGGCTTGGCAGGGCTGCTGGTTGTCGCGCTTATGGTGCTCTTCGGAGCCGATCTCGTCCGTGCAGCCCGCACCGGTCCGAAATGGAAGCGAGCCCTGGTGACCGCTGCGGTTTCGCTGGCGTCGGTGCTCGGATTCCCCATCCCGAGCGTCCAGGCTGCTGACCCTCCACCTGCGGAATCCGCTTCCGTAGCTTCCGTAGCTTCCGTAGCAGTCTCATCGGTGGCGGCAGTATTTGACCTGAAAATTGAACTTGAAAAACTGGCTGCACTGAAGTCGCAACGAGATTTTAACCCCAAAACCGCAGCCGAAAGCATTCGGAAAACAAAAGCGTGCGTAGCGATTCTCAGCCAACCGTCACATCTGTCGAAACTCAATGACGCCGGACGAACCGAAGCCAAACGCCTTATCGCAGAATCCGCCCCCTTGATCGCCAGCGTCAAGGCCCTGATCCCGATCGGTACAACAAATCTCGCCCAAACCCCGCAGTGGGAACTCATCCTCGACACTTGGCGGGCCAGCGGAACGCTGACTACGGTCAAGGGCAGTACAGGGGCACAGCGAGTCGAGATGAAAAAGAAGTTCGATCTCGCCAAGAATGCTATCGGCGAACTTGCCCTCGCCGGACTGATCAGCAACGCCGAAGCCGGACTGCTCGTCATAGACGCCGATGTGATATGGTCCCGCATTATTGCAAGCCCGCCGACAGACTACAACAAGACATGCTATGAAATGGTCTACATCCCGCCCGCGAAACGCTCAGCTCAGTGGTTGGGCAAACGTTTGGAACTCGTCAAAAAAGTCGCCGCCGCCGACAAGGTAGCACCGGCGGCAATCGACAAGGTGATGGGTAATATCAACGCTCACCTGGCGGTCCTTGCTAACGACGTCGAACTAAAAAAAATCCGAACCCCCGCCGAACGCCAAGCCGCGATAAAACTACACGACGAAATCGCACCCCTGATCGCGAAGATAGATTTCAAAGCCCTGGGCGGACGCCTTGGCGCAACTGCCGGGTGGAAAACGGTTCAAACCGCAATACTGGCAGCAGGCCCGCTGGCCAGAACCCATCGCAGCACATCGGCTCAGCGAGTTGCGGTGACGAAGCAAATGAAAACCGCCATCGCAAGCATCGCAACCCTAACCGCATCCGGGCTCCTCTCAGCCGCCGAATCCGAACTGATACTAGGCGAACTGGCCCGCCTGAAGAAAGAAATCTACCGCGATCCGCCCACAGACTCCAAGGTCTCATGTTACGACATGATGGCGCCGGACCCGGTCGGCGATGCGACCAAACGCCTGGAAAAACGCATCCCGCTACTACGCAAACTGTTTGACTCAGGAAAACTCAACCCGCTAGTCGCAGGCAACGTCCTACAGTCAGTTTCCGCCGACATAACTACCATCAAAAACGCTAAAAAAGCCCAAGCCCTCCGCAAACAGGCCGCAACCCTCCTGCAAGAAATCGACCGTAAATTCTCAAGGCTTGAGAAATGATTAATTCCAACGAATCGCCCCGCACGCATGATGCGTTTGTTTTTGAGGTTACTCAGCGGTGTAATCATGATTGTCCGCATTGTTATAACTGTTGGAAGAACGATATTGATTATCCTGAAGGCGAGCTGAGCACGGCTGATACGTTGGATATGCTTGGGCGTATGCTCGATCAGACTGGCGCCTCGCTCGTTTCGCTTACCGGCGGGGAACCGTTTCTCCGTGATGATATTTACCAGATCGTTGACTTTCTTCACGACCGGGGCGTTACGGTCAATATGATCTGCAACGGGTCGCTGATTACTGAAGAGTCGATTGCAAGGATGGCTGGCAAGATCAGTATCTATGAACTGCCTCTGCTGTCGGTCGAGCGGGAGATTCACGATCAGCTTAGCGGGCGGGTTGGCGCGTTCGACGATGTTACGATGGCGGTGGCGAACCTCAAAGCCGCCTCCGAGCGTGTGGTCACCGTGTTCGTCGCCACCAGGCTGAACCTGCCCGCGTGGGAAGAAACCGCCGAACTTGCGATAGCACTCGGGGCCGACGGGATTATGTTTAATCGGTTCAATCCGGGCGGGACCGGCGGGCGGAACATCGAGATGCTCCAGAGTTCACCGGCTGAGTTGACCGAGGCGATGGATATCGCTGATCGCATCTGCGAAGAATACGAACTGTCGATTAGCTGCTCGATCGCCATGCCGCCATGCCTGTTCGATCACTCGCAGTACAAAAAACTCACTTTCGGATTCTGCGCAGCCGGCACCTCGCGAGCATACTACACGCTCGACCCGCTGGGCAACGTCCGGCCGTGCAATCATTCGCCCACGATCCTGGGCAATGTTCGCCAAGGGGATTTCTGGGAGATGGTGGATTCGGCGCCCATGAAAAACTTCTTCGATGCACGCCCCGAATTCTGCGGCGGGTGCAAACTGGAAAACGAATGTCTGGGCGGATGCAAAGCGGCCGCCGAAGTCTGCTGCGGATCAGTGTGGCAACTAGACCCGTTCGTTAAGGCATTCGCCGATCAAGCAGTGAAACCCGCCTGACGGACTGGAGAAGTGGAGGATTCAACTCGGCGTCTGCGACACTGTTCGCCTCAGACGATCCTTTGCATGCGGACACGTTCGTTGCGAATGATTTTGAAAGTAATTGACAATTCTGTAGATGGCTATGATACTTACAATTCGGTGCTCCGGCCCGGCTGGGGCGTCCCGGATAGATCCACGGGGGATTTATTCGGGTTGAATGGAAACGCGAAAAGGAGTGTACCATGAATCGTACGGCTATTGTAAGTGTTGTGCTGCTGGTTGGCTTGGCGTTGGGCGTGTGCGGGCCGGCTTGGGGGGCGGATAAGGATATTGTAATCGCCGATTTTGAAGGCAAGACGTACCCTGAGGGTTGGAAGGTTGAGGGTACTGCGTTTGGTAAGGCCCCGGCGAGTGGTAAGTTCGGCAACCAGCAGGCTGTTAGCGGTTTCGAGGGCAAGGGGCTGGTCAACACATTCATTAAACGCGACACGCCTACGGGCAAGCTGACATCGACTGAGTTCACAATCGAGCGGGACTATATTAAATTTCTCATCGGCGGCGGGCATCATCCGGGCAAGACCTGCATGAACCTGCTGATCGACGGAAAGATCGTACACACCGCCACCGGACCTAACGTAGACGACGGCGGGAACGAATTCCTCAACTGGGAGAACTGGGACGTTAAGAAGTACAAGGGCAAGATCGCCTCGGTACAGATCGTAGACGATGTGACAGACGGGTGGGGACACGTTAACGTTGACCAGATCATCCAGAGCAACACCCAGACCAAGAAGAAAAAGTTCGTCGCGCCGAAACGCAGACCCCGCACACCGCCTACGCCGGCGAACTCGCGCGAGATCAAAATCACCGGTAAGTACATTATTTTCCCGGTGGCTAACAAGGGCGGCAAGCGCGGCAGGATGATGATCAAAGTTGGTGATACGCTGGTGCATCATCTCGACTGCGACTTCCCGACCAGCAAGGACAATATCTCCTGGTGGACCTATTTGGACATGTCGGAGTACAAGGGCAAGACCGCCACGGTGTCAGCCAACGCGCTTCCCGAAATCTGCGAAATGTTCGAGTCCAGCGATAAGATCCGCAACCTCCAACCGCTTTACGACGAAGCGCTGCGCCCCCAGTTCCACATCTCCCAGAAACGCGGCTGGAACAACGATCCGAACGGGATGTTCTATCATGATGGGCGATATCACTTCTTCTGGCAGTGCAATCCCGCTGGTCGCAACTGGGCGAATATGTACTGGGGATACGCGACGAGCACCGATATGGTCCACTGGACCGAACACGATCGCGCCCTGCGTTCATACGGCGGTAACGAAAAGAACCGTCACCCGAAGATGGCCGTGCGGAACTGCTTCTCCGGCAGCGCAAACGTTGACAAGAACAACAGCGGCGGATGGCAGAAAGGCGCCGAGAAGACGCTGGTGTTGGCGTTCACCGACACCGGTTGCGGTGAGTCGCTGGCGTACTCTACCGACGCGGGCAAGACCTGGAAGTATTACGAAGGCAATCCGGTAATCACCCATCGCGGACGCGATCCGAAACTCATGTGGTACGAACCGGGCAAGCACTGGGTTATCGCGGTTTATGACGAGGACAAGGACAAAAAGATCGGGCGGAATATCGCCCTGTACGCCAGTAAGGATCTGAAGAAATGGGAACTTACCGGCAAGATACCCGGATACTTCGAATGTGCTGAAATCTTCGAGCTGCCCGTCGACGGCGATAAGAAGAACACCAAATGGGTTATCTTCGCGGCAAACGCTCAATATGCGATCGGCAAGTTCAACGGTAAGACGTTTGTCCCCGAACACAAGGGCAAACACAAGGTTCACTACGGTAACTACTACGCTTCGCAGTGCTTCAGTAACTCGCCCGACGGACGCGTTGTTCAGGTCGGCTGGGCCAGGTTCAACATCCCGGACATGCCCTTCAACCAGACGTTCACCGTACCGACGAATCTGACTCTGCACGCGACAAAAGACGGTACGCGAATGTACGTAACGCCGATCAAGGAACTCGAAAAACTTCGCAAACCCAAACCCCAGGCCGTCGAGAATAAGGTGATCTCAGACACGATCACGTTCGAGACCAAGGACCAGCACTTTGATATCGTGGTGACCCTGAAGCAGGGCACAGCCAAGAAGGCGATCTTGAAGTTTGGCGCAAACACCACGACTTACGACTTCGCCGCCCAGAAGCTCGACGAAATGCCCCTGGCGATGAAAGACGGTAAGGTTACGATCCGCGTGCTGGTCGATCGACCGATAGTCGAATTGATCGGCGGCGGCGGAGCATGCTTCAAAACGATGCCCCGACGCGATATGGGCAAGCCGCTGGGCAAGATATCGCTAACGGCTGACGGTGGGGCGATGACGGTGGAATCGTTCGTAGCATACGAAATGAAATCGACCTGGAAGAAAAAGTAGCACAGAAGTTAACCATGTTTCAAACAACAGCACCACAGGCCTTCCGTTTTGGGAGGCCTGTGGTTTTTACGTTTACTGACGACTAGATAGATAAAGCGCACAGCGACGAACGCGGAGCGTTGCTCCGCCGCTAAATGGGACTAAGAGAAACACAGCAAGAAATTTGACCGAAAAGCGGATAAGTCCGGTGAAATGGGTTCGCCTGCTATT
>JABGPF010000200.1 GCA_018645065.1 Phycisphaerales bacterium
GTTGTTGGTGTTATCCTGCATTTATATTGCTCTTAATCGTTTAAGTCCGCGGCCTGGTCGTATCCTGGGCATTCCCAGCAGGCGCACCAGTGGCCCGGCCGGACTTCCCTCAGCGACGGTTCTTCGGTTTGACATTTTGGCAGTCCACTGCCTACACGGCAACGCGGGTGGAACTTGCATCCGGTGGGGAAGTGCAGCGGGTTGGGCACGCTGCCTGCGATAGTTTCCAAGCGAGATGTTCGCGTTCCCAGACGGGGCAGTGAGCGGAACAAGCCTTGTGTGTACGGGTGCAGCGGTTCGGCGAACAGCTTGTTTACGTCGGTGGTTTCGACCATTTTCGAGGCGTACATCACGCCAACGCGATGGGCCGTCTCCGCCACCACCGCCAGATCGTGGGTGATCAACAGAACCGCCAGGTCCGACTCTTTCTGAATGTCCTTCATCAGGTCGAGTATCTGGGCCTGGATGGTTACGTCCAACGCGGTTGTGGGCTCGTCGGCGATCAGGAGTTTCGGATTGCAGGATAGCGCCATTGCGATCATAACTCGCTGCTTCATACCGCCCGACATCTGGTGGGGGTATTCCGTAAATCGCTGCTCAGGGGCTGGGATGCCTACTTTTGCGAGCATTTCTATCGCTAATTGTTCGGCTTGGTAGCCGCGGATCTTCTGGTGCAGGCCGATAGCTTCGACGATCTGACTACCGCAGGTGAACACGGGGTTCAGACTGCTCATGGGCTCCTGGAAGACCATGGATATCTGCCCGCCGCGTATCTGTCGCATCTGCTTTTCGGAGTAGTTCAGCAGGTTTGCGCCTTCGAATTCGATCGTACCTCCGACGACCTTCCCCGGTGGGTTCGGTACGATCCCCATCACCGAGAACGCAGTTACGCTCTTACCGCAACCGGACTCACCGACAATAGCGAAGGTCTCTCCCGAGTTGATCGAGAAACTCACGCCGTTAACGGCTTTGACGAGCCCGTCTTCGGTGTTGAAAAACGTCCGCAGATCTCGAACTTCCAGCAATGTTTCGTTTGAACTCATAGGTTTCGCAGTTTGGGGTCAAGGGCGTCTCTAAGGCGGTCGCCAAAGATATTCAGTGCAAGGACCAGGATGAACATCGCGCCGCTTGCGGCGACCAGTTGCCACCATCGTCCTACAATGATATCGGCTTGTGCTTCGGCGATCATTCTGCCCCAACTGGGCATGTTCGTGACGCCGAGGTTAAGGTAGCTAAGTGCGACTTCAGCAGTGACGGCTCCGACGAAACCGAGCGAGAACGTGATGATTCCGATATGCATAATGTTCGGAAGTATGTGTCGCCCGAGTATGGTGAAGTTTGGCGTTCCGATAGCGTGCGCCGCGGTTACGTAGTCCAGTTCACGAACTTTCATTACTTCGGCCCGGACGTAGCGACAGGTGTTTATCCACCCGGTAATTGCCAGCGCGACACATATACCGGTCATGCCTGACATGTCGACTTCCATCCAGGTGCCTTTGAAGAAGACTATTCCTTCGAAGGCGAATTTTATTGCAATCACCCGTATTAACCCTGGTATAGACGCCAGGGTCGTATAGAACCAGACAATGATATCGTCGATGAACCCTCCAAAGAATCCGGCGATGGCGCCGAGGAGGAGTCCCAATGGGATTGCGATTATGTTGGCTACGAAACCGACTGTCAGCGACACTTTTGCGCCCAGGAATGTTTTGCTCACCACTGAGTGCCCGAATTTATCGGTGCCCATCAGATACTTCGCCGATGGCGGTTGGTTGCGGTTATTGTAGTCGCATTCCTTGGACCAATCGGAGTAGATGATCCCGGCCGTTATCGCCACCACTGTGTATATGATGATAATCGTCAGACAGAGCATTGCGACGTAGTCGCGGCGTATTCTCACCACGGCGTCGCCCCAGAGGCTTCGTCCGACTCTTTCTTCGTTTTCTACAGGTTGTGTTATCGCTTGAGACACTTTTATATTTTCGAGTTTTTTCTTACTGGTTTATTTAAGTCGAATTCGCGGATCGAATACGGCGTAGAGGATGTCGGTTATCAAGAGTCCTATGACGTAAATAGCCGCCGTCAGGAAAGTCAGTCCTGAGATTATCGGTACGTCGCGATCAGTTACACTGGTAAGCATGAGCGAACCGAGCCCCGGTACGCCGAAGAACCGTTCCAGCAGCAGCGAACCCATAATCATGAACGGGATACTCACCACCAGGGCGGTCAATATCGGGAGCATGCAGTTCTTCAGGACGTGCTTAAACAGGATTGCCGGAAGCGAGGCGCCCTTTGCGCGTGCTGTTCTGACGTAGTCCTGATGGACCTGGTCGAGAATTACTGTTCGGTAGAATCGCACGTTGTATCCGAGACCTGCGATTATCGCGATGGTGATGGGAACGTAGATATTGGCGATGTTGCTAAGTCCCCACGCCGCTTTCGGTGCGATCAGGAATACGATCGCCTGCCCGGCTATCATGTAGACCAGGTAGGGGATGCACATTCCAAGCACACTGAGAAATACCCCGAACTTATCGATGAGTCCACCGCGGTAATACGCGACGATCGAAGCGATTATCATCGCGAAGAACCATCCCAACGCCATTGCCGGTATCGTGATCGCCAAAGAATATTTAGCGCGTTCGGCGACGATGGATATCAACTTCTCTTCAGTTTTGAAACTGCGGTTCTGGAACGTGACGCTATCGGCGAAATGCCAGAAGAACTGGGAGTTAAACATATTGCCAAACGATAACGACGATATGCTTACAACCAGTTTACCGTTATTTTCGGGGTGATTGTTGATCAGGTCGATCAGGTCTCCGCAATTGGCCGACGAGTTGGAGGTGACTCTGCCATTATCGTTCGTTGAGAATTTTGACAGGTCCAACGAGAACGTCGAACCATCACACAGATTAACGACCATGATGGGCCTGGCGGGCTCTTGCATGATCGGCTGCGTCGTCGGTTGCGTTGCCGGCTGCGTTGCAGCTTGTGTGGTCGGTTGCGTTGTCGGCTGGGTGGTTGGCGTTGGATCAGGCTCAATGCTTGCCGGTTGGGGGACCCATCTTTCGGTTTCGCTTATTTCGGCCAGGAGCGTTGTTCGCGATAGCAGCGACACTGGACCGGCGAGAAACTGCCTTATTTTTTCAGCGTCGCTTTCGGGGATTACCGGTTCGAACAACAGGGCGTCGGTGACCAGCGAGTCTTCGGTGTTGGTGATTTCCAGGTTGCCCGGACCGTTGGTCTTGTCGGTAAAGACCATTTGCCTCCAGAGGTTGACATAGGGCGGCAGGTCGAGGCGGTTTTTCTTCAACCAGGCCAGCTTGGCCGGTCTTCCGAGTTTTGGATTCACGTAGGTCGCAGTTACATCACCAGAAATGACATTAAACAGCGCAAAAGTCAGGACCATCACTCCAAAGAGCGTGAAAAAAGCCTGAATCAGTCGTCTAAGTATAAAAGAGCCCATTGGCGACTACTTCTCCTTCCCGCCGAGTTCACGCCTGCGGTCGGGGTCGATACGGCGATATTTTCCAAAGCCGTAGGCGACGGGATGGGGGTTTACATTGTGGTACCAATCGTAATAGAGTACGAATCTGTCCGGTTCGTCCAGCAGAAGGTGCGGGCAGTCTTCGCTGATGATTCTGGTCATTTGTGCGTAGAGTTTGGTCCGTTCCTCGGTGTCGGGCATTACGCGAACTTTCTCGTAAAGTTTATCGTAAACCGGGTTGGAGTAGTTGGAGTTGTTGGTCTGTTTCTCGATGTTTCCGGTGTAGTAAAGCTGCAGGAAGTTCTCCGCGTCGGGGTAGTCGGCGTGCCAGCCCATGGTGTACATTTGGCTTTGCTTGTTGTTCACTTTGGACTGCTGAGTGCTCCAGTCGTTGAGTACTGTTTTCAGGCGTACTCCGACCTTTGCGAACTGCTGTTTGAACAGTTCAGCCTGGGTTACTCCCATCGCGTCTCGAGAACCGATGTCTATAGTCAGTTCCGGTATTTCACCGTTTTCGAGTAGTCCTTTGGCGGCCAGTTCCTTTTTCGCTTCGGCGATTTTTTTCTTCGCCAGTTCGAGATCGAGTTTGTAGTAGGGGCCTGGTCCGGCTTCGGCCCAGCCTTTAAATGTGCTGGGAAGGGTGTTCACCGCACGTATTCCGCGTCCTTCTTTGAGGACTTTCATGTAACTATCGACATCGAACGCGGCGCAAAGGCCCTGGCGAAGCGGCTTGCACTGGCCCAGGATCGGATCTTCCATATTGAAGACGATCCAGTAAATTTCCGGTTGCTTGTAGACGGTCATGCGAATGCCCTTGTCGTGCCATTCGCCTTCCAGTTCTTTGTCAGGCGTGACTATCGACTTGAACATATCAGTCGGGATCGGCGCGGCGTCATGCTGCTTGAACAGGAAAAGCATCCAGTCTGACGAGAGCTCGGGCACGAAATCGTAGTGCAGCACATCGATGAAGGGAACTTGCTGTCCCTTGTCGGCCAGGAGTCCATTGTCTTCATCCTGCTTTGAACCTTCGCTGGGGTAGAGTTCTTTCCGGTAGTCCGGATTTCGCTCCATTACGATTTTGACTTTGCGTTTGAAGATTTCCAGCGTGTACGGCCCGGTGCCCACGATCTGCTCGGCCTCGCGGAATTCGGTGGTCCGTTTGATGAGCTGGATGTTCCGCCGTTTTCCGTCCCTGCCTTCTTCCTTCGCCAGCCAGTAGTCTATCTGCTCATGAGGTACAGGAGCGTAAACGTTCATAGTCAGAACGTAAAGAAACTGCGGGTAGGGCTCATCGAGCTTGATTTGCAACGTGAGTTTATGCTCGTCCGGGCCGATGGCCTGTACGCCTGCAACTGGCAGATTGTATCGCGAAAAGTCGCCGATCTTCATCGATTTGGACTTCTTGCGGTAGGCCTTGAGTCCTGAAATACGCTCAGCAAACGCCCAGGCCAAACCGGTGTTCAGGTGGTAATCCGCCACTCGCTTGAACGCCAATACGAAATCTCTGGCGTCTACGAGACGAGTTTTGTAAATGGGTTTCCCGTCTTCATCGAGCAGAGTTTTACCGTTTTCGTCGGTCTCGACACCGAAGCATGGATTGCGGTGGAACAGTACGTCGTCTCTCAGTTCTATTGTGTAAGTCAGGCCGTCTTCGGACACCACCGGCATTTTAGACGCCAGTTGTGGAATCACCGCCGAATGGGCCGGACGCTTGAGGAAATGGTAAGTATAGAGACCTTCGTAGAAATTTCCCTGCATCTTGGCCGACATGGTGTCGCCGCAAGTGGCCGGGTCAATTGATCGAACGGCTGAGTAATAACTGTTGAAGTTGACTATTTGATCGCCATACGGATTGTCTCCCTGCTGCCTGAGCAACATAAACGGAGACGCCGCCAGTGCGACTGTTACTATCGAAGCGATGATATAAAAAAACTTCATGTTTTTTGCCGGTGTGGCTTTGTTTGGGTGTAGGGTTGTGTTCGCTTGTCCGTATCAGACAGCGGGCTTTACCGGCTGGGTGGTCGCTGCTGGTTTGATCGGCGTGAATACCGGTTTCTTGACTCCTGCGTCTTCAAGGTGATCAAGCCACTCAAGCACGCCGCGTCGAACGGCTTTGGACTTCTCCAGAGCGCTCTTTTTTCTGTCCAGCAGCGGATCGCGAATGTCGCGTACATCGGTGTTGTTTGAAAGCGTCGCGAGAATCGGTTCTGCCTGAAGCAGCAGCGGGGTGCACTGGAAGGCCACCGCGCCCAAGCCATCGCTCGATGCGTAGGCTTTGGCGCCTGCGTGTGCTATATTGAGCAACTGCTGAAGGATCGCGGTCGCGGACTTCGCGTCGGGTTTGTAGTAATCTGCCGCCGCCTTCAGGATCGGCAGGGCCCTCAGGCATGGTCTGGCCCAGCCTGCCTGTCCTGTGGCGAGATGATTGCACGAGGTCTTCAGCAGAACTGCCAGCGTCTTGAAGTTCTGGTCGAAAGCGTCTCTGAACGCCTTGGTCGCCAGGTCCGCTTTCTTGATGTTCAGGATCTCTACGATTACTTCGGCCACCAGCGGGTTCGATTCGCTCCCGGCGAGATTGGCCAGGTTGCTCTGCATCGTAGTGGCGACGTCTCCGCCCGCTCGGATCAGATTATCGCGAATAGCGAGATACCCGCGCCAGGCGAGTAGGCGTACGGCGGGGGCTTCGTGTTTCACCAGTGCGTCCAACGCTGGAGCGATGGTCGCCTGCTTCATTTCTGAGACGACAATTCCCAGATTAATGTCTTTCAGCGACTTCAGCGGATCGGCTTTTGACAGTTTGGCGATTCCCGCAGGAACGGCCTTCGCTGTGCTGCGTGCGAATCCTACCTGGTAGCTCATGCTCTTCTCGCCGGAACCGTACTTACCGTAGTCGGCGAGAATGCCCTCGCGAGCTTTGTAAACTGTTGCTGATTTTTTCGCGTCAACCAACGTTGTGATCCAATATTGCACGTGCTCATCGATCTGGCGCGTATCGTTTGCGGTCAGACCTCGTTTGAGATTGGCCGCTACAATATTAATGGGGTCCGGTTCCTCAGCGCCGTTTGCATACGGGGCCAGCACCGCACCAAGAACAAGAGTAATTATCGTAGTTTGCAATATAGCTATCGTTCGCATGGCATATCCATTCCAGAATGAAGGCGTTAAGTACAATATAATCTGCGCGATAGTAGCCTGAGGCCTATGTCAGTGTCAAGCAGGAAGTCGGGGTATTGGCTTGAGGCTGCTCATTCGTATCATATTTCACACAATTGCTAATTTAA
Source organism: Phycisphaerales bacterium (assembly GCA_018645065.1). GTDB lineage: Bacteria > Planctomycetota > Phycisphaerae > SM23-33 > SM23-33 > BS750m-G57. The sequence goes on from JABGPF010000200.1 coordinate 6,772, forward strand.
CAGGAACGCTTCTATAGCAGTGGCGCAGGCCTCAATACTCACCGCGGAGCTTTGCGGCGAGGCCCGCAGGCCGCCAATCATTTTTATGGGTTTATCGCTCCAATACGCTTCGCGGCTTCGGTAAAGCATCTGGGCGCAGAAGCGTCTGGCCCGAAGTATCTGCTTGTTGATCGCGGTGATTCTCTCGGGTCCGGCGTCGCCCGAGGCGATAGAGTCGGCCAGGCAGACCGCCGCATTGGCGGTGTCTCGCGTTGTCGGTTCGGAGCCTGCGGATACAAATCCACCGCGTCGATCGGGAAGATCGGTGTCATCTATCTGGCGCCATTGGGGAAGCACCGGCGCCCCGCCAAGGCAGCGAAAGACCAGGGGATCGAGATTTTTTCCGCTTTTCGACCAGGCGAGCACTGTTTTACGCAGGGGCGCCAGTAACTTGGCTGAGTCGGCGTTTCTCGGGAAATGTGTTCGCAACGCCAGCAACGACACGCTCCAGTCGAGCAGTTGATCGGGAGTGGCGATACCGTGATTCGGACCTACCGTGGCGACGATGTCCTGTACTAACGCCCTGGCGAGTTTGTCGGCCAGCGCCTTGTTGTCCGCATCGGGCGGTAGCTCATTTACAGTCAGCAACAACCACGCTGTGGCCCGTGCGGGGCTTTTGGCTGCGGGTCCTTTGGACGACTTGGACAAAATCCGCGCTTGGTTCTGATCGGACTGGACAAAATGATCGGCGTATTCCAAAGCCCTGTTAACACTGGCGGCAAAGATCTTTCCGTCATCGCTTTTGGCGAGTTTGGCCATTGCGTAGGTGGCGTGCAGGTGTTCGTGGAGTTCGGCTTTACGACTCGATGTGCGATACGCTCCGTCGGAACCCTGGGAGTTCACCAGGAACAGGCCCGCAGTACTCGCCCCGCGCAAGAGAACCTTCTCGGTGAACGTCTCTGGGGGAAGCAGTATCTTGCCTCGGTACAACTGGAACACCTTACCGTCAGGATAACCAACGTAATGCTTCGCGCCGAATACCGACCAGGCCTCCGAACCGGATTTCGAATTTTTGATCTGAGGTAACTGGGCGAGGCATGACTGACGCATCTGCTCGATCGACAGGCCCAAAGCCGTCGCCGTCGACGGGAGCACAAACCCCTTCAGTCGCCCTCGCTGAACCCTCAGCCCGGTAAGTCCGCAGGTAATGGTTGTTCGCAGTTGCGAGGCCGATATTGCACGCAGTTGACCGTGAACTTCCACTTCCACCGTCATTGCGGCCAGAACTGAGGGGGTGACTTTATCCGGTAAATTCCCGCTTCGCATTGCGTCAAGAGACGCCGACAGTACGCTGCGGCAGATATTGCTGTCGGCCCGGTAGCTTCGAGCCAGCAGCTGCCCCGAACTGCGAAGAGTCACGCTTACCGGATACAACTTGTCTTCCAGATGCTTTAACGCCGGGCCAAGCGCCTGGGTTTCGGCGTCGGTTCGTGTTTTGATGAATTGCACCATTCCGCTACGCGCCAGGTCCACCAGCAGTTTTCCATCATTGGGCCCCAGGGTGGGTTCGGGCGGGGCGTTAACGCCCGCCTGCACTGTGCTCGATACGAGCAGTAACAGACTGGTTGAGACGATGCGCCAGGCGAGTGGATAATTAGATTTTTCTGTCTTTTGGATCATAGTAATCGTTCGGTTCGGCGTGTTTGAGGACTGTATACCAATGATTGTATCCAGGCGGGAACCGGCAGGGAAGCCAAAACGTCGGTAAAACATATTGAAACGATTTAACAATTATTTGTTACATTTGAACAATTATACGCATTAAACGGTCTTAGGGTTTGTATAATCAGTAGTTAGGCGCGATATTTTGCTTCGTGTCTGCGTTTTCGCATCGAATCGTTTTTTACAGCTTCTGTTGGCGTTATGAACCATTGGTTGTGTGAAAACTCTTGTTTTGCAAGTGGTTTACGGTGATGTTGAGCATTTTTAGTCTGCGAACGCTCCAAAGTTATATCGCTCCGGGCTTGCGTGCGACCTGGTCAATTCAGGTCAGTTTCAGGTTTTTTGTTGCATGGTGCGCCACGGGGCGTAAACTCTGTGTAATAGCGGTACTTCTGGCAACTCGACGTCCGGGAGAGTATCAATTATGGCAAGTGTGACATTTGATGATCGCAGCTTCTGGGTAGATGGACGAAGGGTTTGGCTCGTAAGCGGGTCGATTCACTATTTCCGCCTCCCTTCAGCTCTGTGGCGAGATCGTCTAGTAAAGGCCAAACGGGCAGGCTTGAACTGCATCTCCACATGCGTACCCTGGAATATCCACGAACCTACCGAAGGGCAGTGGGATTTCTCTGGTGATCGTGATGTGCAGGCGTTTGTGAAAACCGCCGCTGATTTGGGGTTGTACGTTATCTTGCGCCCCGGTCCGTTTGTTGGCGCCGACTGCGATTTTGGGGGACTGCCTTCGTGGCTTACCACAAAGAGCGGTATGAGCTATCGAACCTCCAACGCCGCCTACAGCCACTATTTCGACAAGTATTTCGCTCGCGTTCTACCCAAACTCGCCGAGCAGCAGGTAACTCGGGGCGGGAACATTATACTGATACAAAACGAGAATCAGTATCTTCAGACCACCATGCCCGAGCGGTCGAACTATCTCGAGTTCATCAGCCAGCTCTTCCGGCGCAGCGGTTTTGACATCCCGATTATCACCAGCAACGATTTTTCCGAGCCGCCGGCGCCCGACGCCATCGAGGCGATTCGCGTGACCGATGACGTAGCGGCGTCGATCAAGAAAATGCGTATCCGTCAGGACGGAGGGCCGATGTTCGTCGCGGACTTCTGTGGCGGGGCTCCCGACGTATGGGGCTCTGAGCACCAGAGCATCCCGGCCCGGACCACCGCGAGACGCGCCCTGGAGATACTTGGATGCGCAGCGCAGTACAACTATTATATGTTCCATGGCGGGACGAACTTCGAGTTCTCCACCGCCAGCCGAGCCTCTAGCGACGCGGCCTTCCAGACAACAAGCTACGACTGCGACGCCCCTCTTGCCGAGGGCGGAGGGTTCACCGAGAAATATTATCTGACGCGACTGGTGAATCTGCTGGCCAACCATATGGCTCCGTATCTGGCCGACTGCAGCCTGCAGGAACCGGGCGTAAGCGTGCACGACCGCGTCGATACGCTGAACATATTCGGCATGATAGGCCAGTGGGCCGTGGTCACCAACAACGGTGACGATGATATCCAAACCGCCGATATCTCCCTGCCCAGCGGGGCCAGGCTTACCGTTTCGCTCGACACGATCGGGGCGACTGCCATTCCGATCGACCTGGAGCTTACCGACTCGTCAACGTTGGATTATTCGAACCTCATGCCCCTGGGCTTCTTCCACGACCGCGTCCTTGTCCTTCACGGGCCGAGCGGATGGGACGGAAGGGTGAGCGTCAACTCGAAGGAAATCAGGGTTGATGTGCCCGATAGCGGAGAACCGACACTTGTCGAGCACGAGGGACTTTTACTTGTTGTCGTCAA
>JABGPF010000525.1 GCA_018645065.1 Phycisphaerales bacterium
GGGATTACGAAGCCCTTGAATCGCTGGGCGAGTCTGTAATCACTCTCCTGGGAATGATCAAACAGGACAGGACCACGATCGGTCGCCTGCGAAAAATGCTTTTCGGTGCCAGCACTGAAAAGACAGACAAGGTGACCGATGGCGATGCGGCGTCCCGGTCATCGGCGTCAACGGACGAAGAGGCCAGCCCGCAGCAACGCTCGCGGCCGCCCCCCAAAGGCCATGGACGCAACGGCGTCGACGCTTATCCGGGCGCCGAGAAGATCGATGTATCTCACGAATCACTCCAGCCAGGCGATGCCTGTCCCCAGTGCGGCGATGGAACGGTCTACGAGACGACACGTCCCGGGGTACTGGTACGGATCACCGGCGAGGCGCCCGTGCAGGCGAGTGTTTACCGGCTTCAAAAACTGCGTTGCCATCTCTGTGGCAAGGTATTTACGGCCGCAGCGCCCAAAGAAGCAACCGGACGAAAATACGACGCGACGGCGGTGAGCATGATCGCCCTGCTGAAATACGGAAGCGGGCTGCCATTCAATCGACTTCAAGGCCTGCAGGGACATTTGGGCATTCCCCTGCCGGCCTCGACCCAGTGGGACCTCGTTCGCGATCTGGCACAGCGACTCCAGAGTATGCATGCCGAACTGGTGCGCCAAGCGGCCGAAGGGGAAGTGCTGCATAACGACGATACCACTGTCAAAATCCTAGCCTTGATGGGCCGCCGTGCCGAGCAAATCGCCTTGTACGAAGACCGTTCGGATGACGGTTCCAAAAAGAAACGCAAGGGACTTTTTACCACGGGCATTGTCTCGACTCGCGAAGGCCGCCGGATTGCGTTGTTCTTCAGCGGCCGCCAGCATGCCGGTGAGAACCTGTCGGACGTGCTGGGGCGACGATGTGCGGATCTGTCCCCGCCGATCCAGATGTGCGATGCGCTCTCGCGGAACCTACCCGCCGAGTTGAAAACGATCGTGGCCAATTGCCTGGCTCACGGGCGTCGACAGTTTGTGGACGTGGCGGAGTCTTTTCCCGAAGAGTGCCGGTACGTGCTGGAGGCACTAAAAGTAATTTATCACAACGACGCGACCACCCACGAGCGTGAACTCTCGCCCCAGTCGCGGCTTCAGTTCCACCAGGCCGAAAGTAGTTCGACGATGAAGCAACTCCACGCTTGGCTCGCCAGGCAGTTTGATGATCGAGTGGTAGAGCCCAATTCGACCCTCGGCGGTGCCGTCGCGTACATGCTTCGGCACTGGGAGAAGCTGACACTGTTTCTTCGCGTACCCGGGGCGCCGTTGGACAATAATATCTGCGAGCGAGCGTTAAAAAAGGCCATCATACACCGCAAGAATTCGTTATTTTACAAAACCGAGAACGGAGCCCGAGTCGGTGACCTCTACATGAGTCTGATTCACACCTGCGAACTCTGCGGAGCCAATCCGCTGGACTACCTCACGGAGCTTGATCGCCACACAGATGAAATAGCCACAACGCCCCAAAGATGGATGCCCTGGAACTACCGAGACACACTTGAAGCCTCCAACCCCCCCGCCATTGCCCCTTGCTGACCTCAAAAACCAAAGATTTTACACGCTTGCCGAAAGGACACGATTGAGGTGAATATACTCGATAGCTGCCATCACTGACTTTGCGGTTTGCAGGTTTCGGTCGTAACCCGGCCCATGTTGCCAGAAACGAAACGCACTCTTTCCTGGTCGCTCCCGGACA
>JABGPF010000201.1 GCA_018645065.1 Phycisphaerales bacterium
GGACTGCTTCATCCAGCATCAGTATAAACTGGATTCCAGAATAGGCAAACAGAAATATTATTCAATTCCCGCGCACATGCATGGCATTTGCGACACACACAAACGCCTGATCGCTAAGATTAACCCTGTCCTGACGACGATTATGCGTTATTAATATCAGTTCGTCCGTAATAAACAGTTCGCGACCATCACGTGTTTGCAAACAACTCTTCCCAAAAGCGCTAAGCCGCAAGCGGCGAACCTGCGAACGCCACATCGTGCCGCTTGCGGCTTAGCGCTTTTGGAATTGATTTAACCGGTATTCGGTGAAGAACCTGATTTCCCCATAAAACAACCGCCCCCGACATTGCAGTCGAGGGCGGTGTTTTTCGTGCTGCTTTATCTGCGTGATGCTATTCGACGATCACGCGGAAGCCTACGTTGTAAACCGTCTGGTACGATTCGTAGGGCATGCGTACGCTGCTGCCGGCTGTCTTGGGACGATCGGCCCAGGAACCGCCGCGCGCGACTTTCTTGTCGGTCAAGCTGCCGTTGTTGCGATCATCATCCTTGTAAGGATACGGCTTGTAGCTCGAACGGGTCCATTCGCAAACGTTTCCGACTATGTCGTACAGGCCGAACGGGTTTGCGTCGTACTGCTTGACGAAGTCGACGATGAACCACTTGTCAGTGAAGCGATCATCACGGAGGGGGAAGAGGTAATCCTTGGGGAAATCCTTGCGGCCGTGGATCTTCGATCCGCCGTCCCACTTGCAGTACGTCTTCCGCCTGCCGGCGTCGGCGAGGTTGGCGTGTTTCGAGAAGTCGGTGTCCTTGTCGCCATAGAAGAACTGCTTATCGCTTCCGCCGCGAGCTGCCCATTCCCACTGTGCTTCTGTGGGCAGGGTTACTTTCTTGCCTGACTTCTTGCTTAACCACTTGCAGAACGCAGTTGCCTGCTGCCAGGTGATACGCGCCACCGGCTGATCGGCGTGGTTGGCGATGTAACCGGGCGTGGAGTGGTCCTTGCCGTTTTCGTCCAGGTAACGGGTGTCGTGCTTGGGATCGAACGCGGCGTACTGCTTGTTGGTTACTTCGCAGATGCCCATGTGGAACGCCTTGGCGATTTTGGTGGTCGCACGCGGCGCTTCGTCGGGGTAGCCGGCTTGTGAGCCCATTACGAATTCGCCTGCGGGTATGGGCGCCAGTTTCATCGTCACGCCGTCGGCGAGGGTAAGTTCGATCGGAGCGGCGGTGCCTGCAAGCTTCTTGGCTTTTGCTGCGTCAAACGGATAGCCCGATGCGGTAAGTCCGTCGGGTTTCACCTTGGCCATCGCTTTGGGCATGATCGGCTTGATGTCCTTCTTCACAGCAGCCAGTGCTACGCGATGTTCTTCTTCGGGGTTGTCGCCGAGTCCCGCGTAAAGTTTGGCCAGGTCGAGGCGGCGTTTTTCGCCCTTGCTGTTGTTCCACATTCCGCGGTGGGGGGAGTTCAGATCGATCCACGTGTAAAGACGCTCCCACGCTTCGGTGTCGAGTTTCACGTTTTTGTGCCCTTTGCGGAACATCTGGATCAGCGGGCTCGTCGTGGCGTGCCATTCCATTGCGTTGTACATATCCAGATCGCTCTCGGCGCCCGGATGCCGCGTGAATGCAACGAGGTTCAGGTAAGACTTATCGCTTTTCCAACTCGAGCCGCCTTTGTCAAAGGCTATCATGCCTTTGGCTTTATTGTTCTTTTCGTTGTGGCAACCGACGCAATACTTGTTGAGCATCGGCTGGATTTCAGTCTGGTACGAGAACGGGCGAACCGGTCCGTGCCAAGGGGTGATCTTGGACGGGGGACGCATCGCAGCTTTGGTGCGTTTTGCCGGCGTGGCTTCGTTGAGGTCTTCGTGGCAACCGTTGCAGGCCATTCGCTCACCGGGCATTCCGACCATCCAGCTTCTCATCAGCGCCAGTGCGGCTCCGTCTTCGTCCAGCGGCTGGATCGCCAGCGGCGTGTCGCTCGGTGCGTTGAAGCTGAACGAACCGTCTGATTCGACCGGAACCGTACCGAGGATACGTTTGATGTCCCAGCTTGATTCGAGGCCTACTGACTCGTGTCCGCCGCTTCGCATGTAACCGTAGTGGTAAGCGAAAACGCGGAGTTTCTTAACTTTTCCGCGCGGGATACCCTTCAAGCCGCGTCCGCCGTAAACGTCGGTGCAGAACACGCTGACAGGTGCGCCTTCGATCGTACGGTCGGCGATGACGGGGGGAGTCTTACGCGGTACGAAGGGCATGGGCTCGAAGATGCTGTACTTCTTGTCGGAGTAGATTGTCGTCATGTTGTCGAAAATATCGACCAGGCAGAGCGTCCAGGCGCCGGACTTGCTGAAGCCCTTCAGCGAGACCAGGAAGTATTTGTCGGACAGCGGGTACGGCGTGCCGAAGGTGTACTTCTGTCCGCCGCCCTGGTCATCGACAACGTTGCCGACTACATCTTTGCCCCAACCGGGTATTTCCTGTACGCAACCGGTCTCGCTGGCCGGCAGGACCTTGGTGCGAATGTTGATGCGTGAATTGGGCTTGCCCCAAACTTTATCCTTGGGCGTGTACTTGAACGGGTATTTGCGATTGATCGCGGGATTGACCAGCATTAACCTTCCGGTTTCACTCTTGGCGTGGTGTCCGCTGACGGTTCCCAGAAGCATTGACGGATGGTTCGGTACCGGGCGGGCCCAGCAATATGCCGTGGGGAAGTAAGAACCGCTGCCCCAGAGTTCCATTTGCCCGGTTCCGTCGGGGTTCATGTGGAACATGTAACGCGAGAAGTAGTGGGGCGTGTCGGTGTATTCCCACCGCAGGTAGAGCACGCGGCCGTTGTGGTGCACGCGGGGATGCCAGTCGCTGTCCTGCTCGAAGGTGAGCTGGCGGATCTTGCCGGTTTTGGTGTTGACCTTGTAGAGGTTAACCATCGGCTGGCCGCCGTTGACGCAGGGCAGGCCTTGCATGCCGGCAGTCGAGCAGCCTACGATTTCGCCTTCCGCCGGGAGGTAGCAACCGTCGAACCACTGAACGTCTTTCTGGTCGCTGGGGGTAAGTTCCTTGAGGTTCTTACCGTTTGCGTCTACTTCCAGGATAGCCCATCGCCCGTTAGCGCCAACGCCGGAGAACATGATCTTCTGGGCCGAGAAGTGCAGGTCCATATGCTTCATGACCGACTTGTTGGGATGCTGGTAGATCTGACGGACCTTGACTTCGCCGCGAAGGTTGGACAGTTCGGCGATATCGTTGTCCCAGCCGGTGCGACGGATCGTGTCGCTGGTGTAGGCGTTCAGGTTGCGATTCGCTTCCTTGGTGCGGCGGATCACGATGAGTTTGTCGAAATCAAGCAGGGGGTTTGCCAACGAGGCCTCAGTGACCAACTTTTCGAGCGACGCCTTTGCGTCCTTGTCGCCGGCATTGGTTTTGAGTTTCGCTTCGATCGCATCCAGGCGTGCGGCGAACTCCTTGCCGCCTTTGTACTTGTCGCCGTGGGATTTGGTAAGGTCCACAATCATTCGTCTCGCCGAAGCTACGGTGTTAACAGGCGTGTCGCCGTTATTGAACCTTCCTTGCTTCTTGGGGGCGGCGAAAACCGGTGCTGCGAAAGCGGCAAGCAGCAATACTGTGATCAGAATCTTATTTGGCATGTTTAACCTCGTGGGTTTGGGTGCGTGAGTCCCTACGACGGGACATCTACTATTAGTGTGATAACGCAGCGGATGAGTGTATATCGCAGGTATATGGTAAGAAATTCGCCTGCGGCGTTCAAGGCTCACCGTTTGCGTTTCGCCGGTCGTTTTTTGGGTCTCGGTTTGGCGGCAGGTTTCTTCTTCGGCGGTGGGGCGATTTGAAGCTTGCGATATGATCGTACGGATTGCCCGTCGGGGCCTTGGATTTCGGCGATGAGTTGGCATTGGGATATTTTGTCGGGGAATTGGACTTTGAAGTCCGCACTGTCGGAGGCGAACCCCTTGACCAGAACTCTGCTGCCCCCCTCCAGGACCGCCTTGCCGTTACTATCGACCATTCGGAGCGTTACGGTTCCGCGCCAATCTGCCTCCAGGTCGTTGATGACCTTTACTCGGATTTGCAGGAGCTTGCCCGGGTCGATACGCTCTTTCCACATATCGATAACTACACTGACTGGCGAAAAAGCGTCTCGCACGTAGTGTTCAAAATCGGCGTTGAACGTAAGTTCGTTCAGATCGGTGAAGTTGTCGCTGGTCTGCCCGCCTTTGCGCGAATATCCCAAGCCGCAAAAGTGCATAACCCCGGCGCATTTCCGCTTGGAACGCCAGAACTCGGTTTGCGCCGCAACTGTTCGGGCATAATATTCACTGAGTTGGGCGGGCGTAGCTTTGGACCCGAAAATACTGTGGTAAACGGGCTTGGACAACGTTGTAGGCTTGCCGTTGCGATCAAGCCACAAACCCCCGTATTCGTTAATAATGTAAGGCGGTCGGGCGCCTTTTTTCGGTCCGGCGTTCGGCAGGCCGGTTTCCTTCTCGAAGCGTGACAGTTTGAATGCTCGCGGCGGCTTTGGGCTACAGCGGTAGGGGTGATGCTCCGACATGTCACCAGGCGCCTGCGGGGAACCCCACCCGTTATCCCACGGGCGATTTGAGAGGTCCATCTTGCGAACCTTGCCGATGGCTGCGGCGATAACCGTGTCGTTGGGCGTTTCGTTCTGCGCGTCCCAGATCACTACACTCGGATGATTCCATCGCTCGCGCATCCATTCGGTGAACTCCCTGATCAGGTCGGTCGCCAGGATCTGATCAGGCCAACCGTCCATCGTCCCGGACTTCCACCCGCCGTAGCTGATCGGGAACTCGTCCTGTATCAGGAATCCTTCTTCGTCGGCGATTTCGTACCACATTTCCGGTGGGAATCCGGTGCGATATCGCAGCGAGTTCCAGTGCATGCCTTTGAACTTGCGATGCAGTTTGCGAACCCATTGGCGGTCCCACGGTTTGGCTCGGCGTTTGGGGTCTTCGAAGAAACGGTTAATGCACACGTTCGTTCCGCGTAGGAAATACGGCTTGCCGTTGAGCAGCATTTTACCGCTTGCCGGATCGGACTTGAACGTTCGCATGGCGAAACGCGTTTTGCAGGTGTCGGCGCCGGTGTCTACTGTAAGTTCGTACAGGAACGGATCTTCCGGCGTCCACCAGCGTGGGTTTTTGATCGGCACGGTTGCGTTGCACTTGGCGGTTACCCCGGGCAGCATCCCGTCGATAGTTCCGATCGATCTTCCGACGATACGCCGCGATCTAACTTCCCGCACGGTGGCCATTATCGTCGCGCCGACGGGTACCTGCCCGCCGTTGGAGACCTCGGCGGTCACCCGCACCAACTGGGCATCGAGGTCTGCTGCGGTCTGCAGGTTCACTATGTGCGGAGTTTTGCTGACGATGAGTTCGACCGAGTCGTATATGCCCGGAATGTAGCGGTTCTTTTCGTAGTCCCATCCGTCGCAGACTGACGAGGGGACCTGTGCCAGCGACGCGCCCACGCGGATTATCAGTTCGTTGTCCGAACCGTCGGTTTTAATGAACGGTTTGACGTTGAACCACCCGGGCGTGAAGTTGTGGGCGTGCGAGCCGACTTTCCTCCCGTTAACGAAAACCATCGCACCGAAGCACGCCTTGTGGACCTTCAGCATGACCACATCGGCTTGGGGGTAATCCACGCTGAATGTTCGACGGTACCAGAACGCTTCTCGCAACGGGTCAACGCGATATGTCCGCTCCCAGGGCAGAGCTTGCTGGGCGGGGGTGAGTGTGCTGCCGGGGCTTTTGAACGCGGGCGAGGCCATGTCAAGCAGGCCGGGGACGGGTACCGTGTGCTCAAACGCCTTGGGCATCGACTTGAGCGACCCCTGGGCCACTTGCCAGGTCCCGTTCAGGTTGATCGTTTGTCGATTGCTCGGGACAACGGCGCATCCGGAACTGAGCAAACAGGCGAGTATGGCTGCGGAGAATAGCGATGTTGAAAAATTCTTCACGTTCCGGCCTTTCGATTTGGCGAGATTATTTCGCGCGAACGTCGTACGCCAGAAGGAACTTGTCGTGCCTGATGTACAATCGCCCGCCGAACACCACGGGGTGCGCCCACAACGGACCGCTGCCGCCGGGCAGGATCTTGAAACTGCTTATCGGTTTGAACGCCTTGGGGTCAGCCGGGACCAGATAGACGCTCTTGGTGTCGCTGAGAATGTACAGCATCTCGCCGACAAGAGTAAGCGAGGCCGATTTTTTCCCGGCAGCGTCGTGCTTGACCGAGTACATCGTCTTTCCGGTTTTGAACGAAACGCACATCATTCGAGACCCCGTATCGGAATGTCCGAACAGATACCCGCCCAGCAACACGACGCCACCGTGGGCGTTGCTCAGTTTGGGGTTTTTCCATGCCGGCTTCACCGTGCATTTTTTACCGGTGACTTTCAGCTTCAGCAACGTGCCGCCAGCCCCGGGCCCGGATACGAAAATGTGCCCGTCATGATATATCGGCGTCATGATGTTCTGGTCCAACCGCACCTTGTGCTTGAATTTCCAGAGTATTTTCCCCGTATCGACCGACACGCCGACAATCGATTCGGACATACTGGTTACGATCTGCTTGATCCCGCCGTATTCGACGATAATCGGCGAGGCGTATCCAGGCTTATCTCCGATCGATGGCGAGGTCCACGCCGTCTTCCCGGTTGCCTTGTCCAGTGCGACGATGCTGGTTTTCTTACCGCCCACCACGCAGAAAACGTTCTTACTGTCCACCAGCAGCGACTCTGACAAGCCCCATGTGCAGTTCTCGCCTTTGAACTTTTCCAGCACGTTCATCGACCAGATTTCCTTGCCCGTTTCGGAGTTGAGGCACGTCATTGCCCCGTCGGGCGCCAGGTGATACAGCTTCCCGCAGCAAATGGTGGGGGTCCCGCGTGCGCCGGGATATGAGCGACTGGCCACTGGTCCGTTCTTGGCCTGCCAGAGAATTTTACCGTCCAGCCCCATTGCGGTTATCACTGTTTGCTTGTCGGCGTTTCCGGCTGTGTAAATTTTCTCACCGCTTATCGCGACGGTGGCGAAGCCCTCGCCCAGTCCGGGGCGCACCCAGAGCAATTTCGGCCCCCGAGCGGGCCACTTGGCCAGAAGTCCGGTTTCGCTGGATATATTATCCCTGCGCGGTCCGTGAAACTGCGCCCACTGCTCGTCGGCCGACAGTGGGGCGGTGATCGCGATAATCAGCAGCAATGCGTAACGTCTAAGAATCATCAAGGGTCTCCCAGGCGGTTATTTCGCCATCGCCTTCGGTTTGTACCACAGCGACTTCCAGTATTTCTGGTCGGTTTCGAACACGTCGATTTTGTCCTTCGCCTGATCGAACGTTTTGGGCAGCACGCCGTACTTTTTCATTTCGCGGATGTACTGGCGGTTCGGTTTGAAGCCCGGTGTTGCGTATCGCGTTGTGGCGTCTATTCTTTTCTTTGCTTGCTGAATCGCAGCGAGCAGGCGTTTGTAGTCTGGATCGTTTTTGGTTTTGAACACCCCGGGGCAGCTTTCGCGTCCGCCTGCTTTTTTCGCCAGCGGGGCCATCAGCACCGCCGAATCTGCAGGCCGGGTGAGGTTTACAACCACCTGCGAACTGTACCACGCCAGCGGATCGTTTGGAATGATTTTTCGCTCGTGCCTGGGCATCGGGCGTTTGATTCCTCGGTTTTTGGCGCCGTCAACGTGGAAGGGGATGTTGGGGAGTTTTTTACCGTTATGGCAAGATGTGCAGCGTTTTCCGAGCACGCCGCTTCGGAAAACCTGTCCGATTCCTCCGCCCTGGCGGCCTCGCTGGGTGGGATTTCTAAGCGCCCCGTAAGTGCCCGCATATGGTGCGGCACTTTCGATCCAAAGCCAAACCGTTCGCCACTGCTTGGGAGTCACTTTCACCTTTTTGTGCTTTGGGTGCGTCCCGTCGAGCATCTTCATAATCCGGCTCGCCGACGTGCCGATCGTGCGTGGGGGCTGGTTTCCGTATCCGTTTCGCCCGTCGGCTACCAGGAGCCTGGCGAACATTGCGTAGTAGTTTATCGACCAGTTGTCGCTCAGGCCGCGGGTCAGCGACAGCTTGCCCTTGAACTTTGTGGGGTTGTGGCACTTGATACAATGCTCGTCGAATATCGGCTGGATATCGCGATTGAAGTCCAACACGTCGGGAAAGCCCTCGAAACGTTTGATCGTACTTGACGGGCGTTTCATCGCCTGGAGAACGCGTGTTCGCATCGCCGGGGCGGTTTTCGTGCGGTTCTCGTGGCAGCCCGCGCAGCTTGTGATTTCTCCGGGCGCGACGCTCACGAAACTCTGCATGCGTTTGACTGACAGGTCGTTTTTGTCCAACGCCACGAAGAACACCGCCCGATTCGCTGGCAGCGTAAACGATGCCGAACCGTCTTCCTCGACCGGAACTGTCCCCAGCACTCGCTCCAGCGTGAATGTGCCCAACCACGATGTAAGATCAGGGCCGCCCGAGAAGTTAACCGGTTTGGGCAGCGATTCGAGGATCAGCAGCTTTTTGATGTCACCGCGTTTTATGCCCGTCATGTTTCGCCCGTTGTAAACGTCGGTCAGCACCAGTTGCCCGGTGGTCATCTCTGGGCGAGTGGCTGGAAGGATCACTCGTTCGCGAGGGCGTTTAATCAGCGGACGCGGCTCGTGGCAATTCAGGTTTGACGAGTGGATCACTTCGCTTTTACCGCTGGCGTCCATGATTTGAATGGTTTTTTTCTGTGCGGCGATGAAGCATTTTTCGCCGAACGCCCATGGGTCGATGTAGCGTCCTTTGCGGCTTATGCGTCGAATGCCCTTTGCGTCGTCCGGACCGAATGCGTCTGAAAAAATGGACACCATGCCGTAGTGGTCTCTGGCTCCGTGCCCGGGCGAGTCGATTCCGATAACCTTGTTCGTGCCGTGAATCGGCTTGGCGTCTATGTACAGTGGGTAGTGGCGTTGATTCCCGTAGTAGACCATTTGCCTGGTCCCGTCGGGGTTCACAGTCCAGAGGTGGTGGTATCCGATCTGGCTGCGGTCGGTGTATTCCCAGCGGGTGAAAAGAATGCGTCCATCCGGCAGCACCGCCGGTGTGTTGTCATGCTCGTTATTAGACGATATCTGCGTGATGTTTCGCCCATCGGCATCGCAGCGATAGAGCGTGCCTACCTGGGTCAGCCAGCAGTTCACCCATCGCTTGCAGCGAGTGGTTACGAAAACGATCCCGCCGTCGGGCAGATACGTCGCTTCGTAATCGTCAAACTCACCTGAAGTTATCTGCTTCAGGCCGCCGCCATCGATATTGATCTCGTATAAATTGTAGAAGTTCGATTTCGCCTTGCGCCACGAGAAGAGGATTTTCTTCGCGTCGTAGTGTACTTGCGGATCGCGAATCGAACCGCCCTTGGCGTCGAGCAGAACAGTCACCTTGCCCGTAGGAAGGTGCAGCTTACACAACCGCCCGCCAGCGGACTTGCCATTGCCTGCGTAGGCGGGTTTGTTCTCATCTTCGCAGTAATACCCAATATTGGCGTACCAGTGCCCGTCGTTGTAGGAACTGCGATTAGCGAAAATAATGTCAGTCACGCCTCGCATCGGACCCTTGAGTGCTTTTGCGAGCATCGGGCCGGGGGTTTTCGGAGCGGCTGCAGCAGCCAGGGACGTAAGGCCCATGATGGCGAGCGTTGTGAAATATTTGGTCATTAATTCTGTTCCTTTATCGTAATCCGGGCCTGCACAGTATCCATATATTAGTAATAACGCCTCAAGAACGGAAGGCTTGCGTTTAGTCGAGTTGACTTTAGCAACGTTGATGTGGTATTCTGGCGACGTGGACGAATGTTTTTTATGATGGCAAGGTAACCGGAATTGTCCCCCGTGTTCCCATAGACCCCAGTAACCCGTTCGGGTATATCCAAGAGGATGTGAATAGTGACCGATAAAAACGACTCGAGTTTCAGATCATTATCGATGAAAGCCTTTACACTTGTCGAACTTCTAGTCGTTATCGTGATTCTCACGCTGCTTGTGGCGATTGTGGCTCCGTCGATTAACAGCGCCGTCGAACTGGCCAAGCAAACAGAATGCCGCGGAAAGATGGTAAGTCTCTACAAGGCCGCCGCAGCGTACGCGTCCAGCCACCGCGGCGATGTGCCGATTGTTCATCGGGGCGTTAGCTACGGAACTATTGGCGAGCTCACCACTTCAGGG
>JABGPF010000202.1 GCA_018645065.1 Phycisphaerales bacterium
AAATGTACCCAATCACCACAGCCGCCGCAACGGGATTCCTTACGGCAGGTGCTAGGTGCTAGGAACGGCGAACAGCGAACGGCGAACGGATAACATATGCCGAATGACGCTGCGCACTCCTGTTTAGCGGCGAACGCCAAAATTCATCCGCCACGAAAAAGTCAGGATGCTTCTCGTCGGCGCCGTTGACGTTGACGTACCTAAAACCTAGAACCTAGAACCTGCCGTCACCGCATCGTACGCAACAACCACGCGCCGTGGAATTTCCGCAGGTCGATTTTCATCCCGCCGAGTTCCTTGCCCGGCCCGCCCAGAGTGAACCTGCCCCCTTTTGCTGGGAACTTCTTCTCGGCGTAGAGTTTCACCAGCGGCGTCTTGGCGTGCACTGCAGCCAGTTGGGCGAACGCTTTTTGCGTCGGAGCTGCGTCGAACGCAGCAGCCAGCGTTTTGTAGTCTTTCTTATCGAGACAGGCTCCGATGAACGCCACAGTTTCGCCCAGCGTTTTGAATTGCTTTTGCAGTACTGGCGCAGCCATCGGCGTGTTGACGCACTTGCGGCCTGCCGCCCAGCGTATACCGTTGCCCAACAATCGCCTGTGGCCCGGATTATTCCACGCCTTGGCGTCGTGCCCGCCCTGGTACCCGAATATCCGGGCGCCTTTGTAATCATTTGTCCAGGCGATCGGCTTGTCGCTTTTGGGATGCTCGGTGGTTACAAGCACCTTCATCGCGTCGGTGGTGAAGGTCTGGTTGTAGTACGATTCGTCATCGATCTGAAAATCCTTCATCCCTTTGGTTATCGGATGGTCGGCGTCGGCGATTTTCATCTGGTAGCGGTCGTGGGCGTACCCGCTCTTGCCCACCTTTTTGCACTCCTTCTCACCGGGCTTCATCCAATACTTACAGCCGACTATTTTCTCATACTCCGCCCAATTCTGACAGTTCGCCAACGAATGATGCCACGCCACCATCCCCACCCCTTTGCCCAGCAGCGCGAGAAAATTAGCCTTCTGCTTTTCGGTGATCCCGCTGGAGAGGTTGAACGTCATTATCACATCGTAGTCAAACTTTGAGATGTCGTCGAAGAGCGTATAGGGCTTACCTTTCCAGACCTCGCAAGTGATATCGGCGTGCCCGCCCCAGGCTTTTTCAAAGTTCTTCTTATCATACCCATGCCCCCCAACAAGGATAATAACCCGAATCGGTTTAACAGCAGTTTTTCCCCCAGCCGCCGGCGACGCCTTATCAGCAGCACCAGCAACCCCAACACCAACCACCAAAGCCGCCAAAACGATTCGAATCAAAAAACGCATATCAAACTCCAATCATCAAGAGATCAGCCCGCAACGGACTCATTTTGTCGAAGATCCGCCCGCGGCGGACTCACCTGATCTACTTCTCTACTTTCTCGCTCACCACAGGGCTAAGCTTAATCTCAGCATGCATATCGCCAGTATACTTTCCGACAAGCTTGTTATCTTTCAGAACGATGCGGAGCTTACCTTTGGCGAAGACAATCTCTTTACCTTCGGCCTTGCCGTCGATGCTCCAATTATAAACTCGCTTACCGCGATCAATCACCATATCAAGACGATTACCCGTCAGCTTAGCGGTCATATGACATTCCCCGCACTCAGGCCGCTCCTTCATCACAACCCGATCAGTAATCTCCTTATCCCGAAACAAGCAAGGATCGAAAGTACCCACAAACGCAACCGGCCCAGCCGGAGCGGACGGCGCCGCAGCCACAACCTTATCCCCGCCGCCCGAAGCCTCAGGCGCCTTAACCTCAGGTTCGCAACCCAAAACAAAAACCACCAAACCAACAACAACCACCAGCCCAATTTTTATCATTTTTTCAATCGTTTCCATAAGTTTCATAAAACTCCTCACCAATCCCAAGCCGCACCGCAGCCCGAACAGTTCCTGTAAATAATGTTAAAAAATGTTAAAAAACCCGAAACCAAACAACAGCAGAAAGTATACAAACTCCGCAACCGCCCCACCACCACAAACGCCAGGACCGCGACAAAACGTTTTGGACTGCGGCGACCTGGCGCCGCTTTGACATGTCGCGGAGCGACGGTTTTGCTTTTCGCCGTTGCTGTTGTCGCTAGAATACCCACCGACACGAAAACAAGAACACAACCAACGACGAACGACGAACGGCGTCGCTCCGCGACAAGTGAAAGCGGCGAGAGCTCGCCGCAGTCCAAAACGCACATACCCTCCCAACATCCTGCACAAGATGCTTCTACATGCGAACATATTGCTTTTGAGGGAAGATTCTGTTTTATTAACATTATGCACTGGATTCAGATACTTTTGTCGATACTGCATGGCGGCTCCGATCTTGTTATACAAAACGCAAGCAAGCGAAGCGGCTATCCCCCAGAGGCCGCACGCCAGGAACTCCGGGCAGCTCGCATCATGATCTGGCTGGGCGTGTTTTTTATACTGCCCGGGATAGCACTGGCAGCCTTTGGCATCTGGCAGATACGTACGGGGCTGTCCAGCAACAACTGGCCGAGCGTCGCCGGACACATCACCGAAATCAAAACGCAGAGAGTCCCCAGCAGCCCCGACCCGGGCGCCTATAGGACGGTTGTCCGATACCGATACGTAGTAAACTCACAAACCTACGACCACAGCCGCGTGTCATTCAGAGGTATTCCAAGCAAAGATCACATCCGGGCGACCTATCACACTGGCGACAAGGTGACGGTGCACCACGCTCCAGACGATCCGTCCGACGCCGTTTTGGAGCCTGGAATGACCGCAGGCGGATTGCTGTTTTACGGACTCATCGGCAGTGTTGCACTTATCTTGTGCATCTGCTTGTTGTGGGCGGGCATAGGGAAACGAAGAACAGTTCTGGGCAAGTTGGGGCTACTGAAATCCAAGCCTGAAACCCAGGCTGCAGCAAAACCGCAACAAACGCCAAAAGGCCACAAATGAACAGACAACATCCTTGATGTTTACAGAACAAACTGTTGCACAAATATTTCATCTGGATATCCTTCCTTTTATGACTAGAAAGTGGCCAAACAAAGACGAGCGAGAACAGTGGCAGATCAAGGAGTTCATCGCAGCATACAAACGTCTCGCACACGGCCGTACACTTGTATGCCAATCAAAAAGAGAAAAGCCTGACTACCTTCTGAAGGATGTCGTCTCGGGAGAACTTTTCGGAGTGGAGTTAACGTCCACTTATTTGAATGACCGCAGTGTTCCAGACGAACATATGAAAACATTCGAAGGATTCAAAGATTTCCCATGTGACCACACCGCTATGGAGCAATACAAGAAACGTTTAGCAGACGCGGTGGAGGATAAATCACGCAAGGCCGAGAAAGGCTATCAGACTGATCAGCCCCTGATACTATCGGTCTATGCAAACGAGTATATTTCCATGTACATGTACAAAGATGTATACCAAGACTTTGTGCAAGAATACGAACACATTTTCAATAACATGGCACCTTTTTCGGAAATTGTATTCTGGCCTATAACGAATACTGCGGGAGACGGTGTGCTATCGGTTCGCTCAGTCCCAAAACTTAGCGTCGTCTTCAGTTGGCAATCAGGCTAATTGGGATTCCGAGCATCGCTATCGCAACGGTATTTCTTGCACCAACTCAATAGGCCTGATATACATCTAAATATGCATGCATCAAGCCACAACGAAAATAGCCGTAATGTGCTAACATCGCACACTAGACGCACGTTCTTAATGGGATTATTTTCACTGAAACATCTGAGCAGCAACAGCAAACATTAATAAGAGATAGGAACATGAAAAAAACCAACTCAACATATGCGATTCTCATTATGTTCGTTGCCTTGCTGACGATAGTGGCAAGGACATGGGCGGACGGTCCGAAATCGCAACCAGAACAAATGGTGCTTCTGAAAGCCCAGTTAAAAATGGCGACGGCCTCACTTAAGCAGAAAGCCAAGAAGATTAGAACGCTTGAGAAACAGATTGACGATTTGGAGCAAAATGTAGCAACACTGGAGGCCTTGTGTGAAAAACACAAGATCGAATTCCGCACACCCGCAGAGCAAACGAAAGCCAACAAAAAAACTGCTACTGAGTACGATGAGATTCATGAGAAGTACAAGATGCGATATGCCGTAATCAAGGGCAAGTACGTGCCACTCCCCGAGCTTACTACGCCCCAGTGCTATGGATACTTCGTATTAAAAGTGGGGCAAAGAGTTAGACTTACTGTCGCAAAGGTCTCGCGTGTACTCAGCGATCAAGAGATGCTGCTCGGTCACATGGCCGTAGGAAATTTTGGTTCTGGTGGGTTCTACTGGCTGAAAAAAACACACCCCAACATCGTAATTACGGGATATCCAACAAAAAATCTCGCTGATGACCAACAAGTCTTCCAACGAGGCCTGGGGGATCTCGACGTTGCGATCATTGGCACTATCAAGATTGGCTCGTCGACGTATCTTCATGCGGTGCCTTATGCTCAGATTGGCAAAGGGCTAACGAAAGCACAGTTTTCCAATATGCTGCGAAAAGGCGTCGGCCCACGAGAAGCCGTGGAACTCATACGCCAGTTAGACGAAATAGCCATAGAGCACCCTAAGAGCGTACAGACTTCTGACAGTAAACAACCAAAAGGGACTGGGCGAGCAAGCAGTACACCAACAGGCAAAACTGTCGTGTGGGTTGACCTCTTGAAACTCATTGACCCAAACAAGCACGATGTGAGCGCGGACCTCCACGGCACATGGAGCAAGAGTTCACAAGGCTTGCAAACGACTGGAAAAGCGAAAAGACGCCCTGTATCTATTGAGATCCCGTACAGACCAGGAAACGAATACGATTTACAAGCTCTGTTCACGCGCCCAGCTGATACCACAGGTTTTATTTGCCCGTTAGGTGATAAGGCGTTTGGGCTTTCGTTTGGCCCGCGAAGCACATGGTGTCGCATAGGAGGACATGAAAAGGTTCAATTTACCTCAAAAAACGGACAATTGACCGCTTTGCTGCTTAGCGTACGGCGGGATTCAGTCCGCGTGGTAGTTGACGGAAAACAGATATTGCAACATCGTATTCAGGATATAAAGATAGAGACACCTGGCCCTCCCGATTGGTTGCGAGGCAATAATCTTGGGATAATCGTTCATAGCGCCAAGATGACTTTTCAGAAAATAGCTATTCGTGAGGTGGGGAAGAAGTGATATTACGAGCCCTCACAGAAACGCCTGCTACGCTGCACAGCAACAACTGGCCATAGAGAGCGTGGGCGGGACCATAGCAGCCTTCAAGATCGTGGCGAGACCAAACGAAGTAAAAGTTTTATAAACAAAGCCCTTAATACAATTCAGCACACGCCTAAAACGATTCTCTCTTATAACCATAGCAATTCCCTTTCGATCTATCTTAAATAGAACCAACCGAACAATCGCCACGATCAGAAAGCTGGTAATGAGGTCCGTAGGACATAGTCCCGCTCACGCTCTCTATCTCTATTATACACATGGTGTCACGAATATTTTCAGCAAGAACCGGAAATCGTTCAAGTGGTCATCTGTTCGTAGGCGTAAGCACCTAATCACAGAAGCAGCTTTGAATAACGCGGGGAGAAATTGCCAAGCCGCAAGCGGCGTCGCTGACGTTTCCGTCGCCGTTACTGATTACTGAAAACTGATTACTGACCACTGTCCGTTCGCCTTCAACACAGATCCCCATACGCTAACCATCCGCGAATATTGGGTATGCGGAACATGGCGAACACTGAGAGTGCTTTCCACTTTTCGGCGTGTTTGACCATGTGCTCTATGGCCTTGGGCGGCTGGGGGCCAGGGTCTTGGCAGGCGCCGCCGGTTATTTTTGATAAGTTTCGGGTCGCCTGTTTGGCCTCGCTGATCCCTGAGTCGTGGCCGTTAAACACGTGCACGGGTATCTCCCGGCCGTCTTTTGTCCGGACGTAGAGCAGCAAAACGTTACACCGCACAAAACTGGCCCATAACGATGGAAGAGCTATCCAGCGGACGCCCCAGGCTTCGATGTCCTTGAAATCCACCTCGTCGCGGCGACGCCAGCTTCGCAAGGTTACTTTGAGGCGAGTGGTGTCCACACGGAACATGGGGTTCCGCAGAACAATCTGACATACGATATCCAACGCGACCAGCCCCAGCACAATCCACCAGGCCGTCATCGCGACATGGCGGGAGACAATATACCCCGTAAAACCGATATACAGCAGGCCGACCAGCAAACTGAGGATCACCAGAATGAGGCAGGACTTCATCCATGACCAGAGGCGCCCCCGGATGAAGTAACCGCCTGAGTCCTTGTTCATGTGTCCCCAGGATCGAGCGGAATTTCTGGCGGCTTTCTTTCGCCAGGCTTTCTGCGATCGTGAAGTGGCGGGTTCAGTTTCATCGCCTCGCCGCAATCGCAGCACAAAGCCCCACAGCAAGAGCGGCTCGGCGAGCAGGAACGGGACGCTGACCATGAAGAAAAGGTATGTCGATCCCGGCGCGTAGGGTTCCAGAACTGAGTCCGACGGATCGTCGGGGTTGTAAAGTACCGGCAGCTGGGCCCCTGCGGGAGCCTTGTTAACGTAAGACAGTGCGTACTGCTCGCCCCCGCCCCGGTAGCTTGGGTCGTAAGTGAATTGGTCGCCCCGCCAGGTGCGCCCATTAGCTTCGAAAGTGTATTCCACTGCGGGGCGGTGACTAACGCTGCTGTCGCCCGATTGCTCGTCGACCCAGCTTTTGATCACGGTGGCGGTGGCGGTTTGGAACATGTATCTGGCCCGCATGTGCTTGACCAGTACGACCACCGTGAGCGATGCGAACATGTATACAATAGTCGACCACAACGCCAGGCCCAACAGCCAACCCCAAACCGGGCCCATAACCGCACCCTCGCTCGATTGCCAAACGCTCATAATCGCAACCCCAGCATGTTCAAATCCTTAGCGGTGGTATTAATATCACGTACACTGACCATAAAATTCCCGAAACTGAAATCCCGACACCCCGATACTACCGCAAGAACAGGAAACGTTCAAGCGGTCAGCTTTTCGCAGGCGTAGGCGCCTAATCGTAGAAGCGGTCGCTGACAGCTATTAATAACGCGGGGAGACGCCGCGTCTACTATTGGGGATTACGTCCACGTTACCGGCAGATACTCCCACTTCGTTTTCCCGCCGGGGGCGGGTTCGAATGCTAGTTCGTCTTCATGACCGTTGTTTACTTTGATGCCCCAGTTGCCATCGCCGCGGCTTGTTTGGCGGTCTTCGGTTAGGAAGGGTTTGAGTTCTTCGATTGAGACGCGGCATCTGAGTTGTGTGTCTTTGCAGAAGAACTCTACGGCCTCGTATTGATCGAGTTTGTTCGTAAAATTGGGGACTATATCCCACCAGTATGTGAATGGAGCGTCATCGTAGACTTTGCTCTTCTTGACGAGCGTTCCTTTGCTGCCGTTGGCTGGGGGAATTACTTCGGTATCGGTGGCTGATTCTCTGGCCGCGTTTTCAGCGTGATGCTCTTCGTGGCAGTGTGGGTGCATCAGGACGCAGTTACCATCGTAATATCCCCTGCTCTGGTCCAGGCGGTGCAGGTTAACGCCCTTTTTCACTTCAAACGGTTGGCTGCATCGGTAGCAGGCTGCCTTTGCAGCGAATAGTCGCTTCTTCACTCCCGACTTGGTCTTACGCTCATCAAGTTGCAGGCGAGCGAAGACAAATCGGTTAGCGTAGAACCATTTATCCGGATCGCCGGCAGAATGGTCGGCGATGAGTTGTCGAACGTGGTCCAGAATTTCACTTGGTTCCATTGGCGTTGCTCCCATTACTGTAATCGTGATATAGGGATACTACCGCAAGAACAGGAATCATTCAAGCGGTCAGCTTTTCGTAGGCGTAGGCGCCTAATCGTAGAAGCAGCTTTGAATAACGCGGGGAGAAATTGCCAAGCCGCAAGCGGCAGCGAAAGGCGAAAGGCAAAACCGTCGCTTCCAGCGACAAACCAAAGCGGTGCCGAGCCACCGCACTCCAAATTACGGCACAACCAAACACGCCGTTGCCGTTCGCCGTAACAAAATTCGCGCTGTTGTCGCCGTTATCCGCTATCGCCGTTTCCGTTAACTATCCGTGTTATCCGTGGCAAAATGCCGTTGTCGTTGCTGTTCACCGTTAACATAGATCACCATCCGTGGCTTTGGGTGATATAGAACTTCTATTTTTCTATTGGTTTTTCGCCTTGGGTGGGATTATTGCTTGGGAGATTTTGGATGTTGCGATGAAGTGGCCCAGGGGGTTGTCTTTCTCGTCGGTGATGAGCCATGCTGCGCTGGCGCGGGTGGACTGGCTGTGCTTCTTGCCTGGGTCTAGTTGGGCGTACTCCTTGAGACGGCCTCGGTATCCGATCCATACTATTTTTACGCGTTGTTTGCTCTTGTTCTCGAAGATCACCGTTGTGGCGTCGCCGCCTCGGGATCGGGGGAGTTTTTTGCCCTCGCCAGCGCCAGTCGATGGGACCCACTTCAACAGTTCGGGTGGCCCGATCTTGCCGCGAGGCAGCCATACGCTCATCGATTTGGCGCCGCGATTGCCCCAGCAATAATAAGGAACAAACCGGGCGGTTGTCGGCTGCTGTTTGTCGTCAACTCGCCGCACGCCGGGGAAACTGATCATCGGGACGCCCTTTAAAATACCCTCCTTGATCGGAGCGACCTTTCTCTGCGCGGGCGTGGGCGTTTTGCCCAAACCGAGCTGATGCACCGGCCCGCCGTTGTCTACCTCTTCGGCGCAGTAAACCAGAGGTCCGCGCGTGACGGCAACACGGCCTCGGTAGGCGTCGACCTTGTCGATGCAGGTGCTGATCCGAACCGGCATGGGGAGATCGAGCTGGACCTTATCGCCGGACTTCCACTTGCGATCAATCACAGCGAACCCCTTGTCCACCCGGGCCTGGAACAACTGCCCGTTAACCTTGACCGACCATTTTTCCTGCGGGGCGGCAAGGTAGCTGTAAAGGGCGCCGGGCATGAACTTCTTGCCAAGCCACGTGGGAATTCGCAGCTTGATCGCGAACTTTTGCCCGTCGGACGCAGGCGACACAGTCAGGCTTACGTTTCGATCGAACGGATAGTTCGTCTCCTGCTTTAGCCCGACCCGGCCCGAAGCCAGGTTAACAGTCGTTGCGTTGCATGCGTAGAACGACACATATACGTCGCTATCGGTATGGGCGTACATATATCCCGGCACTTGGGGGATTGTGCGCGATACGCTGCCGTGGCAGCAGGGAACTCTCCGATCGGCCAGCCGCCCGGCGCCACCGCCTGATTCCAGCGGATTACAATAGAAGAACCGATTCCCTTCAAGGCTCGTGCTCGCCAGGAAACCGTTCAGCAGGACAACTTCCATCACATCGAGGTACTTGGCCTCGCCGGTCAGCATGAACAGGCGATAGTTGTAGAACACCTGCCCCGAGGCGGCACAGGTTTCGTTGTACCCGCCCCGGTGTATGGCGTACGGTTCGCCGAACCCTTCCCAGCGGCCGACGGCGCCCGTGCCGCCGGTGATGCACATTCGAGTGTCAACCATGTTCCGCCATATGCGCTGGGCGGCTGCGCCGTATTTCTTGTCGCCAGTCAGGGCGCCGACGTCGACTAACGCCGAGGCGAACCATCCGAAAGAGCCCGCATGGCCGCCCGGTGCGTTCATTTTATCGACCGGTAAATGCTGTGCGGCGAACTTCGGCCAGAGCCTCTGACCGGTTGCCGGCGTGCCGCGGGCGTCCATATATTTTTGCGCCAGATCGCTGTAGTACTTGTCGCCCGTGGCCTGGTAGAGGCTGATAAGCGATTGGCCGACGCCGGCGTGCCCGGGCGGTTCTTTTATCGACTTGCCCTTTTCGTCGAAATATTGCTTTGCGGTGATTTTGGCGAGCTCTTCGGCTGCGGTGAGCCAGGCGGTTTTTTTGCCCGTAGCCAGGTAGTAGAACGCCGGCGATTCGGCACAAACCGGGCAAAACTTGTTCTCCCCCGACTTGTAGAGTTCTCCGATCTTGGCGCTGATCTTGTCCATCATGGCTTCTAATTTTGGATCGCGTTTGATCATCAGCGATCGCGAGACACCCTCGAGGGTTCTGACCAGGGCCAGTTGCGCTCGCGCGGGTACAGGATTTTCGTAGTCGATCTGGAGCGTTTTGAGAACGTGAGGGATGGTGACATCCATATGCAGCTTGATGCGATCGGCCCA
>JABGPF010000203.1 GCA_018645065.1 Phycisphaerales bacterium
TATCGATACGCTCACCGCAGAGATCGCAACAGATTTGAAGCATTGGTGATTGCAAACGGTTTTAGTTTGATATTCGCTTGGAATATCCTGGCGATCGCTCACAATATCTACGATCCAAAAATATCTTACGTATCGGCGTTATATAACCAGGGAATGGTTGTTTTTGTAGTGGCTGTACTGACGCTGGCGCCAGCCTTTCTCATAGGTGCGGGAGTTGGTTACTTAAGTGTGCCCAGAGGAAGCGCCATGAAGCAAATTATCCTGACCGTAGCGGCCTATATCGCCATTACTGTCGGTATTGCCATGCCTTTTGTACTTTTTCTCCAACTAGGATAGCTCTAATCTGTTGTCAAACTGCCCGGAGCGTGGGATACTGACGCGGTCGGGCGGCGCCGATGACACGAAACGTTATGCGGGAGAGAGTGATGAACATCAGAATCGTGGTTCTTGGAATTGCCCTCTTGCTGGTCTCGGGATGTCGAGGACCAAAGCCCACCATCCCTCTTCGCATTGCACTGAGTCACGGAAATGTCGATGAGGTGCACGCCAATCTTCAATGGCCGGATGGTAAGTTCATGTACGGCATAAATGACCCCATGGACAAAACAGGTGTAATGCCATTGCACCTAGCCGCTCGATCCGGTCAGCTTGAAGTTGTCAAATATTTGTTGGCTCATGGCGCCTCGATAAATAGTTTTGGCGCGTTTGGACACGGTTGTACACCGCTTCAACTTGCAGAGGAGTACAAACACGCCGCCGTTGCAGCCTTCCTGAAAGAAAAGGGTGCAAAGGATTACCCATTGCGGGAGAGGTCATATATCGTCCAGCAGGAAAAGGACGCCCAGGATAAGAAAGAGCGAAAGAAGATAAGGCGAACTGAGAAAAGAAGAAATAAGAACCTTTTACGCCCGACGCCCGATTGAATAGCATAACAGGGCGCTCCATCGGGGCCAGATGCTGGAAGTCCCGATGAACCCCGATGTGCTTCGGGACTTACGGCATCTGGACCTCCGGCGCTGATGACACGAAACGTTATGCAAAACAGAATATCAGAGGAGCTATTTCAAGTGAAGATCTTACATAAACCATTGATCGGTGTGGCGTTGCTGTGCGGGCTGGGGTTTTGTCTTGCCGGTTGTGCGGCTGATAAATCGGTGGCTGTTCGTGTTGCTTCTTACAATGTTGAGTTCAGCAAAAGTGCGACCCCTGAGCAAATTGGCGAGATGTTTAAGCAATACGATCTGGATATTATCGGGTTTGACGAAGCTCCAGATGGTGATTGGACCGCTGGCGTCGGGAAGGTGCTGGGGATGAAATATAGTTATGTGGGGAAGATATCGTCGGCAAATCACAAGGACAAATACAAGACGATTCTGAGCCGGACCCCGTTGGAAGGGGCTGAAGAATACAAACTCACCGGCCGCGGCTGGAATCCCGCGTCGGTTGTCAGGGCGGTGACTAAGATAGATGGCGTTTGGTTCGCATTCTACTCGCTGCACATCTGTGCTTCGGGTAAAGAGAACGGGCATGCCTACAGCCTTGCAACCGAGATCCTACCGAAAGAGACAACACAGAGGGTTATCGTCGTTGGGGATTACAATAACAACATCGGCGATGCGGCTATGAATACAATCGAGGCCGCAGGGATGAGGCCCACCTGGAAAGACATGGAAATCGATCTCAGCAAACAGTTTACGTGGAACGCCCTTAACCCGAAACGCAACGCAGGGGTCATAGATCACATTTTGTATAACACCTCATCCGGCGCCAGGGCCAGTGACGGGGGCATAATCGAACTGAATAAGCCGTTGTCCGATCACAAACCCGTCTGGGCGCAAATAGTATTCCCTCGAAATATCGAGACAGTGAAGAAACCATAGCAGGCAAGACCGTGCTAACACTCCGCTGGAGGATATTGCCGCTATCGTGACATCTATACTTCCGGCTGGGTTTGATTGTGTGTTTCTGTCATTTTATATTGTCAGCACTGGCGTTTTATTGGGCTTCCGGCGGCGTCCCTGCCGCCCAAACGGTATGTTTACACACCAGGGGTTTGTAAACATCCGATCCGACCCGCAATTAACCTCCCAAGCGGCTTGGCTGATCGGGGTATCTGTGGCCTGGTTTGCCTAACCTGTGCTGCAGCAGCATGTTATGCTTGCTTGTGTCGGGTCATCGTCCTTTTGCTACATATCCCGGATAAGTGGTACTACTTTTCCGAGCCATGTTTACACACGCTATATTGTAAACCTATTGTAAACATCGCCCGTTCGCCGTTGCCGTCCTCTGTACTACTAATGTTCAAGAGATCGAATTTGTTTTGCGCGTATGAACGGCAGATGGGGATTACATGGATTTTCGGATTGCATGGATTAACGGCAAGATTTTGTTAACGGCACGTCTAAACACCAAGCCGTTATAAAATAAAAGCCTTTAATCCATGCAATCCGAAAATCCATGTAATCCCCATCTGGTTTTTGGATTTGGCCTGCATTCCTCCCGCGCCGCACTTGACTTGCGGGCCGATTACGACGAAGATGTGGGGCCCGAATTCCTCGGGACCCAGCCCCGGCGGGGCGTTCATAAACTATTAACGGATGCGAATATAAAAGATGCTCGAAAAAGTACAGGCAGACAGGCACGCGAAGTTGGAGAAGGTCAGGGCGTTGGGGATTGATCCCTACGGTGGTAGATACGATACCGCCGAGGCGATTGATTCGGTGCTCGGGCGATTTGTCGACGATCAGGAAGGCCAGACCGCCGACGCCGCCGGCCGGATCGTCCTGTTCCGCAACATGGGCAAGCTGATCTTCGCCCATATCCGCGACCAGAGCGGGCAAATGCAGTTTGCGATTAGTAAAAAGGAAGTCGATGAAGAGACCTGGGCGCTGGCCAGCCTGCTGGACCTCGGTGATATCGTAGCTCTCGCCGGGCCTCTGAAACGCACCCGCACCGGTGAAATTACGATCTGGGCCAACAAGCTCACGCTGCTGTGCAAGAGCCTGAACCCCATGCCCGAAAAGTTCCACGGCCTGACCGACACCGAAGCGCGATATCGTCAGCGATACCTCGACTTGATGGCGAACCCTGAGTCGATGGCGACCGCCGCTCAGCGCATCGAGATTATCGACCACTTCCGCACCACGCTGAAGGGCAAGGGCTTCATGGAAGTCGAGACTCCGATGATGCAGGCGATTTGCGGTGGCGCGGCGGCCCGTCCGTTCATTACGCACCATAATACGCTTGATCAGCAGTTGTTTATGCGCGTCAGCCCCGAGCTGTACCTCAAGCGGTTGCTGGTGGGCGGGATGGAAAAAGTCTTCGAGATTAACCGAAACTTCCGCAACGAAGGCATCGACACGTCGCACAATCCAGAGTTCACCATGATGGAGCTCTACCAGGCCTACGCCGACTACGAAGTGATGATGGACATCACCGAAGAGCTGATATCCGGAGCGGCGGCCAAAATGGTGCCCGCACTGCTGGCCTCTCGCGACAAGGCGCTGGTTGCGATCGAACAGATCAAAACTGACGCCGAGCGGATTCTTGGCAACAAGCGCGACCCCCGCAGCGACGAGGAGAAGCAGCAAGCCTACGAGGAGGCGATCGCCGATTACGAAAAGCAACTGGCAGAAGCCCCCGAAACGCCGCTGTTCAAAGCCGCCGCCCAGTGCGAAGCAGGCGAGCTTGTACTCCCGTTCGGGCGACAACTGATCAACTACGCGCGACCCTGGCGCCGAGCGACCTACGCCGACCTGCTCAAAGAACACGCCGGCGTCGACATGACCGATATCGCTGCCGTCCGCGAAATGGCCCGCGAGCACAAGATCGACGAAGCAAAGATGGGCGACGCGTTCGTCATAAACGAACTGTTCGAAGAGACCGTCGAGGCCCATCTGGTCCAGCCGACCTTCGTGAAAGACTACCCCGCGGACCTATGCCCGCTGACGCGACGCAAGAGCGACGACCCCACAATCGCACTGCGATTTGAGATGTATATATCGCGTATGGAGATCGCAAACGCCTACACCGAACTGAACGATTCGGAAATTCAGGACGCTAATTTCCGCGGACAGCTCGACGGAGAAGAGGGCGAGACGATGCGCGTGATGGACGAAGACTTTATCGACGCACTCCGCCACGGCATGCCGCCGGCAGGCGGACTCGGAGTCGGGATCGACCGCGTGGCGATGCTGCTGACCAATTCGCACAGCATCCGTGACGTGATCTTGTTCCCGCTGCTCAGGACGGATAAGGCTTAAGAATGGCAATGGGCAATTGGTCCCGATGTGCATCGGGATCGAGCGGCCGGTGCTATGGTTTGACGGGATTTTATGTATAAACTTTTTCTATGTCTTCGATACTTGAAAAGTCGCCTGATCGCTTACTTTGCGGTAGCGGGGGTGGCTTTGTGTGTCTTGATGATGGTTGTTGTTATCAGCCTGTTCACTGGGTTTATTGATAACATTGAAAAGGCGGCGAAGGGGTTGTTCGGCGATGTCGTGATGAGCGCCGATAATCAGCACGGTCTGGCGTATTACGACGAGTTTATCGAGCAGGTGAAGAAAGACGTTCCCGAAGTTCAGGCGGCCGCTCCGTATATTCTTAGCTACGGGATGCTGCGAATATCGGGTCAGGAACACTATCGAAATCCCGTTCAAATAGCTGGCGTCCGCCTGCCCGAGCACGCAGATGTGTCGAATTTTGGGCGGGGATTGTTCGTTCAGAAATCCGGCGATCTTACCTGGGAACCGCCGCTTGAAACACTGATCGAGCGAATGGCTGAGGAACGCAAACGAACCCAGGACATCCAGACCGAACTGCAGAGCAGGAAATTCGACGGGCTTGTACCGCCCGAACATAAATACGAACTCGGCAGGGTCGCAAGCGCCTTGGAGCATCAAGACGATGCGGTGACTAACCTTCGGAATGTTGAACGATACCGCAGCGAGTTGAAGAGCCTGCAGGAGCAGCTTGAAATCGCGATTGCTGAAGGAATTGGGCCAGGGGATGTTGACTTGGCGCGCGAAGCTCTGGCCCAGGCCAAAGCCGACAAGGCTCCCGAAGACAAAATCAAAAAGCTGGAAGCCAAACTCGTCATGCTGGAAGACGCGGTCCTGAAATCTGAGACCCTGCAGCGACAAGTCGCATATTACGAGAGCAGAACCTTCGAAGGGCCTGAAGATCGAATTGTTCTTGGTCTGGGTATCCAGGCGCTGAGCTATCGCACCGATCTGGGCGATGTGGTGCGTCTCTGGACGCCCGGGCAGAAGGTGATACTCTACGTTTTCCCACTCGGCAGGCGCAGCCTCGACTCCAGCGGACTGGCTCCGGAGATCAGGAACATGTCGGTTATCGACGATAGTCGCTCCGGTGTTCCGCCGATCGATTCGGCGTTTGTGTACGTGCCGTTCGAGACCCTCCAGAAACTTAACCACATGGAGCCTGAGTACGCACAGGACGATTCCGGGCGAGTAATTTCTCCGGGGCGATGCAGCCAGGTTATCTTCAAGGTCAAAAAGGCCGATCCAACCGAGCTGGAATTGCAGGAGATCAGCAAGAGAATCCAGCGGTCATGGCTGACTTTTCGTAAGCGTTTCCCCGGGGCTGCGACTATCGGCGTGACGGTTGAAACATGGCGCCAGCGACAGCGAGAACTGCTCAGCGCCGTCGAAGGTCAGCGGATTATGATGGTGATCGTTCTGGGGATTGTCTCCATTGTCGCGGTCATCCTTATATTCGTTATTCTCTATGTTATCGTTATGCAAAAAACCGCCGATATAGGCGTGCTGAAGTCGATCGGGGCGTCCAGCGTGGGTGTCGCCAGCGTCTTCTTGCTATACGGCGCTGCTCTGGCGACTGTGGGGGCGGCAATCGGCGTGGTGCTGGGATACAGTTTTGTCCGCAATGTCAACAATCTGGCAAACTGGCTTGCAGTGGAGTTTGGCTTTGCGCCGCTTCGCCAGGGGTTCCTGTTTGATCGATTCCCAGACGATGTTCAGTTGCATACGGTGATCTATATCGTGATCGCGGCGATACTTGCAGGGCTGATAGGGGCCCTTATCCCGTCGTTCAAAGCCGCTCGCATGCAACCTGTGGAGGCGCTTCGTTATGAGTAGGTCTCCAGCCATAATCGTCCAAGGCGTTCATAAAACCTACAAACTGGGTCGTCAGGAACTGCACGTGTTGCAAAACG
The DNA here is from genome assembly GCA_018645065.1 of Phycisphaerales bacterium. GTDB lineage: Bacteria > Planctomycetota > Phycisphaerae > SM23-33 > SM23-33 > BS750m-G57. The sequence continues at coordinate 6,197 of JABGPF010000203.1, forward strand.
TCGACTGCCAGGTCGAGCAAGGCGAATTTGTTTCCATAGTCGGCGCCTCGGGCAGCGGAAAAAGTACGCTGCTGCATCTGGTCGGCCTGCTGGACCGTTCAGATGAAGGGCATATCGCACTTTCCGGACAGGACGTTTCGGAACTTTCGTTCAGAGCTCGAAATCGAATCCGCTGCCACGACATCGGATTTGTGTTCCAGTTTTACCATCTGTTTTCAGAACTTACCGTGCTTGGTAATGCGATGCTCCCTGCGATGGTCGACACGCCGCTGCTCCAGTGGATGTCCAAACGCAAACATTACCGCGAAAAAGCGACCGCGGTGCTCGAGGAAGTCGGACTGGCTGATCGATTGAAACATCGCCCGCGCGAACTGTCTGGTGGTGAGAGGCAGCGTGTGGCGATAGCGCGGGCGCTGATGAACGAACCGGATATTCTGCTTGCCGACGAGCCCACGGGCAATCTCGACTCGAAAACCGGCGCCAAAATCATGAAACTCCTTAACCGATACAACGAGAAGGGCCAAACGATACTTATGGTCACTCACGACTCAAAAATAGCCGCACAAACCGATCGCGTAATGCATCTGGTCGACGGGCGAATGGCTGGAGACGGATCATAATGGCCCGAAAATACGATAAACGCCAACCAGTAGGCCTGATCGCCGGATCAGGAAGACTTCCGTTCCTGGTCGCACAAGGCGTGAAAAAACTCGGTAGACCGCTAATAGTGGTCGGACTGGCGGGAAACGCCTCGCCTCGCCTGAAAGACATGGCCGATGAATTCGTCTGGGCCGGAATCACTCGACCAGGCAAATGGATATCAGCACTACGCAAATACGGCGTGCACGAGACCGTCATGATCGGAGGGGTGAAGAAGAAAAGTATATATTCGCCCCTGCGACTGGTACGATACATCCCGGACCTGCGAGCGGTCAGGATATGGTACTTCCGCCTGCGGAAAGATAAACGCGATAACGCGGTCCTGCTCGCAGTGGCCGATGAATTACGAACAGAAGGAATTGAACTTGTGTCGAGCGTAAAATACTGCACAGAACATCTCGCAGACGAAGGCCTGCTCACAGAAACCCCAATCCCCAGAGCAGCAGAGGCCGACGTCGAATTCGGATGGCGAATCGCACGAGCCAGCGCCGATCTGGATATCGGGCAATCAATCGCGGTCAAAGAACGAGACATCATAGCCGTAGAAGCGATGGAAGGCACAGACGCCATGGTCCGCCGAGCAGGCAGAGTCTGCAGAGTGGGCGGCTGGACAATGGTGAAAGTCGCCAGGCCCAAACAAGATATGCGATTTGACGTCCCGACTGTCGGGCCAAGCACGATCAGGAACCTCAAAGACGCCAAGTGCATCTGCCTGGTGGTCGAAGCCGGACGAACGCTGATCGTAGACAAACCAGCTACACTCCAACTGGCCGACAGCCTGAAAATAGCTGTCGTAGGCAGGCGAGCCCTCGACGCACCCATAGACGCCGGACTGAGCGACTGATCAGATCAGGCGACGAAGGTCTTTTATCGTGCAATCCCGGCGCAAAGCGATGGGATGCCAACGATCAGGCGGCGAAGGTCTTATCGTGCAAACTTGCCGCAAGGGCTATGTGACGCAGGCGATCAAGGTTCATCGAGTTAACGTATTCGTCTGAAAAGTCAATCTCGAAACCGCAGTGCATCCTGCGAAGTAAAGACACTAGTTGCGAACGCCTCATTGAAGCGATGGTGCTGACAATATCTTGATCCGTTTGAACGGCCATGGGAACGGACATAATTCACCTCGTGGATAACAATTAGATAAGATATTTATCGGCGCCCATGCCGCAAAACTTTTATATTACCGCTCAACAGATTTATAATTGTGTGAAATTTTCCCCATAGATCGGCGAGCAAATGTTGATAACTTGTGAATAAATGTCTATTGTAAATGCTAAAGATATGAAAATGCGGGGGCTACAATCATGGATAAATCGTATAGGTTTGTGGGCTTATTTGTAAATCCATTCCTTACCTGAAGTTAAAATGGCGATAAGAACTGATAATTTTGATTTTGAACTTCCTCCCGAACTGATCGCTCAAAGGCCTTCGGAGCAACGGGACGCTTCGGCTTTGCTGCATCTGGACCGTTCAAACGGATCATGGACCGATCGACGCTTCAATCACTTGCCCCAACTTCTGCGTCGCGGAGATCTGCTTGTGATGAACGACGCGAAGGTCATCCCCGCCAGGTTTCGATGCACCCGAACCACCGGTGGAAAGGTCGAGGGGCTCTTCCTTAGAGTCGCTGGCGCCGGTCAGTGGGAGGCAATGCTGAAGAACGCGGGGCGATGCAAAATCGGTGAATCGCTCACCCTGACCGCACAGGATCAGGACGATCAAGTGGAACTCGAACTACTCGAAAATCTCGGGGCGGGCCACTGGATCATGGCGCCGAAAAGCGATCGAGAGGCTTTTGATATCCTGCAGGCAGTCGGCGAGATTCCGTTACCACCGTACATTCGGCGGACCCCGGGCGATGAAGACACCGAAGATCGCCAGCGATATCAAACCGTGTACGCAGCCAGTCCTGGCGCCGTTGCCGCCCCGACCGCAGGGCTGCACTTCACGCCGGAGATATTCGACGCACTTTCGGCTGCGGGAGTGAGCACCTGCTGCCTGACACTCCACGTAGGCGCAGGTACGTTCCTGCCGGTGAAAACCGACGATCTCACGGCTCACCAGATGCACAGTGAAACATACGAATTGTCAGCCCAGGGGGCGCAAACCATAAACGACGCCCGCGACGAAGGACGCCGAATCGTCGCACTGGGCACGACGTCTGTTCGCGTCCTGGAAACTCTCGCCGCCCAGAGCGATCGATTCACGCCAACCAGCGGGAGCACGGATATATTCATCTACCCACCGGCGAAGTTCCGGGCGGTCGATGCACTGATAACGAACTTCCACCTGCCAAAGAGCACGCTGCTGATGCTTGTCAGCGCATTTTGCAGCCCAGGCGACACCAATGGAATCGAGATGATGCTGGCGGCGTACCGTCACGCTGTTGAAAGCAAATACCGCTTCTTCTCCTACGGCGACGCGATGCTGATCGAGTAGTATCGCTGTTTGCCGATAATGGTCGAATATAACCGACGAAAGGTTAGATGAAATGTTAAAGCGGATCCTGGTTCTATGTATCGCGTTTCAGGCTTTTGTGATGAGCGTGGATTCTTCATTCGGCGCCGATTTGGAAGATGAATTCCGCAATCCCCCGGACCCGGCGCGGCCGTGGGTTTATTGGATCAATATGGACGGGCATCTGACTAAGAAGGGGATTACCGCGGATTTTGAGTCCATGAAGAAAGTCGGCATCGGGGGCATGATCCATATGGATGTGGATGTGGGTGTTAAGCGCGGGAACGTGCCCTTTATGAGCAAGACCTGGCAGGATAATTTCAAGCACGCCGTGCTGGAATGCGAACGGTTGGGGCTGGAGTTCACCACAATTACCGGGCCCGGTTGGACCGGAACCGGCGGGCCATGGATCAAGGCGTCCCAGTCGATGCAGCACTTGGTTCCCAGCAGCGTCAGCGTCAAAGGTCCACAGAAATTCAACGCGATTCTGCCCAAACCCCAGCCGCGCGTGTCAGGTTATCACCGAAAACAAACCCCGCAGATGCGCAAGGCCCTCGCTGATTTCTACGAGGATGTTGCGGTATACGCCTTCCCCCGCCGCGATGCGGTTATCAAGGATGTCGACGAGAAGGCCCTCTTCATTCGCAACCCCTATACCTCGATGAAAGGGGTCAGAACGCACTTTTCGTCGCCGGTGAGTTACCCCGCGTGCGATAAGTCCAAGGTTATCGATCCCAAAGATATCATTGACCTGACCGATCAGTTAGG
>JABGPF010000526.1 GCA_018645065.1 Phycisphaerales bacterium
CGGATTACTGTGTCGGGTGGATATCCGGATGGGGCGTACACCCGCTGGACATAGCCCTCTGGGGCGCAGCCGAAGGACTTAGCGGATCGTTCGAGATCGAAGGCTCCGGTAAGTTTCCCGCCTCGGGCGTGTGCGATACCGCCACCGACTGGGAACTGACCATCAAATACGATACAGGCGTGCGTCTGAACTTCTCCGGACCGTCCGGCACGCGGAAGTGGGCCAGCAGGTACGGGCGAGTTTCCGGGCATGGGACCGCCTTCGAGGGCGACGACGGATGGGTGCACGTTAATCGCGGGCGGATAAACGCCAACCCCGCGGACCTGCCGCAATCGGTTTTCTCGCCGGACGAGCCGCAACTCTACAAGAGCACGAACCACGCGCGGAACTTCCTCGAGTGCGTCAGGACACGGAAAGAGACCATCAGCAACATCGATTCGGCATTGGCGGTCGATACGATCTGCCAGATCAGCGCCCTGGCTGTGCAACTCGCTCGCAAACTGAAATGGAACGCCAAACTGCGGCGATTCGAAAACGATCAGACGGCCAACGGAATGCTGTCGCGGGCAATGCGTCAGCCTTGGCACATGTAAGAAAAGGAACACGATGAGACCACGAATATCACGCATCATAAGCGTTTGGGCGTTAGCTTTGATAACCATCGGGCTTACCGCGGGTCGCGCCCGAGGGATATCGCCCGAGGAACTCAAGAAGATCCAGGCCGCGATTCCCACCGCGGCAACCGCCAAACCAGCCCGCCCGAGAAAGATGCTCGTGTTCAACCGCGGTAAGGGGCTGTCGCATACGGCGATCCCTTACGGGGCCAAAGCAATCGAACTCATGGGCGTTAAAACCGGCGCATTCACGGTAGTCCACAGCACGGACCCCGCCGCCTTCAAAGCCGACAATCTCAAGCAGTTCGACGCCATATGCTTCAATAACTCCAACAGGATGGACTTCTTCAAGGACCCGGTGCTCGCTCAAAACGTTATCGATTTCGTCAAGAGCGGTAAGGGCCTGGTCGGCGTGCACGCGGCGACAACGAACTTCTCGAAGAAGTGGCTGCTCGACTGGCCCGAGGGCGCCGAGATGCTCGGCGGAATATTCAACGGGCATCCGTGGCACGAGAAGGTGACGGTGAAGTTGGACGATCCGAATCATCCGCTGTGCGCCGCGTTCAAGGGTAAGAGTTTTGAGATCACCGACGAGATGTACCAGTTCACCGGCCCGTATTCGCGCAAGAAACTGCGGATACTGCTTAGCCTCGACCTGGACAAAACCAAAGTAACGCCCGCCCACAAGAAAAGAATGCGCCGCGGCGATAACGACTACGCGGTCAGTTGGATTCGCAACTACGGGAAAGGACGCGTTTTCTACTGCTCGCTGGGACACGATCACCCGGTATTCTGGACACCGGCGGTCCTGAAGCACTACCTCGACGGCATCCAGTTCGCACTGGGTGACCTGAAAGCCGACGCCACTCCGAGCGATGCGAAACCGAAAAACGATAAACTCACCTGGAAGAAGACCGCCGATTCGCTCTCGCTGCTCAACGACGATAAAATGGTCTGGCGATTCAACTACGACCGCGCCAAGGGAGTCAAGCCATGCTTCCACCCCGTCAGCCTGCTCGACGGTACGGTGCTCACGTGGTTCCGCCCGCCCGATCACACGTGGCATCGCGCGCTGTGGTTC
>JABGPF010000204.1 GCA_018645065.1 Phycisphaerales bacterium
GGGGGGTTATTGGCTCTGCGGCATCGTCGGGTTTGGCACAGAGCGACCCTCGCCTCGGGAAGGTGTTTTACCAGGTGCTGGGTACCGATAAACAGGTCCGCAACCTGCCCTTGGTCCCCCAGAGCAATAAGGGTATCCAAAGCGTGCTCCGCATCGCCACGCCGGGTGTTAACGATCCCCAGAGGCGCAAAGCCCAAACTCTCTCTACCAGACGTAACCCCGAGCCAAAAAAGCCACTTAGCACCACAACGCGCACCCAGCTCACATGGGACGGGAAGGCCTGGGTCGCAAGCATCACCGATCGCAGAAAGCAACTGGCCACAACGCTGAGCACCCGAGATTTCAACGTCCGCGCCAGGCGAAAATGGCATCGAGCCCATAGGCATCCGATGCTCCGAGCCCTGGACGAATTGCAGAATCAAAGGGCGTTTTGGCAGATGGCGGCGATCGATATTGAAGCCAAAATGTTCGAACGGGCCGGCAGTCGCTCAGCCGGCAGGAAGCGATGGGATCTCGCAGCCGTAAACGCCATTCAACGAGATATCGACATCTCAATCGACCAGCATCAAACCGCCCTGCTGAAAATGGCCAAGCGAGGCGAACTGGGCGAAAAGTTCAAAATAGCCAAGCAAAAACAGGCCAAACCCATCCCCGCGACCGGAAAAGTGGTCCAGGTTAAACTCGACCCGGACTGGACTGAGGCGCCAGGAATAGTAAAGCCCATAACCCAGGTCAGCGTACCGGCCCATCGCCTGCAGGTCTGGGCGGCGCCGCCAGCGACCGGTCGCCGACGCTGCCACGTGACAATGGCCCACGCCGAAGCCGGTCCGATGGGCGCGTTCTACTACGTAGCCTACGCCGATTTCACCGGTGACGGACTACCGGACACCCTGATCGCACGCTCGATACTGGCCCAATCCGAGACCCCCGGCCAGTGGACTGCATGGTCATTTGTAACCAAAGCGAGAACTGTTTTCATCGGTATGGCATGGGCCAACGCCGACACCTCAATCTACTGCCAACCCGCCGCCGGACCGCAATGGCGCAAACTCGGCAGGCAAGCGTATATCTCACCGGTTTTAGGCTCGGCGCCACGTAGCCTGGGCGGTATGCTGGTCACCAACGCCCGCATCTATTGGCGACCCGAACCGGCGACACCAACCACACAACCTGCAAAAACGCCGGAAAAACCCCAGCCAATCCGCCCCAAACCCCCAGCAGCGACAATGTAATTCACCTGGTGATATCAAGCACAATCGCCGGTATTTCGCCGATATAAACAGACGTGTGCTGCGCGTATTTTCCGCTGCAATATCTACTTAACGGAGAAACGCGATCACTCCTTCGGCCCCGGCGAACGGGAGAACCGCCCTGCTCTTGCCCGTATTTAGGCAAATGAACCAGTGCACGGGTTTGCTCATTAGAATCAGATACGTTGTTTGTAGTCATAACGTCCCTCACATACGCTAATTATAGCGCTGTAGAGGCTATCTCTGGCGTCTTGGCCAACCAAGAACCAGTGCATCGCCAGCAAAAGTATAAAATACGAATACGGGCTTGCCAAAATCAGTATGCCCATCCAATTCTTGATCCCGTCGAGGAGTTCAATTACGATAAGCTCGCCCAACCTGACTTGCCGCTCTACCCCAGGAGCTCAAAATGGCCGTTACAGCGAAACAGCTCTCGATCTACGAGACCCAAACACCAATGAGAAGTTTTGAGCACGCGGCGGCCTCCCGCAACGTAGCCAGGACTATCGTTGTGCGGTTAGCGCTGTCAGACGGCAGAGTCGGATGGGGCGAAACGCTTCCGCGCGACTACGTGACGGGTGAAACGTTCGAGTCGGCGATCGCAGATATCAGAGACCGGATCTGGCCCGTCATTCGGGAGCAGGACCTTTCGGACCCCACAGCGGTCAATATCCCCGCCCGGGACTCAGACGCCCGTTGCATGAACGCGGCGGCGTGCGCAGTGGAACTGGCGATCTGGTGGACCCAGCCGCCCCCGGTCCGGCGACACAAGATAACCTCGCGCGTCACGGGCGTACTGGGCTCTGCAGATCCGTCCAAAACTGCAAAGCGATTGCGGTTGATGCACCTGATAGGCCTGCGCGACTTCAAGCTGAAACTGGGCTTCGGTGATGATGTCGACACCGAAAACCTGCGCATATGCCAACGCAAGCTGGCCCGGGGCATCGGTAAAGGCAAGGCGTCGCTTCGGGTCGACGTGAACGGCGGGTGGGACGTCGAGACCACGCCGCAACGCATAAAAGACATAGCGCCATACGGTGTCTGTGTCGTCGAACAGCCGACGTTCATCCCGCCTGAAGAACTGCTGAACCTGGCGGGGCGATGCACGCTTCCGCTAATGGCCGATGAATCGCTGATCACCGAGCAAGACGCCCGAATCTACCTAGCCGATCCGAAGCGAATCTGGTGGAACGTGCGTATCAGCAAGAACGGGGGGCTGGGCCCGGCGAGACGACTGCTGGCGCTGGCGGCCGAAAACGGTGTAACGGTAAGCAACGGATGCATGGTCGGCGAGAGCGGAATACTCTCGAGCGCACAGAGACGCCTGCTCGAGACCAGCGGGCAACCAAGATTTGTCGAGGGCAATTACGGGCGATTTCTTTTGCGGACGGACCTGACCCGCCCGTCGATCAGGTTCGGTTGGGGCGGAAGGCTCAAGTCGCTTCGCGGCGAGGGGTTCGGTGTTAAGATCGATCTCGACAATCTGAAGCGACACGCCACGCTCGTCGAGGAACTCGATAATTAATAACGCGAAACCGCAGATTATCCTTAGCGTGTAAGCCTGCGCTCAGCTTCGGCGCCGCCTTCGCTTCAGCATAAGCGGAAGACCTGCAGCCAGCATTATCATTGTTGCCGGTTCAGGCGCCGCGTCGGGCAGAACCGATGCGTCTGGCGTCACGCCCTGGCCCCAGTTGGCGCGCAGGATTACGAAGTCGGCAAGGTCCACCAAACCGTCGCCGTTGAAGTCGGCGTGGTCGCCGGTTCTGGCGATATCGTAAGGGCTGCCAAACTGGGCCAGCAGGACCGTCAGATCGGCCTGGTTGACTATCGAATCGCCGGTGGCGTCACCATCGACCGGGTCTACAACACCATCGCCCATCAGATTCTGGAGGACCAGATAGGTCACCTCTTCGCCGCCATAAGCAGCACTCTCTTCGACCAGAGTCGTCAAACCGTCACTCGTCCAATCAGTGGGCAGTGACAGAGCGACCTGCCCAAGATCAAAGTTTGTCTGATCGTAGGCCAGCAGCAATTTCACATCGACACCGTCAGGCATCGCCGAACTGTCAGCCAGGCTGATTTTGATCATGGCGCCGTCTTCGATCGTCAGATTACCGTTGATGTCGATATAAGTTTCAGTTCCGGCGACGAACGTCCAGTCCAGAGTCGCGCCGGCGGCAAGGGTAAGATTGGTGTACGACGTGTCCGCGTCGAAATCACCGAGATTACTGACGCTTTCGCCGCCGGCAAGCGTTCCACCGCTAACGGTAAAAGTCGCAGCATTAACAGTGCTGCCAGCCGCTGACGACAACACTCGCGACCCGCCGCCGAGGGTCATGTTGGTCAGGGTGATGTCAGTTGTGAGCGAGTTTACTGTCAACGTGGCTTCGGGCGCAGTTGTCATCCCGCCAAGAGTAACCCTGCCGCCGACTTCCAGAGGTATCGCTACTGTCGCGGTCGCGGTCGCGTTAACTTCCGTAAAGGGCAAGACCAGATTGACCGGACCAGTAATCTCGGGCGCCTTTTCGATCTGGAACCCGTTGGTGTGCAGGCGGAGTTTATCTCCTTCACCTGCGACACCGCTGTCGCCGTCATAGGCGTCGCCAAGGAAATTGATCTCACCGGATCCGCTTGCCTCGACATTCTCAAAGAGCACATAGTTCAGTCCGGCCACCCATTCGCTGTCGTTTAGATTGTCGCCCCAGGAGCTGACTGTCTGGGCTCCGACGGTGTCGGTTGTGTTGGTCGTCGACCAATTACCGCGGATCTGTTCAGGGTCATAGTTCTCGTCCTGATATGACGCGATCCATACATTGTATTTGGCGCCCGCTTCCAGCCCGTTGATCGTCAGGTTCGTGTCACTGCCCTTCCCAAATTGCGACAAGGCGCCATGGAGCATTTTGAGGTCGGGGTCACCCCATCTCCCGGTGAGGTTCGTGTTCATGGTATACCCTACGGTCGAGGCTCCACCGTCGGAGTAGAGCAAGCTCCCGTTCGTTGTTGTATTAAACTGGTTCCAGGTCTCGTCGAACCCACCGGTGGGGCCTATCAGCGTAGCCGAGGTTCCCTCGCCGCCGCCGTTGTCGGCATACAGGTTAACATTGATCAACTCAGACTTGGCAGCGGGAACCTGCAAAGTAACCTCACCGCCGCCGCTGATCCTGACTTCGCGGTGGTTCCCCACCGTCGGGGCCACCAGATTACCGCCCATCATCTGGAAGTCCGCACCAACCGCATTGACGATCGTGGCGCCGTCAACAAGCGTCACCGTATCGGACACAACCAGTGCGCCGCCCAAAGCGTCAATTCCACCGTCAGTGAAAGTCGCGGTCGCAACGGACATATTACCACCGGACAGATTCATCTGCCCGCTGCTGATCTGCAGGTCAGTTGCAACCGACGGGCCGGTCACGTTGACCGTGGCGCCGTCAACGTTCAGATTACCAACGGTCAAACCGGAAGTGTCCAGTGTCCCGCCTGTAGCGTTGATCTGCGTGCTCGTCGCAGAAGCAAGCGTCGTGATCCCATCGGTGATGTTGATCGTGTCGACCGAACCGGTCAGGCTCGTCGTACCGGCGGTGTGCAGCGTGGGAGTGTCCAGCACGCCGGCGACGGTAAGGCTACCGCCCGCAGCTACGTTTACATCAGAAGTTACGTTCAGCGAACCGCCTGTGTTCACGTTGAGCGTCCCGTTTGCCCCGACGCTCACTTGAGTGCTCACCGCCAGCGAACCGCCCGAAGCCACGGTCACCGTTCCGCCAACGTCGTCGCTGGCGATATCCAGCGAATAGATCACGCCAGGCGTAGAAGAAACGGTCGCGACACCTGAATTAACTTTCATTGTCCGCCCGGTGTCAGGAGCAACCTCGCTCCCAACTCCATTGTCGAGCCAGTGCAGGCTCGACCATGGGTTCTGGGTTCCATCCCACACCTGGGTGGACAGCACCAGGGCGATCTGGTTGCCATTACCAAGGTAATCGTAATCCATTATGTAACGAGAATCGGCAGTGAAACTATTGAACTCAGCACCTATCAGCGCACCGCCGTCGGCGTAGTCGACCAGCACATAGGCGCTCTCGGTCAACCCAGCGCCAGTATCGTTAATGACGATATTCAGGCCCGAGATATTCAAGGCGCCGCTGTTCATGTCGATCAGGTCGGACGTCAGTCCATCGATGTTGAAGTCGAGCACGCCGCTTCCATCGACCGATCCGCCGGAGATGGTCATTGTCGCATCAGCGAGCGAACCGTCAATAGTCAGGGTCCCGGATTTGGCTTCCGTACCACCGGCGTAGGTGTTGGCGCCAGTAAGGGTCAAGGCGCCCGTACCGTTCATGATCAGGGCTCCATCACCGGAAATCCCACCGCCCAGAACCTGATCGGCGGTGCTGAAGTAGTTGAGGAATATATTGCTCTCCATGGAGATGTCGCCAGCGTAATTACCACCGCCCAATTGCCCCGACCCGCGAATCGACCGCGCAGGTACGCCATTCAAATTACGCCCGGGAGCTTCCAACAAGCCGCCGATCGTTAAGTAGGCCGCTTGCATGTTGCTGTTGACCTTCCCTAATGTGATCGGCCCGGTGAAGTCGCCGCCGGCGTTAAGGCTTACGTAACTCTGAGAAGCCGATTGGGTCCTGAAAGCAACTTCAAGCGATAGAGGACTGTCCACAGATTCGGTGAGTGCTCCGTTGAAAACCATAGACTCGCGGTCGCCGTTTGACTGGTAACCGGTGAATAAGGCAAGTGTCTTTGCGCCGATCTCGCTGGTTGTAACCGCGCCGAACTCGAAGATGGTGTCGTTATCATTTACTTTGATCGACATGGTCCCAGCGTCGCCGGCGAGATTGATCGTGCGATTAGTGGATTGGTTCTGGCGTGGGCTGGTGCTGCCTAACTGCAAAGCCGCGCCGCTGTACAAGTCGATTACGGCTTCGGCGCCGCTGGGCGCGCCGAGCGGACCGGCGACACCCGCGTTGGAGAGGGAAACGCCCGTGCCAAGAGTAAGCGTGCCGCCCTGAATGCTCGTCTTGCCTGTGTAAGAGTTTACGTTGTTGATGAACAGCGCTCCGCTGCCGGTCTTGGTCAACCCCGTGGCGCCTGTGATACCGTTGAGCCCTTTCAGCGTATAGTTTAATGTGCTGTAGTCGAAGGTCACGCTCGCCGGAGAAACGTCGCCAGCGGAAATGTTAATCGAACCGCCCGCGCTGTCGTCGAACAATACATTGTCCCCGTCAACGAAAATACCTGTACCACCGGTCCAGTTGGCTGTGGTGGTGTCCCACACTCCGCCTCCGGCCGCGTTCCATGTAAGATCCTCGCCCTGCACAACACCTACACAGGCCAAGACCAATCCAGCGGTCAGAACAACACTAACGATTGACTTTAACATCTCGCGTCTCCTTGTCCTCGACGGGACATTGCAAAGCATCGACCAGAATTCTGATTCGATTTATTCGCCCCAATACACGACCCTCTGTTTCGATACAAAACGGCTCGGCATAGACATCAACCGAACCGTATGGGTCACAAAAATTGTACCACAGTTTCCCGATACACAAAGAGAAAAGCCCTTGTCAGCTACAAAAACGCCTCGTTTTTTTGACGGCATCCGACCAGGCGCATAAAGACCGGCGCCGATGAGATTAGACACTGGCGCCGGTCGATATTTTCACTGCGCGACAGCTAGTTAGCGGTTTTTCGGGCGGTCGCTATTATGCTCTTGAGCTCCTGGTCTGTGCAGACTACTCGGAAGCCGACATTCCACACCGGCTGCCATGACTCGTAGCTCAGGCGGTGAGTGTCTCGACCGGCAGCGGGAACTTTCAGCCCCTTGGCTCCGCGAACGACCTTTCTGCCAGCGGGCTTACCGTCGTCGCGTCCATCGGTCGCAACATACGGGTACGGACGATACGTCGTTCGGGTCCACTCGCCCTGGCTCGCCAGCAAATTGGCTCCCCACACGCTCGAACCGCTCTTGTCGGCGGTCGCTCCGGCGCGGCAGGCGAACTCCCACTGGGCCTCGGTCGGCAGCGAGAAAGTCTTGCCCGTTTTCTTCGACATCCACTGGCAGAACGCCATCGCCCTGCGCCACGATACGCGAATCGCCGGTTGGGTAGGCCGGTTCAGCGGAGTACCGCGATTCCCATGATCCTTTCCACCGCGATCGAGGTATCGGCTGTCGTGTTTGGGATCGAAAAGTGCGTACTGAGCGTTAGTGATAATCTTCGTAGCCATCCAGAACGACTTGTCGATTTTCACTCGTGACAGCGGTTTTTCATCGGGCTGACCGTTAGCGTCGCCCATGACGAATTGCCCGGCGGGTATTCGCACCATTTCGATCTGAAGCTTCTGCTCGCCCTCGCCCACGGTGATCGTTCGCTTGTTGTCCGATCCCTGCAGGGTTCGGGCCGCGGTGTCGTCGAAAGGCCAGTTCGGGCAGGCGATTTTCGCTGGCTTCACCGGTTTGAGCGGTTCGGGCATGATCGTTTTTATCGGTTTGGTCGATACTTTCGGGACCACTTCGTAGTCGGCTTCGATACCGGCGTAGAGCTGGCGGAACTTGCTGCGTTTCTCGCGCTGCCCGCTGGGAATCGTTCGGAACTCGCCCCAGGTCCCGTAGTACGGAACGTTCAGGTCGATCCAGGTGAATATTCGCTCGTACGCCTCAGCGTCGAGCTTCACGTTGTGGTGCCCTTTCTTCAGCATCTGGACCAGCGGGCTGGTGCTGGCGTGATACTCAGCCGGCGGGAACATGTGGTAATCGCTCTCAGGACCCGGGCGCCGCACATGCTTCTGCAACATCTTGTAAGCCGGGCTGAAACCTTTGGCGCCGGCGATCTGGCGAAGGTCAGGCGGGTTGGTTCCGCTCTTGAGCGGCTTGTCGTTGTGGCAGCCGATGCAGTACTTGTCGACCACGGGCTGAACCTCGCGAGCGAAGCTGAAACCGCGCGCCGGCCCGTACCAGTTTTTGATCTTTTGCGGAGGCTTGCGGGAGGCTTTGACCATAGCTGCCGGCGGGGCCTCGTTATTGTTCTCGTGACAACCCACACACGACAGGTTCTCACCGGGCATCGCAACGAACCAGCTTCGCATAAGCTGCAGCGCCGCTCCGTTTTCGTCCAACGGTTGGACTGCGATTGGCGTGTTTGCCGGCACGTGGAACGCCGACGATCCGTCCGACTCCACATCGACCGTGCCAAGTATGCGGTGTACGTCCCACGGGCCTTCCATACCGATATAAGTGTGGTTCGCCAGCCCGTGATAACCGTAGTCAAACGCGAACAGACGCAGTTTCTTTACAGCACCGCGCTGGACGCCCTTGAGCCCGCCGCCGGTGTAAATGTCCGACATGTGAATGATCGCGTCTTTGCGCGTCAGGTCGACCCGCTCGGGAATAACCGGCGGGCGTTTAGTCTTGCGAAGCGGCAGGGGTTCGAACATCGCGACACCTTCCTGCACGCAGATCGGGAGCATGTTGTCGAACACGTCGACCAGGTAAACGCCCCATGGCGAACTGCTGTTGAGTTGGCAGGTCGTCAGGATGTACTTGTCGCTCAGCGGCAGCGGGTGCAGGAAACGCGGCCAGGAGTTGTTGACCAGTGCGTCGCGGATGATCGGCTCGACTTTCTTCCCGTAGCCGGGGATTCGCTGGACCACGCCGCTGGCTTCGTGCTGCCCCTGGGCGGGGTCGAACAGGATCAGTTCGCCCATGCGCGGCACGCCGTGATGGCCGGAAATAATGCCCACAAAACGCGACGAATGGTTCGGGACCGCCCGCACGTAGAACGTCGAGTTAGGCCAATACGAGTTGCTCCCGTACACCGACCGCTGATTGGTTCCATCGGGGTTCATCCCCATCACCACGCGGGTGAAGTAGTGCGGCGTGTCGCTGTATTCCCATCGCGTAAACAGCACGCGCCCGTCATTGGTTACCGAGGGATACCAGTTATGATCCTGGTCGAAACAAAGCTGCCTCATGCCCGTTCCGTCGGGATTCATGACGTACAGATTAGCGACCTGCGACCCGCCGCCAACACATGGAACGCCCTGGTAGACCGCGGTTGAGTCGAAGATGATCTTTTCGCTGGGCAGGTAGCACGCGTCGTAGTTATCGATCCCGTCGACCGTTTTTGTGACCTGGCGCAGGCCCTTGCCGTCAGTCCCGATCTCGAATACTTCATAGCGTCTGTTCTTTAACTGCGAAGAGAACAGCATCTTCTTGGCGTCCCAGTGCAAGTCGACATCGCCTACGAACACCTTTGATTCCGGACGATAGAGGGTCGTCAGTTTCCCGTCAGGGCGAACCGGCGAGAGTACGGTGATCTCATTGTCATACGGGCCGCGCTTCGAGCAGTTGCCCACCCAGTTTTGCGGTAGGCCCAGGTCGCCCTTGCGTTTGACCATCATGAGCTTGTCGAAATCCAGCAGCGGGTTCGCCAGCAACGCTTCAGTGCGGAACGCGACCAGTTCAGCAGCCATTGCGCGCACCTTGTCTTCGCTTGCGTCGGTGATAGCGGCTTCGAGTTTATCGAGTTGCTTGAGATACTTGGACGGATACTTGTCCGGGTAGCTTTTGGTCAGGTCCGCAACCGCCAGACGCAACGCCTTGATATTGATTTGCGCCAACTCAGCCAGCGCCTCCTGGGTGGACTTGCTGCTATAGTACAGCTTTCGAACCGTAGCGAGGTCCGCACCAGACTTCGCAGTTTTCACCATCGCTGCGATCTTCGCCTCCGCCGAGCTGCCCT
>JABGPF010000205.1 GCA_018645065.1 Phycisphaerales bacterium
ACTTATGCTGCGCGGCTCCACCCTGCCGCAATCAAGACTATGCCCGCAACACCGTCACACGATCCGTGGCAGGTGAAGGGTTATCGGTTGTGGAAGTATATCGTAGTGCATCACAGCGCAACGGCCCGGGGCAACGCAGCCAGTTTCGATCGCTCGCATCGACTGGAACGCGGATGGGACGAACTGGGTTATCACTTCGTAATTGATAACGGCGACGGCGGGCCCGACGGGCGAATAGAAGTCGGAAGCCGCTGGACCAAACAAAAATGGGGCGCCCACACAGGCGGAACGCCCGACAACGAGTACAACAACCACGGTATCGGAATATGCCTGGTGGGCGAATTCAGCAACTCCATGCCCTCGCGAGCACAGATCGCTTCGCTGGAACGGCTGGTGCGAACACTTGCAAGAAAATATAACATCGACGCGTCAAATGTTATCGGGCACCGAGAGGCGCCCAACTCGTCAACGGGCTGTCCGGGCGGAAGTTTCCTGAAATGGGTTTCGCACGGACTCAGGCCAAAGCTCCGCACGCAACTGGCACGCGGTCGCTAATGACGACTAGACGGATAAAGCGCGGGGCGTTGCCCCGCCGCTAAACGGTGTGAAAAAGTCCATCTCGAATATATCTGAAAGAACAGTAGGTAAACCCATTCCACCGGACTTATTCGCTTTTCGCTCAAATCTATTGACGTGTTGCTCTTAGTCCCGTTTAGCGGCGGAGTCCCGATGTACATCGGGACGTTCGTCGTTATGCGCTTTATCCATCTAGTAGTCAGTAAACGCTTCATGATCTGTGTGAAGTCGCGATATCAGTCGTCCGAATGATCGGTCGGTGGAGCAGGCACTGGGTCGTATCCGCTTTTACCCCACGGGTTGCATCGCACGATCCGCCAGAAGCCTTTGGCGCCACCGCGAAAAACTCCGTACGTTTCGACAGCGTTTATAAAATATTCGCTGCAGGTTGGGGTGAAGCGACACTGGCGGCCGATCAGGCTGGAAAGCGTGGCCTGGTAGCATCGAACGATGCAGATCACCGCTTTGCGCGGAAATACTCTCAGGTTTCCAAATGCCTGGTTAACTGTCATTGCGGGTTTCCATGGCGTTACCGGATTTCTTGACGATTTTCGCCGACAGTGCTCTCAGCGAATCGGCCAGTTGCTTCATCGTATGATTCGCGTCAGGACGCGGGAGCATTACAAAGTCCCAGCCTTCCGGGAGGCGGTCCCTGTTGGTTCGGAACGCCTCCCTGCACAGACGTTTCACGCGATTACGAGCGACCGCGTTACCGTGTTTCCCAGAAACAGCCGCCGCCATTCGCGAGCGAATATCTTCGCCCGCGTCCCTGGGCGAAGCGATAAGCGTAAGCCTCGCATCGCGGGCGCGAAGCCCCGTACGGAACATCCGCGATATATCCCGCGTGTTCTTGAGTCGCAGCTTTTTGCCCGCGAGATAACGCATATTTTCCTGGTCGATACTATTCGACAACTACGCGGAAGCCCACATGATAAACCTTCTGCCATGTCGGGTAACCCAGGCGGAATGACGAACTCGAACGATGCTGACGATCGTGCCATGAACCACCGCGGATTACTCGCTTGCCGGTTCCGGTCATGTCGTTTCGGCCGTCGGTGTCGCTGTACGGATAGCTCTTGTACTGCGAGCGAGTCCACTCAGCCACGTTTCCGTGCATATCGTACAGGCCCCATGCGTTGGGCGTGTATTTGGCTACGTCGGCAAGGTGCAGCACGCCGTCATTGAAACGAGCGTCTTTCAGTTCGTAGTCAACGTCGGGCTTGGGGTTCCTGATGGGCTTGGGGTTAACGCCTTTTACGGCCATCTCTTTGACTTTCTCGTCGGCGAGGTTGGCGAACTTCGAGAAGTCGGTGTTCTTATCGCCGAACGAAAGCATCGTATCTGAACCGGCGCGGCAGGCCCATTCCCACTGAGCTTCAGTCGGAAGCGAAACTTTCTTGCCCGTCTTCTTCGACAACCATGCACAGTATTCCATCGCCTTGGTCCACGAAACGCGGATCGCGGGGAACTGCTCTGAGGTGTCCATGTAGTAACCGCGTTTTACCTGGTCCTTGTAGTGCATGTCGTACACGCCGTTCTTGTACTTCGGGTCGAACTGCTTGTACTGGGCCAGCGTTACTTCGGTGGCGCCCATGTAATACGGCTTGGTGATGGCGACTTTGCTCATCGGAGCTTCCATCGGCGTTTCGCTGTTGCTGCCCATGGCGAAGCTGCCGGCGGGAATTTTCACCATGCTCATCTTGACGTCATTGCCCAGGTCCAGTTCCATCGCGGCGCTGGCGCCCTGCATTTTCTTGGCCGCCGCCTGATCGAAAGGCCAACCGGTTACGGTTACTTTCGCGGTGCTGCGTTTGAGCGGTTCGGGCTTGATGAACTTCTCTGTCTTCTTGTACGGGTTGTGGATGAACTCAGGGTTCGTGTCAACGCTGGCGTAAAGCTTGCGAAGCTCCAGGCGTCGATCGAGGATCTGCTTGCTGGCTCCAGCCTCTGTCCACGTACCGTGACGCGGTGCGTTCAGGTCGATCCATGTGATAATGCGATCCCATGCTTCCTTGTCGAGTTTCACGTTGTGGTGGCCCTTCTGGAACATCTGGACCAGTTCGCTGGTATCGGCGTGGAACTCAAGCGGGGTCAGCAGGTGGTAGTCGCCCTCGGGACCGTTACGCCGTACGTACGGGTGCAGGTTTGTGTGGGCGATTCGGGGTTCGTGGAGATCGGGGATTTTCTTACCGTCTTTACGCGGCTGACCGCTGTGGCAACCGACGCAGAACTTATCGAGCGTGGGCTGGACTTCACGCTGGAAGCTGAAACCGCGGACCGGTCCGTACCAGGGCGTAATGGTTTTGGGCGGCTTGCGTGACGAGATTGTCATCTTGGTGGCCGGGGCGGAGTTCTGATTCTCGTGACATCCGATGCATGAGAGCCTCTCACCGGGCATTCCGACCAGCCAGCTTCGCATAAGCTGCAGAGCTTTTCCGTCTTTGTCCAGCGGCTGGAGTGAGATCGGCGTGTTGGCGGGAATCTTGAAGGTTGTCGAACCGTCTGATTCAACCGGGACGGTGCCCAGGATCAGGTGTGCGTCCCAACCGGCTTCCATTCCCATCGCGTAGTGGCCGCCCTTTCGACGCGGGCCGTACTCGTACTTGTAAACGCGGATGTTCTTTACGGCGCCTTTCGGCACGCCCTTGAGGCCCGGGCCGAAGTAGATGTCGCTGATAATCACTGTGGCGTCTTTGGCGCCGGGAACGATTCGGTCCGGAATCTGCGCCGGGCGTTTGGTCTTGCGGAACGGGACGGGCTCAAAGAGACTCTGCCCGTCTTCGGTTTTCTTCAGCAGGATCATGTTGTCGAACGTGTCGACCAGGAACAGGTTCCATCCGCCCAGGTTCGCCGAAGTAAGCATATACTTGTCGCTCAGCGGGTAAGGGTGCAGGAAGTGAGGTTTGTATCGGCTGGCCAGTCCGTCGACCACGAGGGGCAGAACTTTCTCACCGCGTTTACCGATAAGCTGGACGGCGCCGTCGGCCTCGTGACGCCCCAGGGAGGTGTCAAACAGGACCAACGGACCCGAACGCCGCGTACCGTGGTGCCCGCTGACGATGCCTACAAACTTCGTCGACGAATTCGGCACCGGGCGAGCGTAGAATAGTGAGTTAGGCCAGTATGAGTTACTGCCGTAGTACGACTTCTGGTCCGTACCGTCGGGGTTCATGTGCATCAAGACGCGTGAGAAGTAGTGTGCCGAGTCGGTATATTCCCAACGGAGGAACATTACGCGTCCGTTGTTCATCACTACCGGGTACCAGTCATTATCCTGCTCAAAGCAGAGGCGCCGAACGTTTTTACCGTTAGCGTCCATAAGGTGCAGATTGGCTACGTAGTCTTTTCCGCCAACGCAGGGAACGCCCGAGTATCCGGTGGTCGAATCGAAGATGATTTTCCCGTTGGGCAGGTAAACCGGATCGTAGCTATCAATGTCCTTGCCCATATCAGGCGACACTTCACGCAGGCCCGAACCGTCGGCCTTGATTTCGCAAACCACCCAGGCTCCGTTCTTACCGACCGACGAGAAGAGAATCTTGTCAGCGTCGAAGTTCAGATCGGTCTCGCCTACGTAGTTACCGCCTTCAGGCGTGTAAAGCGACGTGATTTTACCGTTGTCCAGACCCGTCAGAACGGCGATGTCATTTGTGTAACCGTTCTTCTTCATGCTGCTGTTGCCCTGCCAGTTGGCCGGTAACGCAGCACCCTTGCGACGGACCAGGAGGATCTTGTCGAAGTCCAGCAGCGGGTTTGCCAGAAGCGCCTCGCGACGAAGCGCCTCGAGCTCCTCAGCACCCTTGCCTTCCTTCAACAGAGCGTCGATAGCGTCAAGCCGGGCCAGGAAAGCCTTGCCCTTGGGGTACTTGGCGCCGAATGTCGTAGTCAAGTCATTAATCGCCAATCGCAGCGACTCAGCCGTTCCGTACGTCGACTTGCCCGGAGCCACCGGACGACGCGTCCGACCGCGAGCGCGTCTGGGGCTTGAACCGCCCCGCTGCTTGATTGCGGCGATTGTCTTACCGGCAAGTTTGCTCTTGGCGGCGGTGCTAACCGGAAGAGCCGTCGCGCCCGAGCCTGGTTTGGCGATGTCCGCCGACCAGACAACTTTACGCTTGGCGTCCAGGATCATGACGCGGCATCCGTAGAGTCGCGATTCAAAATCGTTGCGATTCCAGAGCGAAACCTTGTCGATCGACACAGCTTTGCCCAGGTCAACTTCCCACGCCGGATCGCTCGTGCCTTCGACTGAGTGGGTGATCGAGCCTTTGCTCCATTCTCCGTTGGTGTTACCGTCAACCGCACGGCTAGCGTTACCGCCAGAAGCAGTGTTAGTCTGCGTGGCCTTCTTCTTCAGGGCAACGTTCTTCCCTCCGCTGAAAACCTGAACTTCGGCCAGCGAGAGCGTGTGGCTCTTCCCGGGGATAACTACATGAACGTACTTTCCGCTGACCGGAGCGGCGTGCAACTGCCCAGCAGACACGCACATTGCCAAAACCAACGTTGAAATAATCCTGTTAAACATAGTTCGATCCTTTCGATCTAATTAACTCTTCAGCCTATTATTGTTCTTCGCAAGACCGAGTCATTATACTAAAAACTCGCCGATAATGCGCCTTCAACCATCAGCCAGCCGCCGCATCAAGCGAACAAACCAACCAAACTACAACCTGTTACGAAGCGCCTAGAAATGAATTATCGTCCAAAACGCATTGATATTGCACCAGTTACTCTAATTTCCTATCTGGTAAATCAAAAACATGCGACACCGCAAGCGGTATCCCGAGACCGAGACTCCGCTTGCGGTGTCGCACGACGTTTGTAACCACAGGACAGTTCGCAGCGGTTCAGGCGAAGCTTCCAGCGTTACTTACCCGGTCTTCCGGAGCAACCGCCGCTCATAATGCAACCCTTATCAGTCGAACGCCCTGGAATGACAGTTTAATTTCCGCACCCTTTACCGCCTCGCTGTTCAGCATGTCAAAACCGTTAATTCGGCGCCCGTCTTTGGAGCGTAGCTGAACCTTGACGGGCTTGTCGGAAACGTTTACCAGCAACAATACTCGCTTACCGTTTACAACCGCCTGCCTGTGCATCACGCCAAAAGCGTTACTACCGTCTGAATAAGTCACCTTTACTTGCAGATCGGAAGTTATCGGCTTCAGCAGTTTTTCAAATCTATTCGACAATGCCCGCGCATCTGCGTAATCGTAAACCGCCAGGCCCTTTAAAAAGGCGATCGATTCGGGCGGATGCTCACGCCCGTGTGCATCGCGCGAGGTTTTTATCTTACCGAAACGCACGAGCCGAACGCCTGATTTCCCGGCCGCTTCCAACGCCCGCAAAGCCTCGGGGCTGACAAATTCCGCGTCGGGAATGATGATCAGTTTGCAGTCCTTATCAACCCCGCCGCCGGCGAGCATTTGCTCGGTTACAAAGCCGACTCTCAAACCATGAAAACAAACGCCTTCGTAAACTCTGTGAAGCGCGTCGATGTGCGAACGGTTTTGAATGTACGATGGCTTCGATACAAAAATGCGAACCGGTTTTTCGCTGACGGTCGCCAACGCCGCGACTTCTTTCGAGAAAGTATTCAATTGCAACATGGTCTGGAAATACTCCGCAGCCACCAACGGCTGGGTGGAAATGCTACCGTACAACCATACCTTGAAATGCTCGTGCGGAAATGGGTAAGGCCCGAATCTCTGGTGCCAGTACCACGCCACATTTCCGACAAGACCATGAAGATGCGCCATCCAGAGAGATGCGCTGGCGTGGCTTTGCTTGATATTTGGGACGCGTATCGGGTTAATCGAGAACGCGTGATATTCGAAGTCGATGATCGGCCTGTAAGGTTTGAGCGATGTCAGGTAATCGTACAAAAACGATTGTCCCAGCCAGTGGAAACCGTACGGCGATTCGTCATAGTGCAAGATCGCGTTAGGATTGGCGCCCTTGTTGCCGGCGGCCATTCGCGGTTCGGTTACCGGCAGTGGCCTGGTGTCCAGGCCGTGCAGCGTTGCCGACGACGTGAGCATTTCACGGTCTATCCCGTCGACAACCGCCCCGTCCAGCGGGCCAAGGCTCGAGTTGTCCTGCCCTTTAAGATGCACCACGGCGTCCGGGATATACTTTTTGATCTGCGACTGGACGAATTCGAAGAAGTCCGTGACTCTGCGATTGTGAAAAGTCACCCTGTCATACCACTGGCCGGGCGAGCATTGCTCATTGCCTTGATCCTTGGGCAATGGGATGTCGGCGAAGGCGCCATAGCTGGTTTTCCACACGCCGTTCAATTTTTCTACTGTTTCATATCGACCGGCCAGCCACGCATGATATTTCTTCAGCGTGTGTTTGCTCCACATTTCCATACTGAAGAAAGGCTCGTTAGCCAGATCCCACGATGCGATAGTTTTTATGTCCTTCAGGACGGGCATCAATTCAGCCATCACGCGCGAGATCATGACCCTGGCGCCCGGATGGTCCATATCGAAAGGGATACCATTACCGTAATGCTTGGTAATCCCCGGCCAGTGCTTCTCCAGCGTCTTCTGGTTACCTCCCCAGAACAACATCACATCAACCTTGAATCCCATCTGTCCGTATTGACGGACCGTTTCGGCGTACTTTTTAATAGCGGCTTGGTCGACCGAACCGTCCTGCATCACCAACCTCGACACACCCGTCCCGGTGCCCAGGACGCCTACACCGATCTTGCGCATCTTCCGCAGAAACGCCCGCGTGAATTCCTTGTCCTTCTCGCGCCATTCGGGGTGTTTGGTGGTGTTGGTCGCCCCCATAGACAGCAGCATATTGAACCCGCCTAAGAACACCGGTTCTCCGTCGACCCGGAAAAAACCGTCCTGATATTTCGTCTTGCCCCATTGGATATCCCTGGGGGCGGGCCATTTTTTACCGGAGGCGATACGCTCGGCGGCCTGGTCAAGTATTTCCATCGAGCTTGTCAGTTCATGATCGATATGAAACCGGTATCGCTTTTCGCATTCGTGCTGATCAAGTTCGATCTTCTTAAAGAACTCGCTACTGCCCAACGCCTCTTTCATGAGTTCGGGATGCTCAAGCTCCCAGGCGATATAATCTGCAAAAAATCTCGCAACCTGCAAGTCGATCAGGCCCGCCTGTTTGGCGTATCCGTCCGATTTCTCTACGGTCTCAGAAACGCTATCGATCTTCGCATTCAATTCCGCAAGCCGCCCGCCGAATTCTTTTTGATACGAAACATTGGATACATCAGCTCCGCACCCCGCCAAACAGCAAAGCGATACAAACACCACCGAGATTAACTTAAACAGTTTCAAATCATGCACTCCGAAAAAATATTAAGGAAGTTATATACTGACAGGAAAACCGAGTCCCGAATAATCCCAAAAATTCCGGAGAAATTCAACAAACAGATACGCATCGCAGCACTCCAGATGTGAATTGCGTCCCTTGATCCCCGAGAAAGAGGTCACTGTTTATTGAGTCTTTGAATAGCCTGACGCGCCTTGTCGGCGCATCCCCCTATCGGTTCTAGGGCGATGATCTTCTTGTAGGCTGCGATGGCGTCTGGATACATCTCAAGTTTCTCGTAGGCGTGGCCCATACCATAGTAATACAGGACGTAATCCGGCTTTATGGTGATGGCCTTCTTGTAGGCGGCGACGGCGTCTGAATATTTCTCAAGTTTATCGTAGGCCATGCCCATCATGCTGTATGCGTTAGCATCATCGGATCTTAGAGCGACAGTCTTCTTCCAGGCTGTAATGGCTAGCGTATTCTGTTTGAGTTTGTCGTAGGCAAGGCCCATTTTAAAATACGCATCAGCATCATCCGGCTGGAGAGCTATACGCTTTTTGTAAGAGGAGATAGCATCTGAGTATTGTCCAAGCTCGTAGCGAACGCGGCCCAGAAGGTAGTATGCATGATCGTACTTCGCATCCAGGAAAATGGCCTTTTCGCAGGCGATGGCGGCCTGGTCATATCGACCGGACATAAAGTAGGTGTGACCCACGAGGGTGTACGCCATGGCGTTATTGGGCTCAATGACAAGCGCCTTCTTGTACGCTGCAATCGAATTGTCGTATTGTTCTAGTTCAGAATAGGCGTGGCCCATTGCCCTGTACACAAAAGCGGGGTCGCTGGCGATCCCCTTCTTGTAAGCGGTGATAGCATTCTCCCATTGCTTAAGGGCTGCGTAAGCGCGCCCTATGGCGCCGTATGCGTGAGGATTATAGGGTTTTAGAGAAATAGCCTTTTTGCAGGCGATTATAGCATCGTCGTATTGCCCCAAGACATGGTAGGTGTAACCCATTGTTTTGTACACATCAGCGTCATCCGGATTAATAGCAATCAACTGCTTATAAGCAACTAAAGCCTCTGGATATTTATTGAGTTTCTTGTAGGCGAAACCCATTGTTTTGTACGGTTCAGTCTCATTTGGATTCTGAGTTAGGGCCTGCTTACAGACAGCAATGGCTTCCTCCCATTGTCCAAGCTTGCAGTACGCATGCCACATATGCTCGTATGCTGCGGCATTATCCGGGCTGATGTCGACAGCTTTCTTATAGGCGGCGATGGCTTCCTTCCACCGCCCCTGGTCAGAAAAAACGTGAGCATTTTCGATATGCACCTCAGCCCTTTTCGCACGATCCCCCTCGGATTCACCGCATCCGCACAAGAAAACCGACAGCACGGTGAGCATGCAACTAAGCGTCAACGTCAACACCGGCAATTGTTTCAATTTTTCTGTCATATTTATTCCCGCGGCCAATCGGGGGCCGCCCTTAAACATAAAATAGCGAGATTCGTAATTCTGTACGCATGCTAATGTTATCACAAAACAAACGGACTCGTAACAAGAAAACAACAAACTTAAAAGACCGACGACAAACCTTATTTCATACTGGCTCCGACACCTTAACAAACTGTCGCATCAGTAGTTGCCCAAATCACGCGACTCTGGCGCCTTGACAGCCGTCGAACTGGCGCGGTATGTTTGGTAACTGAACAATCGGCCACGAAAACGTCTCAACTACAAAACGCCTGCCGAACTGCTCCATAACCGCACCGTTGCACTTCGGATGCGAATTCGCCCGGTGAGCCTGACCTGTGCAGCTATCGTCGCGCGATAATTGCGATTAACAAGTGAGAAGTGACCTAATGACACAGATTAACAAACCGCTTTCCACCGCTATTTTGATTGTATCGTCGCTGGCAATGCTTTCGCCCGCGGCTGCCGAGCCCCCCGCCAGGATCCCCACACCAACAAAGGCGCAGCAGGTCTGGCAGGACTGTGAGATCGGCCTGCTGTTCTGCTTCGACCTGCCGATAGCAGCGGAGATCTACACAAAGAACAACACCCACCGGCAGCGCGACGACCCGAACAAGCATAATCCAAC
>JABGPF010000206.1 GCA_018645065.1 Phycisphaerales bacterium
TCCGTGTCTTCCGTGTTTTCCGTGGTTAAAAAAAAGCCGTTGCCGTTGCCGTTGCAGTTGCAGTTGCCGTCCTCTGTGATCTCGCCGTAATCCGTTGCCTTTGCCGTTGCCGTAAACATCTTTCCCGCCGTTTGCCGTTGCCGTTCTCTGTGATCTCTGTGGCAAAGCCGTTCGCCGTTCGCCGTTCTCTGAACCTCTGAGTCTCTGTGTCGAATATCAACCGGCCAGGTCATTGACAATTTGGCCTTCTGAAAGTATCGTATCTGCTCCATGACTACCCCAAAAACACCCAAAAACGCAACCGCTGAGATTCTTATCGTTGAAGATGAGGTCCCCCACGCTGAGGTCATTGAAGAAGGCCTGTCGCGCATGGGCCATCGCTGCGCTATCGTCCATAACGGGCAAGCCGCGGTCGATCGCATGAAGAGCAGGCTCTTTGACATCATTATCACCGATCTGATGCTCGGCCCGGACGACAGTGGAATGGACGTTCTCAAAGCGGCTACGGAACATTCGCCCGCGTCGAAGGTCATCCTGATAACCGCTCATTCGTCGATCAGCACGTGCAAAGAGGCGTTGAAGCACGGCGCGTTCGACTACATCGAAAAACCGCTGGACCTCGACGATCTGCGAATGGTTGTCGGGCGGGCCGCGGAGATCACTGCACAGAGGCGGACCATAGTCGAACTGAAATGCCGCCTCGATGAGAAATACGGATTCGACAATATCACGGGCATCTCGCCCTCGATGATGGGCATACTGAACACCGTGCGGCGCGTGGCGCCGACGGATCTCCCGGTAATGCTGCTGGGCGAATCGGGCACGGGCAAGGAGCTGCTTGCCAACGCGATCCACACGAACTCAAACCGCCGCGACGAACGGTTCGTAGCCATCAACTGCGCGGGCTTCACCGAATCGCTGCTGGAGGATGAACTCTTCGGGCACGTCAAGGGCGCCTACACCGGTTCGGTCGGCGACCGCCAGGGACGCTTCGAATACGCAAACGGAGGGACGGTGTTCCTCGACGAAGTGGGCGACATGCCGATGGGCATGCAAGCCAAACTCCTGCGAGTGCTCGAAAGCGGAGAACTGGTGCAAGTGGGCGCCAACGAACCGACGATGGTTGACGTGCGAATAATCAGCGCAACGAACCATGATCTGGCTCAGAAGGTGGCTGACAAGGAGTTCCGCGAGGACCTCTATTTCCGCATCAAGGGCGCCGTGATCGACATCCCCCCGCTGCGGCAGCGACGCGAAGATATCCCCCTGCTTATCGACATGTTCATCAAACAGGCCAACGAAAGACACGACCGCAAGATCAAGTCGATCGACAAGGACGCCGCCAGAGTCCTGCTGGGTTACGCCTGGCCGGGGAATGTGCGACAGCTTCGCAACGTGGTCGAAAATATCGTAGTAATGGCGCCGGATCAGAACATAACGCTGGAGGACTTACCGGCGGAGATATACACCCCACCGGGCCTCGGACCCAACCGCCAGCTCGAAAACCTCGCGGGCATAAGCCTCGAAGCCGCCGAAAAGGAACTCATCCGCAACACGCTGGCGATGGTCTCAGGCAACCGAGAACAAGCCGCCGCCATCCTGGGAATAGGCGAACGAACACTCTACCGAAAGATCAAAGAGTACGATCTGAAGGACTGACCAACGGTTCTAACTGATCCGTGATTTGCAGTATTTCCCGCCGTTTTGTATTTGGTAATTGAGCAATCTACTTGAGGCTGGGGACTCTGGCGCCTAGAATCTGGGGATTAGTTAATGGAGTTTTGATTGTAATGCCTATACGCGTGCTGCCCGTACATCTGGTTAATAAGATCGCCGCCGGTGAAGTTATCGAACGCCCGGCGAGTATCGTCAAGGAGTTGGTCGAAAACTCCCTGGACGCCGGGGCTACGCGCATTGAGATAACCATCGAAGACGGGGGCAAGAAGCTGATCTGCATCTCCGATAACGGATGCGGAATGGATGCTGACGACCTGTCGCGGGCGTTTGTGCCCCACGCGACCAGCAAACTGCCCAGCGAAGACGACCTGTTCAATATCTCGACGATGGGCTTCCGCGGTGAGGCGTTGGCGTCGGTTGGGTCGATAAGCCACGCCCACATACGCACAAGACGGGCCGATTCGCCCGACGGCGGAGGGTTTGAAGTCTCAGCCTCCGGACAGACCGTCGAGGAAGTTCGCCCTTGCGCCTCGGCGCCGGGCACCACCGTTACCGTGCGCGATCTGTTCTTCAACACGCCTGCAAGACGCAAGTTCCTCCGCACAGCCAACACCGAATCGGCGCACGTCACCGAGCAGATATCGCGATTGGCGTTGCCCCATCCGAACGTGGCGTTCCTCTACAAGCACAACGGGCGAAAGGTCCACGATCTGCCCGCATGCGAATCGACGCGACAGCGAATTGGCGACCTGTTCGGCGACGACCTGGCTGACACCCTGATAAACGTACCGCGGCGCGGGGATGAGACCTCCCTCGCCGCCCTGATAGCCCCCCCATCGGCGGCTCGCGGATCGGGCAAATGGCAGTACTTTTTCCTCAACGGACGATACATTCGCGACCGCGTGCTAAGCCATTCGCTGCGTGAGGCCTATCGCGGACTGCTCGACCCGCGACGCTGGCCTGTGGCGTTTGTGTTCATAGAAGTACCGCCGGCCGACGTCGATGTAAACGTGCATCCCTCGAAAATCGAAGTGCGGTTCAAGAATTCCCAGCAGATCCACGGGCTTATCCTCGCCGGTCTGCGAGAGACGCTCAACCAGGCCAACCTCACGCCGTCTGCGACAATGGCCAAACCGGACATTCTCGACGAGCTGGAAACCGATCAATCGACCGCAGAACGCCAGAACTCGCTGCGAAACGCCATGGCGGACTTCTTCAAATCCGCCCCGCCGCCCCAACCGCATCTGAGCTTCCCGGAAAACTACCCGACCGGCGGCGGTGAAACGCCCGCGCCCCACCAGCCAACGCGCGAATCATACCCGCTGCCGCTGGACCGCTCGCCTGAACCGCAACCAACGACCAGTTACGAACCACCGCCCGCTCCGCCTACCAGCGACACAACATCGCGCGCCTTCCAGGTGCACGATTCGTATATCGTTTCGCAATGCCCAGACGGCCTGATAATTGTCGACCAGCACGCCCTGCACGAACGCGTGATTTACAACGAGCTGAAGGCACGCCTGGCGTGCGGTTCGCTTACAGCACAGCGGATGCTTATCCCCCAGACGCTGGCGGTGACGCCGGGCGAAGCCGACTTGCTGGCGGCTAACGAAGAACTCCTGGGCAGTTTGGGCATTGAAGTGGCGTCGTTCGGGCCAGACACCATCGCGATTCAGCAGTTCCCAACGCTCCTGGCGGAGCGAGGCGTCCACAGTGTCGAGTTCCTTCGCGAGATGATCGACACGCTCAGCGAAGACCCCGCCGCCGACGCCGAACAGCTAATCGAAGGCGTGCTGCAGGTAATGGCGTGCAAGGCTGCAATCAAGGCCGGGCAACCGCTAAGCCGTGACGAAATGGAATCTCTGATCGCCCGAGCAGGCGAAGTCGACAAGGCTTCATCGTGTCCGCACGGGAGGCCTACGACGCTCAGACTAACGCTCCAGGACCTGGAAAAACAGTTCAAACGAACCTAAGCGGCGGGAAAATCATGGGCAGAAGAATTAAAACACTGGTCTATCCGATCACCACGTTCATGCTGGCGGTCTCCAGCGGGTGCAGCACCGACTTCTACGCCCGGCGCCTGGTGAAGCACAATACATCCAAGGGGAAAACCGCTATCTGGTGGTTGGGCTCGGCGGATAAGCTGCTGGCCAGGGGCAAGATATCGTCGCACCATCGCATACCTGCAGCCGACGGGATCGAGCTGGACGTCTGGGTGATAAACGCGCGTGGTAAGAACACCGAGTCGCTCCCTCCGTCGCGGGGAACGGTTATGATCCTGCACGGGATCCTCGACTCCAAAGCCAGATTCTTCGGCATGGCCCAGGAAATGGCGAACATGGGGTACAACGTGGTAATGCTGGACCATCGAGCCCACGGGCGGTCCGAAGGGATATACACAACGTTCGGCGCCAAGGAAAAATTCGACGCTCGCGACGTGCTCGATTCGCTGCTTAACACCGGGGCGATAACCGAACCGATCTACGTGTGCGGGCAGTCTATGGGGGCTGCGATCTCCATTCAATACGCCGCGATCGACCCGCGATGCAAGGCGGTGATGGCGATCGCCCCGTACACCGACATGCGGGACGCGGCGCGAAGATTCGTACCGTTTATGAACGCTGCAAAGTTTGAAGAGGTTGTAAAACGCGGTGGTGAATTGGCGGACTTCAATCCCGACGACGCCTCGACGATTATCGCAGCCAGGCAGCTCAAAATCCCGCTACTGGTAATCCACGGACGCATTGACGCGGTGGTGCCCCACGCCCACGGGCGGGCGGTTTACGAGGCGGCGGACGTACCGAAAAAACTAGTATCTTTCCCCATGCTCGGGCACGTATCGCTAATGCTCGGGCGCCAGAAATGGTTCGCAAAAAACGCCGACCAGCTCTTCAGCAGCGTCGAGGCGGAACAACAAAACGAAAGGCCAAAACCCGCAATATGACACACACATGTTCAGGAAAATTTTCAGACAAAGAACTCAAACTTCGCGAAGAGATCTGCGATGTCGCCAAGATGATGTACGCTCGCGAGTTCATCGGCGGGCCGGCGGGCAATATCTCGGCGCGACTCGATGACGACCGCTTCCTGCTGACCCCTTCAAAACCGTTCAAGCAGCTTCTCTCGCCCGAGCATCTTATCATAATCGATTCGACCGGCGCGAAAGTCGGCCCGCACACCGACGTGAATGTCGACTTGACCCCGACCTCGGAAGTTCCGATGCACCTGGCTGCGTACAATAATCGCCCCGACGTGGGAGCCGTTCTGCACGGGCACCCGAGTTATTGCGTGGCGATGACGGCGGTGGGCAAGACCATCCGCCCGCATGTGCTTACTGAGGGCATGTTGTTTCTGGGCGATATAGGAGTAGCTGACTACGCGACGCCTACCACCCAGGAACTGGGCGATAACGTGGGAAAAGTAGTGGTCGATCACGATTGCGTCATCCTGCCCTACCACGGTGTTATCGTAGCAGGCACAGACCTGTGGACCGCTCTGGCGAAATTGGAAGTGCTCGAACAAACCGCACAAATCAACTGCCTTGTCAACCAGATGGGCGGTGAAAAACCAATGCCCCGCCGGAACATCGAAGGCATGCTCGCACTCCGCGAAAAGATGGGGATGAACCTTCCCTCCGACGCCAACTTGCTTAGCGACTAACAACTGGAGCCTGCAATGCAGCCACTCGCCAAATTGCTTACGATTACGATTACGATTGGAAAATACTGCCTGCCCGCGCTGGCGATTGTGATGATTCTGGGCGGGTGCGGTGGTCCGCGTTGGGACCAACTCGACCAGATCCAAATGGTCCGCCCGCTTCCCGAACCGCTGCCCGGTGATATGGAGCACACCGCCCTCGGCGCCGGTTATATTGGCTCGCCGGGCGGAGAAGGCTCGTTCTTCGGCTCGGATTTGCGGATCGCTGCGGCGATAACCGACAATCGCGATTCGGTGCTCGGAAAATCGTGCCTCAGCGTTACTATGGCCCATCGGATACTGTACGTGCAGACGAATTACAGGTATGTGATTGAAGCGGATATCGGAAAGGCCAGCGGCGTGGGAACAGTCCCCGAGGCCCTGACGCTGGTCGCACTGGCCAGCCAATCAGTGGCGGGCAAGCCCACAGGTAGAAGCATCATGGGCCTTGGCGACACCGGAATAGTGATGTCAAGCGCACGCGGTGAAATCTCGCAATGCGTCTCGATGATGGAAGAGGCGATCTTCGAGACTCGCGGCGACCCGGACTCCTCCAGAATCAGCCAGATGCGAAATAAGCGATTCGCCGGCGCGTCGATACGCTTATCCAAGGCGTTAAATCAGTCAATGGAGATTATGCTGACCGGTAAGCGGATCGAAGAGCGACTGGGCAACCTTCCGGCAAAATTCGGGGGAACGATGTCCAGATCGCTCAAACCGAAGACCATTCCCGAAGCAATGGTCTTCAACCACATTCTCCTGAACACGCTGGCGCGACCCTCCCGTGCCGTCAACCGCGAAACATCCGACCAGGTCCACGCAATGTACCTCCAATACGCACACGAACGCGTACTGGAGATAATCGCCGACAGTGATACATATCGCGGCGCCCATAGCAACGGTTTCGAGAACAGTTGGACCGCAATGGACGGAGTGTCAGTGCGTATCAGCAGATCTGGACAGGTAATTCGCCTGGAAATTTCGGGCGGAGTAATTCGCGACCCGCTAATGACCGATTCCGACATGAGCCAGACCGGCCAGAGCGTTTTGTAGCTTTTTAGGCCCGGAAAACACAAAAAACGTTATCGACAATTGCTTGATTTAGCCCAGATGCGTATCATGTTCTCTTTCCAGACGACCCAATAGAGGCAAAGCAATGAGTTCACCAGCCGGTTCCATAGAAAAATCTGAAACAATCGTCATCCTGGACTTCGGTAGCCAGTACGCACAGCTTATCGCGCGGCGCGTTCGCGACAGCGGCGTGTACAGCCTGCTGGCCCATCCGAATATCTCAGCCGACGACTTGAAGGACATTAACGTCAAGGGCCTGATCTTCACCGGCGGACCGTCAAGCGTATACGAAGACGGCGCCCCGAAATGCCGACCCGAAATGCTCGAACTAGGCGTTCCGATCCTGGGCATATGCTACGGGATGCAGGTCTCAGCCCACCTGATGGGCTCGAAAGTAGACTCGTGCGAATCCCGCGAATACGGGCGAACATCACTGAAGATCACAGAACCAGACGGGCTGCTGAAGAACATCCCCGCAGAGACAACCGTCTGGATGAGCCACGGTGACCAGGTGCAGAAGATCGGCGAGGATTTCATCCCGCTGGCGGCAACGCCAACCTGCCCAATCGCAGCGGTGAAACACAAAACCCGCCCGTTCTACGGCGTGCAGTTCCACCCCGAAGTTACCCACACGCCCCACGGTGGAGAAATATTCACCAACTTCCTGTTCGACATCTGCGGGTGCAACGGGCTGTGGAAGATGAGTTCGTTCGTGGATGCAGTCGTCGCCGATGTGCAGTCGCGAGTCGGACCCGACGAAAAAGTAATCTGCGGGCTCTCAGGCGGAGTCGATTCGTCGGTAGTCGCAGCCATGCTCCACAAGGCTGTGGGCGATCGGCTCGAATGCATCTTCGTTGACAACGGGCTGCTGAGAATGAACGAAGTGGAGCTTGTCGAGAGCACATTTAAGGATCACTTCAAACTGAACCTGACCACGGCGCGAGTCGGCGATGACTTCCTGCGCAAGCTCAAAGGCGTTACCGAACCGCAGGAAAAACGGAAAATCATCGGGCATGAGTTCATCGACGTTTTCAAAGCAGAAGCCGCCAATATCAAAAACGCACGCTTCCTGGCCCAAGGCACGCTTTATCCCGACGTTATCGAGTCGGGCCAATCCCTGGCGGGAACCGCAGCCAATATCAAACTGCACCACAACGTCGGCGGACTGCCCGAAGAGTTGGGCTTCGAACTTATCGAACCGCTGCGAGACCTGTTCAAGGACGAAGTGCGCCAGGTGGGCGAGTTGCTCGGTCTGCCCGAGAACCTCGTCTGGCGTCACCCGTTCCCCGGTCCGGGTTTGGCTGTGCGATGCATCGGCGAAGTCACCGAAGAGAAGCTGGAAGTCCTGCGTCGAGCGGACAATATCTTCCTCGAAGAGATCATCGCCAACGGTCTGTATCGCTCGACCTCCCAGACGTTCGCGGTGCTCCTGCCCGTGCAGTCGGTAGGCGTAATGGGCGACGGACGAACCTACGAAAACGTGGTGGCGCTGCGTTCGGTCGACACCAAGGACTTCATGACCGCAGACTGGTCGCGAATCCCCTACGAAATTCTCGCCAACGTTTCCAACAGGATCATCAACGAAGTCCGCGGAGTGAATCGCGTCGTGTACGACATAAGCTCCAAGCCGCCGGCAACGATCGAATGGGAATAGACCGAGACGGCGACCCTCGCCCGAGGCACTGATGTTCTGGCGCAGTAAATCTTACAATGTTCTCCCGGCGTTGTCCGTTCGCGGACCCGAGTTGCGCCGTTCCATGCGACTGGTTACTGCGGCATGGATGATGGGCATCATCTGGATGTTCGCCGTTTCCGGAAGCCGCCTGAACCTGTTCGGGCGGATGCTCGGGTTCAATGATTTCCACTTCGGGCTGATGACCGCGCTGACGTTCCTGGCGACTTTCGCACAACTGGCTGCGACGATACTCGTCGAACGCAGCGGCTTGAAGAAGAACCAGTTCCTGTTCTGCGGGCTGGTTTCGAGGTTCCTCTGGATTGTTATCGCTGCGATCCCGCTGATATTCCCGCTACCGTCGCCCTGGGCGATATGGAGCATGCTGACGCTGGTGCTGCTCAGCGCGATGATGCTGTCAATGGCGACCCCGGCGTGGCACACATGGATGGGCGACCTGATCCCGCGCCGAATCCGAGGGCGATATTTCGCGACCCGAAACGCCTTTACGCTGCTGGTGAAAATACCGGTCGTCGTATTCCTGGGCCTGCTGCTGGACCAGATCACCAACCCCAACCCATCCGGGATCGGCGACCCGATAATCACCGCAGCCATGCAACCGACGCTGCTATGGGTGATCTGCGGGATATTCTTCGCAGCTGGTCTGCTCGGAATGGGCGACATCGCGCTGTTCTTCCGGATCCGCGAAGTTGTAGGAACAACACCGGACAAACCACGAGAACCGGCGGTGGATATCCGCGTAAAACCTCGACAAAACAGCAGCATTGTCGCCATGGCGGGCCATTCACTACGCTACCTGCAAGCCGTAATCGCACAACTCCTGATCGACCCGCTTCGCGACCCGGTGTTCCGTCGATACGTCGCCTACAGCGCAACAATAACATTCGCAGCCTCAGTCTCCGGGCAGTATTTCTGGAGGACGCTGCTGGAGAATTACAAGTTCGGACAACTCGGTTCCGACGTACTGTTCGTGGTGATGGGCCCGCTGGCCAGCTTGATGTCACTGCGAATGACCGGTCGATTGCTCGACAAATGGGGACGCCGCCCCGTGCTGCTGTTTGGCACGTCGATCATTATCTTCACGACGCTGCCCTACTTCTTCGCGACGCGACACACCCCGGCGCCGCAGTTTGTGATCGAATGGTGTAACTCGATAGTATCGACCGTGGCGGGGCTCTGGGGCCGCGGTGATATCGTCTGGTTCACCGACTCGAGCCCCGTGGGGGCATGGTTGGTGATGCTGATCGCACTTATCGGCGGAGGCGTGGGATGGACTGCGATAATGCTTTCGCAGAACAACATCATCCTCAGCTTCGCCGACGGAAAAGGACGCAGCAAATACGTCGCAGCACACGCGGTGTGGATATCGATGGGCGGCGTGGTGGGCGGTTTGGTGGGCGGGTTGACGGCCTATTATACTCGCGACCTCCAGACCAATCCGATAGTATTCGGACCGGTCGACGCGGCGGGCAACTACACGATGTTCCTCTGGAATAACTGGCACGTGACGTTTGTGCTGTCGTTCCTGTCGCGGATCGTCGCGCTGTGCCTGCTGATAAACATGACCGACCCGGGCTCGCGTCCGGCACGCGACATGCTCCGCAACGCCCGCCACGTTCTACCGAACATATTCGGAGCACTGACATTCCCCATCCGCAGCCTGGGCCGATCCAAGCGGAACGAAGACTAGGCAATATCCTTCTAATTGCTCAGGGAGGAACATAGAAGCATTCGGCAGAAACTCCAGGGCAAACGCATTCTAACACCAAACGGCGACGGCTTTTTGCCACAGAGGACACAGAGAACGGCAACGGCGAAGATTTTGTAACG
>JABGPF010000207.1:0-442 GCA_018645065.1 Phycisphaerales bacterium
AAGAAGAAGGTCGCGAAAAAAGCCGCACCGAAGAAAAAAGTCGCAAAGAAGAAGGTCGCGAAAAAAGCCGCACCGAAGAAAAAAGTAGCGAAGAAGAAAGTCGCGAAAAAAGCCGCACCGAAGAAAAAGGTCGCAAAGAAGAAAGTCGCAAAGAAGAAAAAGTAGCCCCATCTAAAATCAGCAACTGTGGTTCTAGCAGCTCGCGGTGAACACCACAGTAAAGCACACAGCGGCAGAAGCGTCATCAAGTCAGCTTCTGCCGCTTTTGCTTTGTAACGGCGTGGGAACTGGGAACTGGCAACGGCGAAAAGCAACGTCAACGGCGAAAAGCATCCCGACTGCGTCGGGACTAGGCGGACGTGCCGTCCTGCCGCTAAACAGGCGACATTGACCAAATCATCCCGATATACATCAAGCTACGCACTATCGTTTGGCGGCGGGG
>JABGPF010000207.1:452-9884 GCA_018645065.1 Phycisphaerales bacterium
CCCCGCGTTCAGCGTCGTGAGACAATAACGCCGAAGACGGAAGCCAGGACGCCGTGCGTCGTTCGCCGTTCGCCGTTCGTCGTTGCCGTTGCCAGTTGCCATGCCGTTGCCGTTGCCGTTTGCCAGTTGCCAATTGCCATGCCGTTAACATATAATGCTCGACGTGAAAACAATTGCGATAATTAATCAGAAGGGTGGCGTGGGTAAGACTACGACTGTGGCTAACCTTGGCTCGGCGATTGCGGCTAGGGGGCATCGTCTGTGTCTGATCGACATGGACCCCCAGGCGCATCTTACGCTTCACGTGGGACTCGAACCTGGGCAAAACAATCCGGGCATCTATGAGGTGCTCACAGATAACGCGCCCGTCAGCGAGGCCGCGGTTAAACTGACGGATACTTTGAGCGCTATCCCTGCTGTGATAGATCTGGCGGCGGCGGAAACTGAAATGGTGACCGTTGTCGGGCGTGAGCAAATTCTAAACGATCAGCTCGCGGCGGTTAAGGATGACTACGACTACGTAATGATCGACTGCCCCCCTTCCCTGGGACTGTTGACGCTGAACGCGTTAGCGGCGGCGGATTATGTGTTCATCCCGCTTCAGGCGCACTTCCTTGCGTTGCAGGGGTTGGGGATGCTGCTGGAGACTGTTTCGCTGGTGAAGCAGCGGATCAATCCGAGATTGAAAGTCGGCGGCGTGATACTCTGCATGCACGAGAAACAAACCAGGCTCGCGGGCGAAGTTGTCGCCGATCTCGAAGAGTTCCTCCAAGCCGCACGCGAAACCGATGTGCCATGGGCCGACGCGACCATCTTCGAAACGCCAATACGCAGAAATATTAAATTGGCCGAATGCCCCTCGTACGGAAAAACCATCTTCGACTACGATCCCTACAGCCACGGCGCCATGGACTACGACGGACTGGCTGAAGAATTCATGTCCTTCTTCCTGCCGAACACCGAATTAGTCGAAATAGTTGAAACAACCGCCGCGATCGAACCGGCGGAAACAGTCGCCCCACCTCAGGTAGTCGAATCGCAACCGACGGAAACTGTTGAACCCGCTCAGGTAGTCGAATCGCAACCGACGAGCGAACCCACGCCTCAGGCCGAAACGCAAAGCGAACCGGTGAGTGAACCTGTTGGTGAGTTTCGCAGCGAGCCTAAACCGGCTTGCGAGGCGTCGGATGAAACGGTCCAACCGCCCCAACCGATCGAAATTTCTCCGACACCGACACCGGCGCCAACGCCAACGCCAACACCGGAGCAGTAACTAACTACCGCCCCATCCCCGCTTCAGCCACCTCAATGGCCTTCAGCAGTGCGCGAGCTTTGTTGATGGTTTCTTCATATTCGGTTTGCGGGACAGAATCTGCAACGAAACCGGCGCCGGCTTGCAGATACGCCTTACCGCCGGAGATCACCATCGTTCGCAGCGCGATGCACGTGTCCATATTTCCGCAGAAGTCGACGTATCCGACAGCCCCGGCGTAAGGTCCGCGCCTGGTGGGCTCAAACTCATCGATAATTTCCATCGCTCGTATCTTCGGCGCTCCGGAAACCGTTCCCACCGGAAGGGTTGCTCGCAGTGCGTCGAACGCGGTCATGCCTTCGGCGAGTTTGCCTTTCACGTCTGAGCTTATGTGCATCACGTGGCTGTATCGTTCAACGGCCATCAGTTCCGATTCCGCCAGAGCGATCGTGCCGGGTTCTGCAACTAGTCCGACATCATTCCTCGCCAGATCGACCAGCATGATATGTTCGCACAGTTCCTTCGGATCTGACAATAGTTCCTTTTCCAGAGCGACGTCTTCTTCTTCGGTTTTGCCTCGTCGTCGCGTACCGGCCAGCGGTCTGTTGGTCACTATGTCGTCTTCGACTCGGCAGAGGATTTCCGGGCTCGCTCCAACGAGCGTAACTTCGGGCGAATCGAACAGGAACATGAACGGTGAGGGGTTCACCACGCGCAGAGCTCGGTAGATATCGAAGCTCGACGCGCTGGTCTCAACGGTCAATCGTTGCGATCCGACTACCTGGAAGATATCTCCAGCGCGGATGTATTCTTTGCACGCCTCGACCATATCGCAGAAGGCCTGCTTGCTGAAGTTCGACTCGAACGTTTTTTCCGGCAGGCCGTCGAGATTAATTTCGTCGACGGGGTGCCCGTTATTGTCATCGCAAAGTTTCGCTATAGTTCGCTCGATAGACTCACACGCCTTATCGTACGCTTCACGCGGATCGTCGGCGACATGCGCGTTGGCGACAACTTTTATGGTTTTCGACACGTGATCGAAAATCACCATCGTGCGGTACAATCCGAACGACAGGTCCGGTAGTTTGCGGTCGTCTGTCGGTCCCTCGCCAATGTTCTCGTAATAGCGGACCATATCGTAACCGGCGTATCCAGCCAGTCCGCCGGTGAATCGCGGCAGGCCGGGCATGCGCACGGCGTGGTAGTCGCTGATGAGCTTATGCAGTTCGCTGAGCGGATCGTGGCTGGTGATATTTTCGTCGTCACGATCTTTTCGTTTGATCGTGATATCATCTCGATATGCGGTGAAAGTAATTTCCGGGTCAACGCCCACAAACGAGTATCGGGCGATCTGCTCACCGCCTACGACGCTTTCGAGCAGGAATGAGCTGGATGTTCGCCCATGGGCCGACGGATCGGCCAGGCGACGGTAAGCGGTTACCGGCGTGAGTGCGTCGGCAAATAGCTGGCGGTAGACCGGTATGGTGTTGCCCTGCTGGTTCAGGCGTTTGAATTCATCAAAATTGGGATAGTAGTGTTTCATTGATCGGAGTTTCCTGTAAGTTCGAAGTTCGAGTTTTCGCGCGATAGTCTCAAGATCCGAACTTTCGCCACGCCACTCCCGCCGCTCCGATAGACCCGGCGTCTGATCCGAGCGTTGCAATCGCCACTTCAGTTTTCATCTCCGTCAGATTCCAATGCAGATCGGCGAAATGTTTGCGTACAGGTTCGACCAGATCGGCGCCGGCTTTTGCCATTCCGCCTGTGAGTACGATTTTATCGGGATCGAATATTCTGGTCAGGCTGATGCAACCCTGCGCCAGGTATCGTGCGGTCTGATCCCAAGCCTCAGCAGCGAACGCATCGCCCGCTGCACGCGCCTCGTTAATATCCCGGGCGTCAATAGACCCTTTGGACGCGATAATGTCGCTAAGGGCGGTCTGAGGCTCATCAGCAGCTATTCTGTCCATCGTGCGCTGGGCCATAAACTTCGCCGAGCAATACTGCTCAAAGCATCCGTGTTGTCCGCATCCGCACTGCGCGCCGTCGGGCACGAGTATCATGTGTCCCAATTCGGCGCCTATCTGGTGCGCGCCGTAGACAAGTTCACCACCGATAATAATCCCACCGCCAACGCCCGTGCCCAAAGTCAGCACAACCAGATCGTCAGAACCCTTGCCTGCTCCAGATACGTATTCTCCGTATGCCGCCGCGTTGGCGTCATTTTCCAAAACAGCGGGCAAGCCCAACGGTTCTGAGATCATATCTCTGAGAGGCACGTTAACCATACCGGCGATATTCGGCATGGCCAGGACGATACCGTTTTTCAGATCCAGCGGTCCGGGCGAACCTATACCCACGCCGATAACGTTATCGCCCGAAGCTGTAGCCTGATCGACCAATTTTTGCGCGCCGCTGACCATCTGTGCCGCCAGCCCCGTAGGTCCGCCGTCCAGAGGTGTGGGCAGTTCAAATATCTCCGAAGCTGCGCCATCCCTGCTCGTAGCCACGAATTTGATAAACGTTCCGCCTAAATCGATTCCAACGCAAATATCCGCCATTTTGTGAGCCTCTACTCTATACTCGGGCCTTCAACCAGCCCTCAATAACTGTAAGTTGATCGTCTTTCGACGCCTTGGGATCATAACCTGTTAACTTCGGAGCAACCTGCTTGAGCACTACGATAATCGCCTGTGCGACTCGCGGGTCGGATTGCGAGTCTCCGATGCTGCTTTTGAGAATTTCGATCAGCGGAACAACTCCGCGATCGCCCATTACCTGCAGTTCACCGGACGCCTTGCTGCGCGCCGTTTCGTCAGAAGCGGTCAACTGTCCCACCAGTTGTGCTACTTTTTTCCTATCGGCGTCCCGCTGTGCCAGGCGTGCGTCTCTCAGAAGCGTCTGAAGACTTTTGCGTTGGGCGTCGGTAATGCGTTGGGCGAGGCTTTCCAGCGCCTTGTCGGCAAGCAGGATCGCCGGTGCGTAGCTCTGCTTGGTCACCAGTGCGTCCAATCTGGCGGAGAGAGCCTTATTGGCTGTGAGGAACACTGACGCTTCGTTCTGTGCCGCCATCGCTTTAATCGCAGCCGGATCGTCTGCAGCCAGCAACGCCTGAACCCATTCAACCCAGACGTCAGAGGCTTTGGGGGCCTTGGCCGCTAGCATCGTATCATAGACTGCTCGGAAATGGACCGCCGCCTCAGCGGGTCTTCCACCCGACAGCAGCGCCTTGGCGAGAGTCTGAAGCGCCGAGGGCAGTTCTTTGCTACCGTCGGTCTTCAGAGTTGTCACGAGCATCATGAGGATTTCGATGCGTTGGTTTATCGCGTCGGGTTGCCCTTCGAGGCGTTGAGCTTCGGCTTTGAGTGTGGCGGCGTCTGCTCCGGCCAGAAGTCCCAGTGCGACTTCTCGGGCCTGTTTGCGAACGGCCTGGTCCGGTTCGGAGCCCGGATCGGTTCGTTTCAGAATCGTCGCGAGGTACTTTCTCCCGCCCAGTTTACCCAACGCAATAATCGACGCGACGCGTACACCGCGGTCCGCATCGCCAACTAGCGCTGCGATAGCGTCGGCGTCTGAACTTTTTCCCGCCTGTGCGAGCGAATTCACCGCCGCCAGGCGAACTGTCGCTTCTGCGTCTTTTAACGCGGACCTGACAACCGGTAGGAAACTTTTGTGCCTGACAACGCCCATGGCGGTAAGCACAGCCTCTCGCATCGCCACCGCGGCGACCTGATCTTCCTGCCCTTTGCGTTTATAGCGTTTGACCAGCGCTGCACTGGCCTTTACCAGCACATCACCGGCCAGTGGTTTTGCCGATGCGATGCGTCCCAGCGCCAAAGCGGCCGCCGCGGCGACTGAATCGTAGCTGCTTTCGATTTCGGCGACAACCGCAGGAAGCGCCTTGGGACTTTGCAACCGTCCCAGTGCTGTCAATATCGCTTGGCGAACAGGCTGCGCCTCTTCGATTTTCAGCCCCGCCAGTAACGCACCCAACGCCTCGGCGTCGCCCTGATGCGCAACAAGCATAACCGCCGCCTGCCTTACCCTGGGGTCGGTATCCCTGAGCATCGTGCGAATTTTGATTTGCAGCTTTTCATGGATCATCTGCCCTTCGGTGATTTTCGCTGCAATCAGAGCAGTTCCCGCCAGGCGTGCATCAGCGACCGGATCGGCGAGGAACCCCAACAGCAGAGCGTCATGTTGAGCTTCGGGCACCGCGTCATACTGGTCTCGCAGCGCTTTGATCAAGCGTTCGCTGAGCAGTTTATTGGCTACTTCGAGTTCGGTTTTACCGCGCGCCAGCGAGTCGGCCAGTTCCGCCAGCCATTTGGAAGGCGGTTTGTCGCGATTGCGATTCCACCACTGTTTTGCCAACCGCCGATTCGTGCGGAATGCTTTGATGTTAGTCAGGTTCGCCAATGCATCAGCAGCAGCGTCGCGTATTGTAGCGTCACGATCATCCAGCAATCGCACCAGCGCGTCCACCGTTCGTTTATCCAACGCCGACTGCAGTGCTGCTATCGTATCGACCCGCACCGCACGGTCGCGTTTTCGATCAGAAGCGACCGCGACGAGTTTATCGACAACCGTTTCGTTTTTGTATATCGCCAGCGCCTTGGCGGCCGCTGGACGCACCTGGACATCGCTTCCGGTGAGCATCGCCATGAGCGGTTCGATAAAATCCGCTCGCGGGTCGGACCCGTTGTCCCGGGCGATCGCCTGGGCGACAGCGATTTTGGCAGCGAGGTTCTCACCGGCAAGGAAGTCTTTTAGAGCGTCGATCGCCTGCGGATACGATTTGGCCAGCAGCAGTTCAGCCGCCTCCAGCTTCGTCTTGGTCGAGCGTGCCGGATCAGACAACTGCCCGCTCAGCGTGTTAAATTCCCTTTGCTCAGCCGGCGTGAGCTTAACGGTGGTTTGGGCGGAACACACCCCAACCCCAAAAAGCAGTATGCTGGTAACGACTACAATTCTTAATCCGGTATGATTCACTGCACCAAGTCCATTCAATTCAACTATACCCACCTTATATACCTTATGTACTATAAATCGGCGGCAGTGTCAAATTTCGCCAGTATGAATGCAAATATTTGCTTTGTGGCGGATTGCTGGAAAGCGGCGGTGGTAACGGATCAATATCCAATATCCAACAAGGAATGTCCAATGTCCAAGTAACGGCAACGTCAACAGCGAAGGGCCAACAGTCTGACGCGACGAATCTGGAGTCGTAATTTGGGTCGCGGTGGTCGCATCGCTAATCTACAAAGCAACAGGCGACGGTTATCACCGTATCCGTTGTCGTCGTCTTGTTTAGCGACCGATCCCGATGTACTTCGGGATCGGCCCTCGTCCCGACGAAGTCGGGATGTCGTTGTCGTTGCTAACCAGTCTGAATGCGCATATTTGCTGCTTGACTAGCGCCATTGCGGACCGTACCTTCTGGAGTGATGTGTAATAAGTTCGCAAACGCTCTTAAATGAAGGGAGTTATCATGATTGGCTTGTGGATCACGATCGCCGTATTAGTAATGTTCGCCGG
Organism: Phycisphaerales bacterium; assembly: GCA_018645065.1. Lineage (GTDB taxonomy): Bacteria > Planctomycetota > Phycisphaerae > SM23-33 > SM23-33 > BS750m-G57. The sequence continues at coordinate 7,243 of JABGPF010000207.1, forward strand.
AATCGCAATTTCGGTATACAATGGACTGGTCCAGAAACGCGTTCGATGCCAAAGCGCATGGAGCCAGATCGATGTGCAACTCAAGCGCAGATATGATCTTATCCCAAACCTGGTGGACACGGTTAAGGGATACGCCTCGCATGAAAGCGAAACGCTCGAAGCGGTTATCCAGGCGCGTAATTCGGCCATGAGCGCCAACGGAGTGGCGGAGCAGGCCGGCGCCGAAAACATGCTCACAGGCGCACTTGGCAAGCTGTTCGCCCTGTCTGAAAGCTACCCGGACCTGAAAGCGAACGAAAATTTCTCCCAGCTCCAGGAAGAACTGACGACCACTGAAAACAAAATCGCCTTCGCGCGCCAGCACTACAACAGCTCGGCGGAGGTATACAACACCTCAAGGCTCCAGTTCCCCAACAATATCATCGCAAACATGTTCGGAAACTTCCCCAACCAGGAATTCTTCGAAATCGACGACGTGGAACAGAAAGAACCGCCCAAAGTCTCGTTCTAATCTGTTCGACCCTTTGTAATCCCAGACGAATCGACGACCAACAAGCAGAGTATCCACCGCAATGGCTGGCGAAACATTCCACACACTAATCGCGAAGAACAGACGAAACAGCTTCATCCTGATCGGCGGGTTCATGCTGTTCTTCATCGCTATGGGGCTGCTTATAGGACTGGTCTGGGGAGGCGGAGATGCTGCGTTCAGCGTCATCATCGCCGTAATCGCAGCACTGATCGCCTTCGGATGCACGCTGGGCAGCTACTTCGGAGGCTCTTCGGTCCTGCTGGGAATGAGCGGGGCAAAAGAGATCCAGCATGCAGACGACCCGCAACTGTTCAACGTAGTCGAGGAAGTATGCCTCGCAGGGGGCATGCCCCTTCCGCGGATATTCCTGATAAACGATACGGCTATGAATGCGTTCGCCACCGGACGGAACCCGCAAAACGCCAGCGTGGCGATTACCGCAGGCCTGCGAGCCAAACTCACGCGAGCCGAACTGCAAGGCGTAATGGCCCACGAAATGAGCCATGTGCGCAACTACGATATTCTCTATTCGATGCTGATGGCTGTCATGGTCGGCGTCCTGGTCCTTATGTGCGACATTTTCCTGCGAAGCATGTTCTGGGGCTCCGGGCGACGTAACAGGTCCAACAGGGACAGCAAAGACGGCGGGCTGCAGACCATCATCATGATCCTTGCTCTGGTCATGGCGATTATCACGCCGATACTAGCCCGGATCATCCAGATGTCGCTCTCACGCGAGCGTGAATATCTCGCCGACGCCGACAGCGTTGCACTTACCCGCGACCCAGAAGGGCTTATCAGCGCGTTGCAGAAACTCGGCGGCGACACCGAAGTTCTCGAAACCGCAAGCCGAGCAACTGCGGGCCTGTACTTCGTGCAACCAATCAAAAAATTCGAAAAACGAGCCAGCGGAATGCTCTCCACACACCCGTCAATAACAGATCGTGTCGAAAGATTGCGTCAACTGGCCGTCTAGTCGCCCCACAAACAGCGGATAAGCCCCATGAAAACCAAACCGCGACATGAGTACAGGGACCTCGAGAAACTGGGCTTCCTCTGTCGCTGGTCTCTACTGACACTCAGCGTAGCGGTTATACTCATCGCCTCATGGGCTGCGATAGCAGGATCAATCGCGGTGTCTTCAGGCTCCAGAACAACTATGACCCTGTCCGACGCGGTATGGCGCTATGGACGCCCCAGACCGTCGCTGCGAGGCTTTCTTGATGGGCCAGCGTCAACACCGCGTATACCGCGGTTGATCTTCAATGACAACTCAACGCAACCGAAATTCGCACGGATCAATCAAGAGCACAACGAAGTGTTCGCCACATTCAACGAACCGTCGTCGCGAACACACCAGGTAACGATCAGCGGTATTCCGTACGGACCTATGGCGTTCAGCAAGGGCTCAGCAAACTTAAGAATAGTCCCTGACATAGTGACGGTGTATATACTGGACGCACGCTTCCTCGCCGAAGTTGAACGCGACGACCCGCAAACCGCACTTCGGCTGGTAAGTCAGTTTTCACGCCTCGGACAGGCGGTAATCGCCCTGCCCGGCGCTGATAAGTCCGTAGAAGACCTGCTGGACCAACTCGAACGCTACGACAACATACCCCGCGTGTTCTCGCTGCGAAAAAATCGCGGTTCGATCATCGCTATAATCGGGTCCCTCACCTCGCAACTAAGGTGCTCAGACGAGACAAAACCGCAGATCGGTAAACCCTTCGTTATAACCAACGATATCGACACTGCGAGAAAAACCGCACGCCTGGGACACTACACGCATCTGGTTACACCCCCAAAAACGCCTCCCGCACCACTGGCGAATATCAGATCGCACGCTACTGCAAGCGATTTAGCCGATCACATCTCTAATGAATCTCCGCCCCATGTGCCGATGCAGTAAATTGTGTATTAATCTATCGCACCCACCGACAAGGAGCATTGGATGCCAATAACAAAGACATGGATGTTAGCTATAGCAGCACTTATCGCACTGCCCGCACTGGTAGGTTGCGACACCGCCCCGGTCCATCAACTGGGATACGTGCCCCAGCATAACCTGGACCTCAGCACCCCGCTAAAGCCCGTTGCACGCACTTATGCT
>JABGPF010000208.1 GCA_018645065.1 Phycisphaerales bacterium
CCCCGGTGGTGATGGGTTCAATGAATATACGTACAATAACATTGACTGGGACCAGTCGGATTGGAATTGGCAAATTTCGCCGGACGATGGTGTGAGTTTTTACCTCGGAACGACTTGGAATGCTCAAAACAAGGCGTACATGGCGGGTTATTACCAGACCCTGCCTGCTTCAGTGAGCGTTTTTGTTGATGATTTGGGCCTTCCCGACGCTCCGGTCCAGTATGGGGCACAGTTTGCTGATGTGTTGTACGCGGCGTCCAGTGACGGTACGCAAGGGCCTGATTTTAATCTCAGCGCCGGGGCGACTCTGCGGGGAAGGATTATTACTGAAGACGGTGATCCGGTATTTATGTCAAACTCGAGAGCACCGCTGAGGTTGCAAGTTCAAACCGCCAATGGCATGCTTACCGAGTTTGAGAGAACTATCGACGTCAACGGTAACTGGGAGATACAAAACGTACCGGCTGGTGAAGATGTTACGCTGGTGACCCACGAGTGGGATTGGGGCGATTACGATATTAATGGCGTCAAATACGCATGGGGCGAGCGGTGGGTCGATACGTACACCCTTGCTCCAGGGCAAGTGCTGAACGTTGGCACGCTGGTGGTTTCCAGGGCAGCGTGCATTAGCGGTAAGGTTACCGATTCGACAGGGCAACCGATCGCCGGTGCGGAAATGAGCATCGTTGGCCTGACTGACGCCGGTGGTGAAATCGACATCGAATCCAATGTCTTTACCGATGAGTCTGGAAGATACCGCGTGGATTGGATTACGCCCGGACAGATAAGCCTTGGCGTAAGAGCCAATGGGCAGTTTGAGTATATCTATGAAAGTATAGTGCTTCAATCCGGTGATGAGATTGTCCACGATGTCCAAATGACGCCGATTGATTCGGTGGGCGGAAGCATTATCGTTTCCGGTCAGGTGGTTAACTACAACGATATCGCGCCGAAAAACGATATGGGCAATATCCTTCCATGGGGCATTATGGAGGATAGCTACGGTGATGTTAATCTTCCTGATTGGGTGACGGCAGTCGCATTTGAGACTGGGTTCGACTTTACCCCTGAGAGCTGGTTGGCGCGCGTTGTACAACCGACCGGATTTGGGCATATTGAAGATGGTTACGACGACTACTTCGTGGCGGATCCCAACCCAGCAGGTTCGTTCGAGATGACTCTGCCCGCAGTTCCGCAGAGTATTTTTGCCGTATGGGATGGACGCGAATATTACGGAGCCGAATGTGCGGTTTTCAGCGATGCTCTTGAAATTGATGGGACGCCCGGAGGAGTTGCCAGCGGTGTCGAGATCAGTTTCCCGATTGGGACGGCTGAGATTTCCGGCGACTTTATCCTTCCTGGCGATTTCACTCCGGGCCTTAATTCTCCTGAGTCAGCCGCGGCGATACTTTGCAAGTCTGGTGGCGTAGATGCGGACCAGTGGCGAGCGGCGGCGGAGGTTAATTCCCAGGGCGGTTACCTGATGGGGAATATCCCCGCAGGGACGTACTATATCGCCGGCGTTGCTCGTGGGCTTGAAACGTTCTACTCTCAAGAGTTCACTGTAACCGCAGGCCAGCAGATCGTTCAGCATATTGACCTGACTCTCACCCCGGCCCCGGCGCCGACGCCTGGAGCGATGAGCGGTGAATACGCTTCAGCTATTGAGCCCGCTGGCGATAACGATGAACCTCTCGCAGCGGCGCCATCGCCAGCGTCAGCGCCGATTGACGATCTGCTTGACGTGGGCGAGTATCCGCACCAATATCAATCGACATCACCACCGGTCGCGACGCAATTTGCAGCCACCGGACAATACGATCTTCGCCCGTTGAGTGATGATCCGATCGACGGTGATTCGAGCGATGATTTGCTGGTCGACATCCTGGCCGAAGCCGCACTGGTTGTCGCGTTATAAGGATATCGCCATTTGAAATCAGATGCATTAGCGGACCGTTCCTGTTAATCTCTGATGACGAAAGGTGATTATGGATCAAGATACCCAACCGGAATTTTTCACAGATCAAACCGTCCCGCCCAGCGCGGCGCCTGAGGCCGTCGAACTGGGTGAACAGTCGTTTCTCGCTCGGGCTACATGGTCCAGGCGTCACCTGCTCGTCGGGCTGATGATGCTTCTGCTGTTCTGGTCGCTTTCTTTCATACCGCCGGAGTGGGCGAAAAAACTTCCGCCGGCGTTTGGGTTTGTTTTGATCGGCGTGACGGTCGCTTTCATGGCGTTCCAGATGTTTTATCCGTTCTGGGGCGTCGGGCGCCGGTTCAGTTTTCCTCGCATTGGAAAGATATTCAAAGAGGCCGCTCTGGCGATTCCCCTTGTTATCGGGACGCTGATTATAGTCGGTGTCGTCAACCAGATTTGGCTCACGCTCGCCCCCGAAACTCCCATGACCCCGCCGATGTGGGAAAACATAGCGCGATCAGATAAACACATTTGGGTTGTGATAATAATGGGCATGGCGGTCACAATTGGCCCCGTCGCCGAGGAGATATTTTTTCGGGGCTATTTATTGAACGCCTTTCGATCGCGGTTCGGTCTGATTCTTGCGGTGTTTGTTTCATCGCTGATTTTCGCCATGGTGCATTCCTACAGCGCCGCCCCGACAGTGTCGGTGTTTCTGATGGGAATGTGCTTTGCGGGGGTGTACCAATGGCGAAAGACGCTGCTGACGCCGATTTTTGTCCACGCTGGGGTCAATATTGTATCTGTAATTGGTTTGATGGTCATGGCGCATCTCTACGCGACTGCGCCTGTGTTGGGCGTCAACGGCCAGGGCCATCGCGATGGTGTGTTGATCACGCTGGTTGCCGACGATTCCGGGGCCCAGCGCGCCGAAATCCAGGTCGGCGACATCCTGACCGAAGTTGAAGGTCGACCGGTTAAATCCATCAAGGAGATGGTTATGATCCTTTACACCCGCAAAGCCGGTGACGTGGTGAGGGTCACGTTAATCCGCGATAACGCTAAAATCGACAAGAACGTGTCTCTAGGCGCCAGGTCGTCCGGGGCGGAGAAAGCATTACCGCCAACGACACAGAGTTCCGATTAACGCTTGTCCACCGCTTGCGGATTAGCAGCTTTGGGGAATGTGATGCATAGTCCGCGAATTGGCCTGGGTAGCGGATTTACACATCTTCACACATCTTCACACCTGCGGGCAGTGTGAAGCTCCGATTCGGCGGTTTGGCGGGGCTGGGAGGGATGGACCGGCAGGGGAAACGGGCGGCCTGGCCGACTTAAGCCAGGCATCCACAATGTTTTACATCAAGCAGGATTTCGGGCGGGCTGTAACACGGAAAAGAAGTACTGCTTTTACGTGTCACAGGTTTACAACGTATATGTGTGAAGCAATTGTGAACATGGCGGCGGCCGACTGCAGGCTCGGGTCGCGGGGCTGGGTTGGATATGGGACTCCTACATTACTGCAAGACAGTAGGTTGAGTTTAGATGCCTGCGCCCTTGCGTCACTTCACTTTGGCGTGGAACAGCGGGATGAGATGTTCCAGTGCGGCTTGCAGGGATAGTCCGATGGCTTTTTTGCTGTGTGCGGTGGCTACCAGGACAATGTTCAGGTCCGGGAAGGTCGCCATGTATTGCCCGCCCGCGCCGATACCGCTTATGAAGTCGATTTTCGTTTTGTCGGCGAACACCTTGTTGCGATTGTGGAAGTAGTAGAAGTAACCCGCCCCTTTTTTGGTGTCCATTATCAGCTTAACATACTCCGCCGACAGCAGTTGCTGGCCGTTAAACTTCCCGCCCTGAATGATAGCTGTGCCTATTTTCAACAAGGCTCGCGAGGTGAAGTTGCTGCCCGCTCCGCATTTGGGAATACCACAACCCTGGGTGTCCCAGCAGTAGGGCGCGGCGCCGAATTTCGCGGTTAACTCTTTGGCGATAAACTCCTGCACCGTTCCGGGAGCCTTGATGTCAATGATCATCATGATCATCGACGGATCGGTTCCGGTGTATTTGAATGTCTTGCTGGCTGGCGTGATCGGAGCGGTGATCTCGAACAGTTTCTGGAAGTATTTCTGACGCGGATAACCCTTCTGGTATTTCCAGGCCGCCCTGGCGTCGCCGAATCGCAAACCGGACTTCATGTTGAGAGCGTCCCGCAGGGTGATAGTCTCGACGCCGGGCTGGATTTTCGTTTTGTCGATCTCGGGCATGAAGCTGATGACCGGTTTGTCGAGGTCCTTCATGCTGAGCAGGCCGCACTGGATGGCCCGGGCCAGCGTGACCGAGGTCAGGGTCTTGGTGATGGACATCGCGAAGTGCGGTGAGTCGATCCGCCCGCGACGGTTGTACATCTCGAATAGCAGCTTACCGTCTTTCCAGAGCAGGAGGCTGTCCAGATTGGAATACTTGCCTTTCTTGTCGTCTGCGACGAGCGCCTTGACGGCCTGTTCGGCGCCGGGCAGGTCCAGGCTGCCGACTTTCAGGCCGTCTTTTAAATCAACCGGCGAGGTGCTGACATACGCTTCGGGCAGGTCGGGCAGTTTTGCCTGCGCGCGATAGTTCTGTGTGGCGGGGTCTAGCTTCTTGTCCAGACGCGGCAACTGGCCGGCAGTCAAACCGACACCCAGTAACGCTACAACCAGCAGGATGATAATCGCTCTTGTTTTATTCACGCCATGGCCTCTTATAGCAACATTGATTTTCAGATCAATTGGTCCAGAAGCCAGCATAAGCAATTGCAACGCCTTGTTCAATCATGACCTCAGGCGGATTGGTGTGAGCAAGGAAAAAGGCGCGGTGGCCGCAGGCTGATCTGCGCAAGATATGTGGTGCGTTGCGTTGTCGACTGTTAACTGTTAACTGCGGTGTTTGCTGATGATCGCCAGCCCCGATGTCTATCGGGACTTTCGCTTTCGCTTCAGTAAGGCCGGAAGGCCTGCGGTCAGCATGATAAAAATTGTCGCCGGTTCGGGTACGCCGGAGACTTCAATATTGTCGTACCATGCGCCCGATGAGTTGGAGTCGCTGGTGCCGACGCCTACGAAGGAAATACTCGCCAGGTCGGTCACGCCGGCTGTTCGATAGGCTACGTCGTCGGCAGTGGGTGTGACGGCGGCGCCCACGTAGATGTCCATCGTGGCCGCTGACATTTCGATCCGAAGACCGGTCAGATTACTATCGGTGAATGTTACAGGATTGCCGCCCACGCTCGGCAGGTCATTAGCGAGGATCACCTCCGTGCCGGACTGATTAACGTACTTCAGGCGCCCCTGAAGCGGTGGGTTGCTCCCGTCGGTGGTCAGTACGATCTCGAACACTTTGTTGCTCAAGCTGTCCCATCCTATGACGCGATTCTTCTTTTGGTTTGCAGTGCCTACCGTTCGCACAATCTGCGAGTCGAAGGATACGATAACCTGGTCTGTGGCGAGCGTGGGTGCTGTTGCTGTAATCGCTACAGCGAAATCATACGGTCCGCGATCGGCTGCGAGTGCATGATTCGATGCTGTGGTGCTTTCTACTGCGATGAGCGATTCCTCATCGTTGTTAACGGTCCATGTCCCGCCAGTGGTTCCGGCATTGAGGTCGCCTGCAGATATCGTCGCGCCCGCGTTTCGCAACGGAGAGCTATCGAAGTCAGCCAAGAGAATGATGTCGGCATGTGCCGGCGCCGCTAAGGCCAGGCATACCGCAAACACACTGAGTGACAGCAAAATGGTTGTTGCCTTTTTCATGTCATACTCTCCATGGACGATCTAGCAAACATCGCGACTCTGTGACTTGAACGAAGCGTAATCCGCTCCCGGTGTTCAGCTATCTACCTCTATGTAAATTGTATCGCATTAGTGTGTTTTTGGCAAGAGAAGAATTCTTAAATTCCGATACCATCTCGCTAAATGCGGCCTCAGTTCGCTGGGCGGCGGCAGGGGCGGGCGGTTTTGACCGTGGAAAACGGTGCTTGACAGATTGTCTTTCAGAGGCGACGTTGTTGGGGATGACGATAAACCCGCAGTTGGAGATTGATGATATGAAACGATTAGTTATGTTGGCAACGCCGGTTGTGATGCTCGGCCTGTTTGCAGCGGTTTTGTGTCGAGCCGAGAAGGCAGACACCGTGAACACGAAATACAGCACCGCGCCCAAAGGGGCTCTCGTCCTGTTCGACGGTACGGGGCTCGACCAGTGGGTCAACTGTCATGGCGACAAACCGCACTGGAAACTTATCGACGGGGCGATGGAAGTTACCGCGCTGAAAGGGCATAAGTGTCCGCGAATTCAGGGTATAAAGACGAGCAAGCTGTTCAGCGATTTCCAACTGCACGTCGAGTTTAATCTGCCCGAAGGTGAGAAGGTCAACAGCGGGGTCTACCTGCTGAGACGCTACGAAATCCAGATCGTCAACTCCGCAGGCAAGCCGGTCGGTAAGAGCAATTGCGGTGAACTGTACAAGCAAAAACCGCCTGACCGGGACATGTGCTCGGCTCCGGGCAAGTGGCAGAGTTATGATATTGTGTTCCGCTCACCGCGATTCGAGAAGGACGCCGATGGTAAGAACCGCAAGGTCGAAGACGCCCGAATAACGGTGATTCACAACGGTGTGGTGATCCACAATAACGTAATCGTCAAGAGCAAGACCGGCGCCGGGTTCGAAGAAAGCCCCGAACCGGGGGCGATAATGCTTCAGGACCACGGTAGCAAGGTGCGGTTTCGCAACATTTGGATTGTGCCTGGAAAACCGGCTTTGGCGCCGGATTACAAGGCAAAATAGCAATCTGAGGCGAGTTGGATTTTTGAAAAACTGGGGAAACACTTGGCTTGGCGGCCTGATGCGGATATTTTGGTGTGCTTATGGCTAGCACTGCTGAGAATAAACAACATGAATTGAGCGTTATCCGCGAGACTGTCGAGAGTGTGTGGGTTGCGATTATATTGGCGTTCGTGCTTCGGGCGTTTATGCTTGAGGCGTTCGTTATCCCGACCGGTTCGATGGCCCCTCGTCTGATGGGCGAGCACTACGATCTGAAATGTGAGGCCTGCGGTTACGAGTACTCCTACGGTTGGGATCATCAGGGTTCGGTTAAACGCGGTGACAAGGTGACGTTGATCGGCGCCCAGTGCCCGTCCTGCACTCACGCATTTTCCAGTGGTAATGAGGTGTATGTCAACGGTGGCGATCGCGTGTTGGTGTTGAAGTATCTTTACAAGGTGGCTGAGCCCAAACCGTTTGACGTGGTGGTGTTCCGCAACCCGCAGAGCAACGCGAACAACTACATCAAGCGCCTTATCGGCTTGCCGGGGGAAACTATCGAGATCGTTAACGGTGATGTATTCGTGACCCAACCTGGTGGTGACTCACCGGAGATCCGACGCAAACCGGATCGCGCCCAGGATGTGATGTGGCAGATTATAAGCGATAACGACTATCAGCCTGATCTGGTGAAACTGAAAGAGGCCAACAGGGCTTTCGATAAGCCGCGTCGCTGGGTTCCGCTCGATGCTTCCCAGAGCGATCTGTGGACTAAGAGCCCCGACGGGCGAGCCTTCACGTTCAAAGGCTCCAAAACGCCTGGTTATCTGCGGTTCAAAGGCGTGCAGTACTCCGATTCTAACGCCCCAGCCGGGTCCAGTCTGGAAGAACAGCAGGACGCCATGCGCGAAGCGTTCATTCCACGCTACGGGTACAACGACGATCGCAGCAGTGCGCTGGGCGACTCGAATATCGGCCTGTGTTACGACCTGAAGGTCTCTGCGATTATTAAGCCCGGCGACGGCCCGGGGAGCGTAGAGTGTGTACTGGACGGTATGTGGTACAGTTACCGTGTTGTTTTCGACAGCGACGGGACGGTCACAGTTTTCCAGAGCCCGCCGGCCGGCGACGATAAGCAATGGACTAAATGGGCCAGCGGAAAGACCTCGCCAATGCAAGCCGGCTCCGGGCGCAGCATTGAACTGGCGCACGTCGATCATAGCGTTAAGGTGTGGATCGACGACGAGAAAGTGATCGACAAGAACTATTCGATTACACTCGAAGCGTTGAAGACTCGCCTCGGTAAGGCTTTGGGCAATTCCCGGCGGGACCGGCTGCCTTGCCCCGGGGCCAGTATCGGAGCAAGCGGCGCCGAAATGACCCTGACGCATCTGAAGCTAATGCGAGACGTCTACTACACCACGGATCTGACACTATCAATCGCAGATAGCGATAGTCCGAGCTTCCTGACCGATTACGCCAAGGGTCACCCCACGATAGATGGTGGCCCGCTCATGACCGGTGCGACCGGATGGGGCGTTGAAGGCAATCCGATAACGCTGACCAAGAACGCGAATAACCCCGATCTGGACCAGTTTTTCGTTCTGGGCGACAACAGCCCAAAGAGCCTGGACTCACGCGGATGGATAGAGGCCGCACCGTCACTGCGGCTTTACGACGACAATGGAAATCGCCAATACCAACTCGGGACAGTACCGCGATATAATATGATTGGAAAGGCGATGTTCGTGTATTGGCCTTCGGGGCACCGAGCGCCGATGCTGCCCGGATTGCCGATTATTCCCGATGTGGGCAGAATGAGACTGATCCACTAACGTGCGTTTGTTGTGAATCGCCCGCCAAACGGTGATTTTGGCTCTAAAGGGGCCTGAAACAGGCCTTTTGGGTATGGTTATCCACAATTGACCAAGATTTAGATTTTGAGCCCGTAGTGGACCGGGATGTATCGGCCAAACGGTCCGACCGAAGGTTTTGTACCGGATCGATACGCCGGTCCGCTGGGAAAATATCGCTAAACTAACGCTAATGCAATAGATATAATAAGAATTCTTCGCGATTGGCGCGGCTGGACCGGATCGGATCATGGCGATCAGATGTTCGTCCCACCGAGTCAAGCTTTCCGAATCGCCTGAATTATTGGATATTCTGAGTTCTTGCACAGGTTATCCACAATGAAAAGACTGCTGGTTCCACGAAATAGGAATTACCTGAATGATACTCCTTGAGACTAAAAATCTGGTTAAAAGTTACAGCGGAAGGCGAGTCGTTAACGACGTTTCGTTTACCGTTAATCAGGGTGAAATCGTTGGTCTGCTCGGCCGCAACGGAGCCGGTAAGACCACCAGTTTCCGCTCTACCATTGGGATGATCGTGCCCGACGACGGGATGGTTATTTTCGACGGTGTCGACGTCAGCAAGATGCCCATGTACAAACGCGCTCGCAGCGGGATGGGATACCTCTCTCAGGAACCGAGCATTTTCCGCCGTCTCACGGTGCGTGATAATATCATGGCGATTCTCGAGACGATGAAGCTCCCACGCGCCGCCCGCAAGGAGCGTTGTGCCCATCTGCTTGAGCAGTTTCACCTGACGCATCTCTCAAAACAATTGGCACTTACGCTTTCCGGTGGTGAGAGGCGAAAGCTTGAAATCGCCCGAGCCCTGGTGACCAACCCCACGATGATCCTGCTTGACGAACCGTTTTCCGGCGTCGATCCGATTGCCGTCGAGGAACTGCAGCATGAAATACGCGGGCTGAAGGATCGCGGGATCAGTATCCTGCTGACCGACCACAACGTTCGCGAAACGCTTACCGTCACTGATCGATCGTACATCATGGACAGCGGTAAGATACTCCGCGAAGGCCATCCGCGCGATCTGATTAACGACGAAGTTGTCCGCAAGAGTTACCTTGGTCAAACCTTCCGCGGAGACGAATTCGATCATCGTTAAACCGGTTGGTCGGGGTCGGGGCGTTGGTCTACTGTCTGCTGCATTTGGTCGACTTCGCCTTGCAGCGCTTCGATCAGATGGATGAATTCGTCGCGATTGTGTTCGCCCAGTGAGGCAAGGGCCTTGTGTGCGTCGAGCATGCGTTGAGCGGCG
>JABGPF010000209.1 GCA_018645065.1 Phycisphaerales bacterium
GCATTGGCTCAACGGCCATCGCCTATCGTGTGAACCAACGTGATGAAACAGTCGTTGAACTCAAACTCTCCCCTCAGAGTGGGCAGGGCGATCAGCCAATCGACTGGGACTATCGAAAGACGCTATCCGGCCTGAAAATCGGCGACACTGCCTCCTTTACCTTGCAAGTCAGCGACCGCTACCCGGGGCAGAAAGGCCCGCACGTCGTTCGCTCGGAGACACGGAGGATGACATTCCTCTCCAAAGAGGATTATCTCGAACAGATCCAGAAGAAGAAAGACCGCCTGCTCTCACGCGTACAAACGGCGTACCGGCAAGAGCGTGCGGCGTTTGAGGTCGTTCGCAACCTCGAACCGGCCACCGATGGCTATATGGAAACCTGCCAGATCGAAGCGATCCGGCAAGAACTGGTACGGGACCAGCTCAAGGGGATCGCGAAACAGGTGCAGGCCTTGCTCGATGATCTGGCCGCGAACAAAGTCTCGGATGCGCCTGAGGGTGAGTCCCTCGAGCACGTTCGTTCGGCGTTACTAAACATCGCGGGCACGCACCTGGCAAACGCGGCCTCCCGGTTGCGGCATCAGTCCGGCGTCGCCGGGGGCGATACGCAGGAATCACCTGACCCTTCAGCCGCAGCGCGTATGGTCAATACCGCCGCTCGCGAGTTGGGCAGTCTGGTCTTGCTCCGATCCATTGACACGGCCCAGGAAGTCTACGCACGCGAAGCACGTATGCTGGCTCAGGTCCAGGCGTCCTTGCGTTGGCGTAACGTCCAGACCGGGTCGACCGACACGGCGGGGTCTCTCTCGAAAGAACAAGATGAACTGGCGCAGTGGACCGACCGCCTGATCTCCGATCTCCAGAAAGGCATGCGGTATGAGAAGCGGCCTTTGGCGGTGCTGCGCCTGATCCAAAGTGTCAAGGGCTTGCAGTCTGATGAGACTCAAAAACGGATGCGTCAAGCTGCGGTATTGATCACGCAAGGGCAGAGCGACAAGGCCGAGCGTCTTCAGGCCGGTTTGGTCACGACCTTGCTCGATGCGGAGTTCAGTGTGCGTCTCAGTGGTGCGTATTCGACGCTGATCAAAACCCGAGATCAGATGCGTTTGCTAGTCAAAGCCCAGGCGACACTCCGCCAGCAGTGTGCTGGTATGTCAGCACAGAGCTTTGACACGCGCCGTACTCAAGCCACACAAGCTCAAGAAAAGCTTCGCAAGCGACTGCTGACCCTGCTTCTGCCCACTATTCCTGCACCGCGGGCGGAACTGTTTGATGAAACGCTACCGCAAGCACCACCGGTTCAAGCACTCTTGAAGGGTGCGGATCGGGCGATGGTGGGCGCTATGCAGCAATTAGCTACAGGCAAGCAAGGTGCGGCTATCTCGCAGCAGCGCGAAATAGAGAAGGCACTGACCAAGCTGTCGGGGCTCGTGGACCATTGGTCTGTGGAATTGGGTCTTCAGACGCTAGGCATGAGCACCCTGGTGGCCGTGACAGATGAGCGCCTCGCGTTCATCGAGGAGTGCGAAGCGAAGGTGGTCTCGCTACTTGAGAAAACCGATATCGCAGCGGCAGAAAAGCAGAAAGTCGTTGGTCTGGCTGAACCTCAGCTTCTACTGACCGAGGAACTGTCCGCTTTCAATAGCGATCTCGTGAAGCAATATCAGTCGCGGGCAGATCAAGACATCCCGCCGCTGCTAAGCCGGATGCAGCGAGCGGAGCTTGCGATGCGTAGCGCGGTTGCGGCGCTGGAGGGCAACGACGCCGCTAAAGCGATCGGTCACCAGGAGCAAGCGGCCGATATCCTGACCCAGGCCCAAGCGATCGTTACCACGCAAAACGAACAGCTCAGTCTGCTGCAAAGCCTCTTGATGTTTCAGCGTGCGATCGGGTTTGCCAATGGCTATGTGGGCGACATCGTCGCCGAGCAGCGGGACATGATCGCCGAGACCAAGGCGTTGAAATCAAAGGATGTTTCACACCTGCTTCCGAGGTTCGCCAACCTGAAGCGATGCATGGAGGATGTTGCGCCCCTACTGGACATGGTGGCCGCGCGAGTGGATGCCGGTTCGCCGTTGGTCTTCGCGATCTCGGACCTTGAAGACGCGATGGCTTCTCTGAAAAGCGGCGACAAACTCGACGCCCTCGATGCTCAAGACGTCGCTGCTGAATCCCTTGAGAAGACGAATATTCGGGTTAAAGCCGTTAAATCGCAGACGGGTTATGTCGCTGAAATCATTGCGTTCCTGCATGTCTCCGCCGCGGACATCAACATGCTGGAATACCAGCAAGGCGAGCTGAAGCTCAAGGCCGAGTCGGCCAAGCCAGCCAAGACCGAACAACTCAAAGCCCTGGCCCAAGAGCAGCTCGCGTTGCTCACCAAAGCAGAAAAAGACGGACAACTTCTCGCGTCGGTCACGGGGATGTCAAAGTATGCCGTGCCCGCCAAGCTGATGCGTGAGGCCTTGGCCCGGTGGAAATCCAACGACGCGCCAGCGGCGATCGAGCAGATGGATCTCGCGGGGGCAGCGCTCAAAGAGAACGCCGAATCCCTATTCGCGGTGATCACCATGCTCCACGGCCTGCCGAGTATCGAGATCATGGCCCATACTGATCCGGACGTTGAACGATTGGTTGATGTGCTGGCCGTCGCCAGTGCACATAAGGTGTTGTTCCGGGCCACCCAGGCCGCCGAGGCCCAAGCGATGAAAGCCCTTGCTCAGCAGCAAGGCGAACTCGCGACGCGTTGCCAGAAACTCTTCAAGGTGGGTGAGCCTCATGCGATGCTCAAGACCGCCTCGGCGCAGCTTGCTGCGGCGGCCACGGCGATGCAGTCGTCCGATCGGAACGCAATCAAACGCAGTCAGAAAGCGGCGATGCAAACGCTTCGGCATTTCATCATTGAACAGGCCCTGATCCTGGAGACCGCCACGCCACCAGCGACTGCCTCCGATGGGGACGCGAATGCGGATGGCCCGGGCAGTGACTCCGAGTCGGCCTTTGCCGCCGGATTTATATCCGACTTTGTGAGCGGTGAAGCGCCCAAAGATCAACGAACGGGGTGGAAAGTGCGGGGCGACCGTAACCGAGCCGCGCTGAATCAGAACTTCGCACGCGAGCTACCGTTGGAATACCGCGGTTTGCTGAAAAACTATTACGAGAGGGTTGCAAAATGAATGTGATCATCAACAACAAGCTTTCGATTATCGTCACGGTTCTGTGCGTCGCGATGGCTTGTGTCATCGCGCCGCTGCTGGCGGCGAAGGACAAACCCGCCGAGGCGCCTGTAATCGTCAAAGCGCCCGCTGTTGCCGAAGCCGAGGCGCCCGAGATGACCGAGAAGGCGGAAAAGGCCATCGAGCGCGGTCTGAAATTCCTTATCTCTAGCCAGAATAAGGACGGCTCGTGGTCTTCAGGGAATGCTTCTGATAGGGGTGGGGGTTACGCAATCGCGGGCACCAGTCTCGGGATCATGGCGTTTATGGTTGAAGGCCACTTCCCCGGTTTTGGCAAGTACGGCAAGGCGCTAGATCGCGCAAAGGATTATCTGCTCAAAAGATCCAAGGATTCCCCAACTGGCGCCATGGGCGTGAAGATGTATGAAATCGGCCTGTTCACCATCGCGATGTCCGAGATGTGGGGGATGACCAGTAAACCCGAGGACAACAAGGTGATTCAGGTCGCCCTGGAGAGAGCAGTCAAGATCATCTTAAGATCGCAGAGTCCGCTTGGGGGCTGGCGCTACGGCCCGCGGCCGGACGCTGGCCAGGACACGTCGGTCACCGCGATGGTCTTTGTCTCGCTTGCATCGGCGCGTGAGGCGGGCGTCCTGGTCCCAACTGAGACTATCGAAAGGTTGACCGGCTACCTCCGCGATCAGGCCTTCGACGAGCGGAGAGGCGGTTTCGGCTACCAGGGCAAGGGCTACACTATCGCCTGCACCGCTGGAGGCGTGTACGCCGCGCAACTCGCCGGTAACCGGGACACCGAATGGGTCCAGGCCGCGCTGAATACCCTTGAAAACGAACCAAAAATGTTCTCGAGAAAAAACAATGGTAACTTCTACTACTCGCATTACTATGCGATGCAGGCTATGGTCCAGGCCGGCGAAGAACGCTACGCCAAGTGGTATCCCAAGATCCGTGATGCACTGATCACCTTGCAGCAGCCCAATGGGTCGTGGCAGGAGAAGAAACAGGATTACCCGCACAAGACGCCCATGGCGATCATCATCCTCGGGACACCGAACCGGTACATCCCGGTTTACCAACGCTAAAGCACGAGAGTTCCAATGATCAATTTGCGACGGAAAAACTTTAAGCCTGGACGCTTGGGGCGCCTCGGATTGGTCATCGCATTGGCCTTCATGCTCCCGGCATGCGCAAGCGAGCAAATGACCGGTAAGCACTTGTTCATCCTCTCAGGCCAATCGAACATGACCGGAACGGTTAAGGGCGCGTTCGCTGCTCGTGTGCAGGAACGTTTTGGCAAGGAGAACACCATCGTCGTGATGCGCCAGAAATCAGGCCGCGGCATCCGTTTCTGGGTCGCCGATTACCGCCAGCCCACCGATCGCGGTCTGACCGACAAGAAGATGAATTCAAATGGTCGGGAATACAAACCCCTGATCGAGACCGTAATGGCCGCCGCCAAAGATGAATCCTTTGATACCGTCGGCTTCATCTGGATGCAGGGGGAGTCGGACGCCAACAACCGCCTCTCCGAGGTGTACGAAGAAAGCTTTATCAAACTCATCGAACAGATTGAAAAGGATCTGGGTCGTGATGACCTGTACTTTGTGATCGGCCGCATCAACGACTATGCCCGAAGCAAACCAGACAACGAGCACTGGCACCGCGTCAGAGAGTCTCAGGTCAAGCTGGGAAATACCAAGGGCAACGCCTGGATCGATACGGATGACCTTAATGGCGGCGATGCAAACAAGCCCAATGGTGACATCCATTTTCCCAGGGAAGGCGCCGCGAGCCTGGGCCAGCGATTCGCAGATAAGGCTATCGAGTTGATTGACAAGCAATAGAGACGGATAATAACATGGGGCCAACCGTGGCGTGAGCATCAAGGAATTCCAGCTCAAACCAGTGAAATGAACCGCCACTTAACGCGATTGAAAGAGCTTGCTCCTATGAACAGATTTTCTCGAATTATTGTTGCCTTGCTTGTCCTGGCCAGCGCAGGCGTATGGTCGTCGCCCGCGATGGGGCAAGTTCAGGCCAGCTTGATCTCCGCCGACAATATCGCCGCGCTTAACACCAAGCGAACCGAGGCCAGCAAGACCGCATCCTCAGCCAGGAAAAAACTCGCGATCCGGCGTGTGATCCGTGAGGCCGAGGCGCTGATCAAAACGCATTCGTCCGCGCCCAACCGCTATGAAGTCCTGAACATCCTCTTCCGCAGCCAGCAGGCGTTGGTCAGCCTGGATAAATCGGTGATAAATCGCAAAGCCCTTCTGGCGACCAGCAAAAAACTTGCGGCCGCACCGAACGAATATGCGGCGATACGTCTTGATGCCGACCTCTTGGTGACCCAAGCCGAGTCGGCACGCAAGGGTGCGGATTCCCACGCCCGCTCCGACGCACTCCGTCCATTGGTCAAGCGCTACCGAGACACCGACGTCGAGGCGAAGGTAATCCGAATCGCCATGCTCATGGCACTAGAGTTTGGTAATACCAAGCTGGTCAATGACCTGCGGAAGATCGTCGCCGAGCGTTTCCCCGGCGACATGGACCTGATCAGATTCCAGCGGAAGAAACTGTCGACCCAGGTTTTTGGCGCACCGTTCATCGGCGCCTTTGAACGGGGCGATGGTAAGATGGTGCGGTTCCCGATGGGCTTTCTTGGCACGACGACCGTGCTCTATTGCTGGTCAAAAGAAAAGGACGGCGTGGAAGATCTCAAGGCCCTCGCCGTCGCCTGGAAGAAGGCGAAGGTCACGATGAAGGCCGCCGGCCGGTTCCAGTTCGTCAGTATGAACATGGACGATCTGCCCGATGCCGGAGAAAAAATCTTGCGCGGGCTGGGGCTCGACTGGCAGGCGCTTAAAATGCCGAAAGGCCAGGACAACCCGATCTATCAAACATATGTCAAAAGAGACACGCCGACGATTTTGACCGTGAGTCCGACCGGGTATGTCGCGCTGTATCTGTCCGGGGGGCGTAGCACCAGGAGCTATGAACGCCGGTTGCAATCGATGCTGTCCAGCATGTGGACAAGACCACGCTACTCCAGCCAGCTCCAGTCGATCTTGGCCGGCGAATTCCTCATCATGCTATCTGAAGGGGATTTCGACCCCGCCTCGCCGCCTGAGTACAAAGCGATTGCCTTGGGTGATGCAGCGAAGCAAAGCAAATTTAAAAAATTGCCTCGCACCGCCGCGTCGGTCCCCGAGGACAAACTCCGCGCGATCCAGGCGTGCTTCATCGACCCGCCGCTGCGCTACCGCACGCCGCACGGCCAGGTGATTGCGAACTACGAAAAAGCCGATACGCTCTGCCGCGCAGCGATCAAGGCACACCCCAAGGCGCCGGACCTGTGGATCGTCCGCAACCGACGCATTACCGCCTTGATGGGCTTGTGGAAGACACGTGGCGATCAAAAAGCATTTACCACCGCTGTGGCCGAGGCGAATGCTATGGTCCAGAGCAGCTACCCGCCGGGCTGCGATGTGGTGGCGAGGCTCTGTCTGGCAAGGCAAGCGCTCCGCGCAGCCGGCGCCGATCCCAGAGCGATCATTAAGAACTTCATCAAGGCGGTGGGGGGGCAGCAGGCGTCCGGTCCGGCACTTACTGCGGCCTCGCTCCTCGCGCTGGATACTGGCGATCGCCTGCTGCACGATCAGTACCGCCGAACCTTTCTGGACAAGCACGCCGACGACCCGACAATGTGGACGGCGACCGCGTTCCTGCTGGATCGCTATCACCGCTACTGGCTGTATCACCCGCCGTTCACCGCGGGCTGGACATACGGCCGGCGCCAGGGGTACTTCCTCGCGATAGGCACACCCGAAGACGCGAAACGCACCTTCAAGACCGAGCTCAAGACGCTCGATGGCAAAACGGTCAAAATCCCCGAATCGTCTGGCGGTAAGTGGACCGTGATCTCGTTTGTCCCGACCGCCGCGGGTAACGGGTATCTGCAGCGTTACGCCGCCTTCGTTTCGGGTCGGCCCTTCGAAGACACCAACCTGATCGCCGCAGTCCTGAACGACAATGCCGATGCGACACGCAAGTTACTCAAAGAGAAGAAAAAGCCCGACGCCTTCCCGACGCTGCTCGTGCCCGGCGGGATGCTCAACCCCCTTGTACGCAAGCTCGGCATCCTCGCAGAAGATACGCGCCCCAATATTGTGATGATCCGACCCGATGGCAGCATCGCGACCGCGCTGTCAGGCTTGACGATGAGCGCTCAAAAGGGCTCCGTGATCCAGAACGTGATCGAGTTGTACGACGAGAAGATGGTCGATGATGCGCTGGCCCGGGGTGATCTCGACGAGGCCAAGCGACTGGCTTTCGCACATGCGCCGGTGGAAGCACTTTCGCCGGAGCCTAAAAAAAAGAAGAAGCCTGTCAAGATATCCAACCCGCACCTGCGTAGCCGGGCCAAGGTCTACCGGGCGATGGGGGATCTAAAGGCTGCCTTTGCCGACGCCGAGAAGGCGTATTTGAGTGTCAACATCCAGGCCGGTTTCTTATGCATGCGAACTGTTGAATTGGAAAAGACCGAAGCACTCAAAGCAACCATTCTCACTGCCCTGAAACAGACAGAGTCAAAAAAGTAATCGGTCATGCTTTGTATTATGTTGCGACAGACGCACCCACGCCGCGTGGTCAAGAAACTCGGACGACCGGCAAGTATCGAGAATTATGGCACTTCCATGACTGCACACCGCATGCGTGCCGAAGCCTTCAGGGTATGGCAAACTGGGTATTCTCAAACGACCATTCGGGAAGATCTGCTCGAGATAGCGCTCGCACATTTTCCCAGCGGGTGGCGACCCGTATTGCATCAGATATTCAGGAATGCGGAGTACGTTGATTTGACTGGCGCCCGGGCTGACGCCGACTAACGCTCTGACTGACTCCCGCCATGCGGGTTACGCTGGGCTAGCGGGCCGGGGCGGTCTTTTTCCACAGGAGTGGTTTCCCATCATCACGGGGAGTCCTTCAAGGCTCAAAGGGCATATATCCTGTTCGGTAGTCTTGGAACGGCTCACAGAGCTAGGAATGCTGGAGACCATTAAAGTGCCAGGCGTGGGAAGTTGTGTGGCCTTCTCGAACGACACGCCTTTTGATTCGGTGCCAGCGTCATTGCTCAGAGCACGCCTCTTGGCCGAGGGCGTTCTGCTAAATGCCTTAAGGGACTGGCTGAGGAATCTGGGGCTGGGGAGTTATGGCAAGGTTGCATCACGGACGACTACCCAGACGCCCTCGTTCGGTCAGTTCGCCTGGGACCTTACGGCCCCGTGCTACGTTCACCCCTTTGTTCGCCATAATGGTCCCAAGGTACTCCCAGGCTTCTGTGTAGCGGATGTGAACCTACATGTGCCCCAGGACGTGAATCACGTTCGGTACTTTCTCCACAAGTGCCAGATACTACGCAGTATGCGAGGCACACGACCCTTCATGAGCTTGTTTGTGGCCGATTGGTTCACGAAGGATGCATTTGCTTTAGGCAAGAAGATGGGGCTAATCTTCACTACGCCAGCTATCCTCTTTGGCGAAGATATTGCGAAGGCTCTCAAATCCCTGATAGCGACACTCGAAAACGCAGCAGCGGCGGCCACCAAGAATCCGGACGTAGTTGCGGATCTCTTCCGAAAGCTTGGCAAGATTGAAGGAGCGGCGAGCAATCTAAGGGGCCCATTTTTTGAAATGATTGCTGGTCACTGCATTGGGCAAGTAGAGGGAGGCTCCATCGATATTGGTGCGATGGCTCGCGATCCTCGGAGCGGGAAGCCAGCGGAGATAGACGTTCTGCTCGTGAAAGGCAACCAGCGGGTGTGCTGCTATGAGTGTCGGGGACATTTGAACTCCGTAACGGTCGAGGTAGCGGATGTCGAGAAGTGGCTGGAACAGAAAGTGCCGATCATGCGAAGGTTCATTCTTGGCGAAGACCGATTCAAGAGGGCTACGGTGGGCTTTGAGTTCTGGACGACCGGGCAGTTTAGTAAGGAAGCAGCGGCATACCTGGCTAGCGGCACGGACGAAGAGTGTTTCCAACGCGTTTTCGGCGGCTGCGATTGGGCCGTGATGTTCATCCTCGCACGCGGCGGAAAGACATTTGCGAGACTGCAGCACAATACCGGCCCTGGCGGGAGGATAAATATTCCCATAGATGTCGATTATGCCGCCGAGTTCGTCGGTAGCGATCACGAAGCTTGGTGTGTCGAGTACGCGCAGAATGTTCGAATCACGGGCGTTCCGTTCTTCTTCGGGCGGGATCATTGGGCTGAGGACACTGACGGCCTGTGCTTTGGCGATCAGTGGCTCGAAGACTTGCAGGATATGGAGCCTGGCGAGCGACAGGCCGTGCTGGCCGAACTGTATGATCGACCGGAACTGTGGGACAGGGAGGGCGCCTATGTGTGACCGCACTATGGGCAATCCGTTCAGCGACATGCCCGTGATCTTCGCGTATTCCCGAGCCCAGGCGATCGAAGACGGCGTACTGATCGATCTTACCGAGTGGGCCAAAGAAACCGGCTTCCGCTTTCCAGTGGCCTGCACGACCGCGGTGTGGAATGGCTATATCGCGCCGAATAAAGATCTCCGTTTGCTTGGCCAATCCGAACGCGGTCGGGCGCACGATGTGTTGT
>JABGPF010000210.1 GCA_018645065.1 Phycisphaerales bacterium
GCGCTCGACGTATCGGGGAAGTGCTGGCTGCGTTTGCCCGCGAATCGCCGCTCGCGCACACCATAGTTTTCGGCGAGCGTTTGCAGTTGGCAGTTCGAGTTTCGCACGCAATAGAGGCAGTCGTCGGGATGATCGGCCAGCAGCAGCTCGATAATCGTCTTCCGCGCTCTCATCGCTCGGGGCGTGTGGGTCTGTATCACCATACCCTCAGCCACCGGATACGCGCAGCTCGGAGTAAGGTTAGGTTGCCCTTCGATCTCGACCACACACAGGCGACACGCGCCGCTGGGGGTCATATCGGGCATGTGACAAAGCGTGGGAACCGAAATCCCGTTCCGCTTCAGCGCCGCCAACACGGTCTCGCCCGCCTTGGCCTTCAGTTGTACACCGTTTACTTCTATATTTACCACGACTAATCTCCTGGCCGCTATTCAACGAGGATTGCGTCAAATTTGCACACGTCCACACACGTTCCGCATCCGACACACTTGTCAGGCACGATCACGTGGGGAGTTTTCACCGCTCCGACAATGGCGTCGGCTGGGCACTTTTTCGCGCACAGCGTGCAGCCTTTGCACGTTTCGGGAACAATACGATACCGCTTCAACTCGGCACAAACACCTGCGGGGCAAGTTCGCTCAAACACATGCGCTTCGTATTCCTCGCGGAAGTATCGCAGCGTGCTGAGCACGGGGTTGGGCGCGGTTTGGCCCAGTCCGCACAGGCTGGTGTCCTTGATCGCCTCGCTCAAACGCTGCAAGTGCATAATGCCCTTGAACCGCTGGAGGGCGTCGTTGTCCTTCTCGGCTCCGTATCCGCTGGTGATGCGCTGGAGAATTTCGAGCATTCGACGCGTGCCTTCGCGACACGGGATGCACTTACCGCAACTCTCACGCTGGATGAAGTCCATGAAGAACTTGGCCACGTCGACCATGCAGATATCTTCATCCATAACCACCAACCCGCCGCTGCCCATCATCGCGCCGATCGTCTTCAACGACTCATAATCGACCTCGATGTCCAAATGCTCAGTCGGTATGCAACCACCGGACGGACCGCCGATCTGAACGGCTTTGTACGCCTTACCGTCGGGTATACCACCGCCAATATCGAACACGATCTCGCGAATCGTCGTGCCCATCGCAACTTCGATAAGCCCGGTTCGCTCGACTTTACCGGACAGGGCGAACACCTTGGTGCCCTTGCTGGTCTCAACGCCCACGCTACCGAACCATTCGGGGCCCTTGTCGACAATACCGGCAACATTCGCCAGCGTTTCAACGTTGTTAATGATCGTCGGATGACCGAACAATCCCGAAATCGCCGGGAACGGAGGACGCGGGCGAGGCATGCCCCGCTTACCTTCGATACTGTTAATCAATGCGGTCTCTTCACCGCAAACAAACGCGCCGGCGCCCTTCTTGATCACAAGCTCAAGGTCGAAACCGCTGTCGAGAATGTTGCGTCCGAGCAGTCCGAACTCTTTGGCGTCGGCGATGGCCTTGACCAAACGCTCGATGGCCAACGGATACTCAGCCCGAATGTAAACGTACGCCTTGCTGGCTCCAATCGCATAAGCCGCCAACGCCATGCCTTCCAGCAGGCGGTGAGGGTCGCCCTCGATAACCGCGCGATCCATGAACGCGCCGGGGTCGCCCTCGTCGGCGTTGCATATCAGGTAGCGTTGACTGCTGGCTGCGCCCTGGGCGAACTTCCATTTGCGACCGGCAGGGAACCCGCCGCCGCCACGACCACGAAGCCCGCTGGACTCAACCAGATCGCACAACTCAATCGGAGTAGTCTCACGCAGCGACCGGGCAAAGGCCCGATAACCGCCCCGAGCAATGTATTCGTTAATACTCGCCGGATCGACCAAGCCGCAATTCGCAAGCACCCAGCGAGTCTGGGCTGCGAAGAACGGATGATCGCTCAGCAGCGGAGCGTCCCATGCCTCCTGACCGTCAGAAGCGGGGAACTGACCCAACACTTTGGCGAGATCAATTTCACCGGCGAAAACCGAATCGATCAATCCGGGCGCATCGTCGGCGGTAATGTTACTGAAGGACATACGAGCCTTACCGGGCATTTGAATGTCGACCACAGGCTCAGCCACGCACAAACCAATGCAACCGACCTCAACAATATCGGCCTCGATTGCCTGGGCGTCAAGATGCGACCGCACGGCAGCCAGCGTCTTGCCCGCCCCGGCGCCCAAGCCGCATGTGCCCGTGCCGATGAAGATCACCGGTTTATCGATCTTCTCACGCCGCAAACCGGTCATCGTAGCGGTAAGGGCGTCTTTGACACTCTGCTCGCATTCGCACTGCGGCCCGTCGATGAGACAATCGATCAGCTTGGGGCACGGTTTATCTTCGCTGTGTCCGCACTGGATAAGATTTTTCATTTCACTTGGCGAGATCATATTACTGCCCGCCTTTCTTCGCGCGATAGGTTTCGATAATGCCTTCCACTTCGTCGGGCTTTACCCCCGCGTGGAACTCACCGTCAATGCTTATAACCGGCGCCAGGCTGCATGCTCCGATGCAAGCGACAACTTCGAGGCTGAACTGCCCGTCTCGGGTTGTCTGGCCCGCGTCGATCTTCAGCGACTGCTTCAGCGCCTGTAAAACCGCCAACGAGCCTTTAACGTGGCACGCGGTCCCGCGGCAGACCTGAACATGGAACTCTCCAGGCGCGTGGAACCGAAACTGATTGTAGAAAGTCGCCACACCGTAGATCTTACTGGCCGGTAGTTTTAACCACTCACCGACCTGGGCGACGGTTTCACGTGACAAGTACCCGTGTCGCTCCTGCACGTCCTGCAACAGCGGGATCAGCGCGTCGCGACCCGCGTTTGGGTACTTCGCCAAAATGTCGTCAATATCCGCATGCATTGGCACTGGTATATCCTTTCTAACTGTTTCGCCCGGCGAAGTAAGCAACTCGCTCAAGGGCCATTGTCATATCAATATCTTCGGAAAACGTCTCAGGTGAGATTCGAAGCGCCACCGGTGCGAAGTTCAATATTCCTCGCACGCCTGCGTCTTCAAGTTCACTGGCGACGGCTTGGGCGGCCGACGATGGCACAGCGATAATCCCAACGGTAATCTTTTTATCAATAACAACTTGCGACATTTCATCCATCGAATAGCAGCGGCATCCGCAAACCACTCTCCCCACTTTGTACGGTTCGCGGTCAAACGCAGCGACAATCGAAAGTTTGGGTCTGCGTCCCTGAAAGAACGACAACATCGCCCTTCCAAGGTTACCCACCCCGACAAGTGCAGCCCTACTCCCTTCGGGGTCATCCAACTCGACACTGAGGCATTCGACTAGTTTTTCGACATTGTAACCTCTTGTAGGGCTTCCATTTGCGCCAACGGCCATCATGTCGCGTCGCACTTGGGCAGCAGAGACGCCAGCAACTGCGGCCAGTTCGTGCGAATAGACGCCCTCGCTACCAGTTTCCACACGCCGGGTGAGCAGCCTGCGGTAGCGGCTTAGGCGTCCGACAGTCTCGTATGATGGTGGTCCGTCCATAACTTCCTCGAAAATGTGACATAGATCACGTCTTGCTACGTGATTCTATTCACGCTGTGAATTCATACACAGCCTATCGATAAACACGCTGTCCGTCAACCCTCATAATCGGAATTCTTGCAACCAAAGTTGATTAACTTCCCAGATTGCGCCTTAACAACATACTATGCAAACCGTTGCGCAAATCAAAAACAAACGCGGAACTGTCAAATTTTTTTGCAAAAAATTAAAATACTCATCCCACAAGCCGCGCCACCATTATCGATAATCGACAACAACCCCATTTACCAGTGTTTTCCGCCCGTTGCGGGTTACCTTCCCGCCAGTTGGGCAGAGTATTATCACGCGACTGGATTTCGGGGCGATCATTACGCCCACCTTGCCGGACACGCCACGGGCGGAGAACTTATTTTCGATTGGCAGGTATATGTCCTTGCGCCCCTTGCCCATATCGATCTCGACTTTTTTGCCCGCATCGTAAGGGTTGTAATACAGATACGTCGGATATGCCGGGGCATGGTGAAAATCCGTCGCCAGGCAGTCTAACTGCAGGACACCTTTGACGTTTGTCTTATTGACGATCCCAGCCAGGATGCCCACATAGCCCGAACCGTACAGGCCGAGATTCGTCTTGCCCCAACCGGCTTTCCTCGCATCGCCCGTGGCGAACGGAGCCTTGGACGACTTCGAGACAATCCATATGTCATCTATATATATGCGATCCTTGCCCTTGCCCCCCTTCGCGCCAGAATCGACGACTTTCAGATACACGGTGGCTGCAGACGACTTGATCTCGCCGATCCTCTTGCGATTATCCTTCGCTGCCAAAGTGAACAGCGGCTTGAACGGGCCAGAGGGTTTGTCGGAATACGAGAACGCAAAGCTCTCCCTATCGGCGCCGGATGTCTTACCGACCAGATGAATATGATGCTGCTCGGCGCGGCTTAGGCTTACGGTCCAAATGTGTTCGAGCCGGTCGGCGGGGCCCTCTTCGAGACACTGGTAAGCTCTATCAGTGCCCGCCAGCGACTTGATCGACCCGGAAACAACGGAGCCCGAAACGGTCTTGTGGACGCCTCTTACTCGATCGATCACGGCGTGGCGCTGGCGAAGGCCTTCGTATGCGATACATGCGTTAGGGTCGTGCTTTCGCGACCAGTCGTAATCGGCCTGCTGGCCCTCGGGCAAAGCGTTCGGATAGAACAGACGTGAACTGTTCGCCAAGTTCAGCATCCATTTACCGATCGCGTCGGCGAATCGATCGTCATATCGCACGATCGGGACAATCGAAGCGGCCAGGTCGAACGAGTTCATCGCAAAGGCGTACATATTCTTCTCGTCGCGAACGCTTCCGACGAGCCCGGCGCAATCGTAATCGCCCCACTTACCGACCGTCGCGCCCCATCGCCTGCGACTCTCGCCGCTGAAGCACCAATTAACGAATCGCTGCGTATCGTATGTCGTGCCGAGTTCGGCGTTCATCCGGGCGGCGGTGTAGGCGCCAAGCGGCATGAGCACTTCGTAAAACGGGCTGCGTTTGGACTGCTGCAGATAGTCCATCGCCCACTTGGCGGCGGTTAGATATTTCTTATCCCCGGCGCCGCTTTTCACGTGCGCCATATACTCGATCCACGCCACACCGGCCGATGAGTCGGGCTCTGTCCACTTCTTGTTATCAACCGGTTTCATAGTTTCAAACGAGAACGCAGTGTGGTTGAAATCCGGAAGTGCCCGGGGCGATTTCCTCCCGCCCATGCCCACACACGCATCGTACCAATTATCAGCAGTAGTGAAAAACTGCTTCCGCATTGGCGCCGAATCGGGCGCGAAATTATAAATGCGATAGAACAGAACGCTCGGAAAAATCTCGTACCAAAATGACTTGCCCGTCTTACCGCCAAGATTATTGAGATACAGGCCAGGCTTATCGTGATAATAATTCTCGACCAGGCGCAAGTAGTTCCGCCCGTTTTGATTGCTCTTGTCGACACCGGCGATCAGGGCGCCGCTCACCGCGCCGAAACACGTGATACCCTCAGCCGCGCCCGACCTGTGACCAACGTACGACGGTATGTAAAATATCTCTTTACCCGCCGCGCCAGGACGGCCGGCGAATCTAATCAGCGGCAAATGCGGCCCCTTCTTTCGCGTATCGAACAACAAAGCGTCAAAGTCCGCCGCCACCTTGTCCCAGTCCCGCATAACGTAGGGCTCGGGGAAGTCAGGCATCGCCTCGACCCGCTTGATGGATATCTGCGCCCGATCGGCCGCAGCGTATGAACACAAGCTCAACGCTATCGAAATCAAGATGAGGTTTCTATGACCAAATTTCATAAGTAGCAACATCCTGGAGCATCCTGCCAGGCAACGCTCAGATATCTTTGTTTACATCCGTCGGCGGGTCGTCTTGCTTGCTGCGCTTCTTGCCCTTTGCTTTCAGGGCGCCCTGTCGCACAAACATAAACGCCAGCGCCGCCCATGGAACCATTTCAAGGTGAAGTTGCTCCAATTGACACGTCACCTCTGATCCATTCTCCGGGCCCGAAGCAAGCCCCGATTCCAGACGATCGCGAAGCGATAATAGTATGGCCGCGCCCACAACAAGCGCCATAAGCAGGCCAATAATCGAGCGACGAAGATTCTGATTGATCATGAAGGTCAGCGGGATTGCAGCAGACAGCAAACACAGCGGCAGCATAAAACGGACGTAAGCGGGTATGGGCCTGGTTGGCTCAAAAACCACCACAGGCACGTCATGACCTGAAGTAACGTAAGTTTTCATCGCATTGAAAACGGGGCCCGTCAAATAACCGGCCAGCAGAAACATCACCACGGCGATAATAATGTATGTTCGCCTGCTCACTCTAAACTTTCGATCGCCAGGGGCCAGCATCGCCTTCACAAATAGCGGGATTCATTCACACTAGTCGTTTTCCGCTTTGAGTTTTTCGATAAGCTTGGCTGCATCAGTTGGAGTTATGTGGAACGCGCTGTAGCGAATTACGCCCTTCTTGTCGATAATCATTGTCCAGGGCGTTCCCCTGGTTTTGTATGCCCGCATTATTTTGGACTTATCTTTGCGGCTTCCGCTTTGCGCGAAAGGCATGGTCAAACCGTACTTTTTGGCGATTTCCTTCAGGTTCTCGAAAGTGTTCACCGGTTTGGAGGCCCGGTCTTCAAACACGGTCTGGAACACGACAAATCGCACGCTGTCATCGTCTTTGTATTTATCGGAGACCTGCTTCAACGCTGGGAAGCCCCGTTTATGGCAGCCCGGACACCAGCTCTGGAAGCAGTAGACATAAAGAACCTTGCCTTTGAAATCGGAAATATCCAGCGAGGTTTTACCGCTGGGCAGTTGATACCACGGCCCTACCTCCCACTTAGGCGCCGCCTTGCCCAGCATCGGACTGGGCTGTCGCGACGGCCGCTTGACAAACTTCGAACAAGCCCCCGTCGCCTTTTTGAGCTCTTCGGAAGTGTACGCGGGCTTTTTGCTCGCCAGGCCCGCATCAAGACCCTCGATCGCCTTGAGCGGTTCTAAATGGGCAAATCGCTGCTTCCCAAACGCGGTGAACCTAACCCCGAAAGCAGCGCCCTTTTTGTAATCGGCGTTGTCCTTATCTTCGGGTTTTGTTTTCTCCAGGCCGAACGCGACTCGCACTCCGCGCAAAAACGCCGCATTGTCAGTAGGCTTCTGCTTCGGGTTGGCGGATATGTTTTTACCGTTGCTATAACCCAAATAATAGCTGAACTTCTCGGCGTCCGCCTTAGCGGGTTTGGCTGGCCTGGTGGTTGGTTGGTCCTTTGCGGCGAGATTGGAAGTAAATCCCGCGACGATTATCAGGGCCAATACGCTTCTAATTCCATTTTGTTTAGTCATTATCTTTCTCTTTACATTGTCGGCCAGGTGTCGGCAAGACGGTAGCCTTCGGGCCATGGATCATCCGGGTCCAGCATAAGTTCAGACGTCCCGGTTATCCACGCCCTGCCCGAAACAGTCGGCAGGATTGCGTTCGTTTCGCCCAGCGATGTCACCGATTCGATCCCACACTCAAACTCCGAGCCGATGATCGAGCGGGCCAGGTAGCGGTCCCCAACCTGCATTCGTCCCTGGGCGTGCAGAACCGCCATCCGGGCTGAACAGCCTGTGCCCGTTGGCGAGCGGTCGATCTTGCCCGGCCGAACGCAAACTGCGTTGGACCCCGCCAACTGCCCATTCTCTTCAGCCAGCGGGCCTGCGAACTGACAAAACGATATATGGTCCCACTCGGCGTGCACCGGATGCTGGAAGCCGAGTTGTTCGTTGGCGGCTGCGGTGATTTTCATGCCGGTCGCGACAAGATCAGCAGCTTCGGATGGGGTAATTTCAAAGCCCAACGCCTTGGCGTCGACGATCACGAAACTGTCGCCGCCGTATGCTGTATCAACGACGAGCGTACCGAGCCCTTCAACTTCCAACGACGCAGCGAGCTTATCAGCAAACGAAGGCACATTGGTTATCGTAATCCGCTCAGCCTTTCCATTACGACAGATCGCCCGGGCCTTAACCAGACCGCCCGGAGCCTCCATCACCAGTTGGGTTTCCGGTTCGGTCATGGGCACAATTCCGGTGTCGAGAACGACGGTGGCTACGCATATCGAGTTCGACCCCGACATCGGCGGGGTGTCAGCCGGTTCCATGATAATCCAACCGATATCCGCGCTTGGGTCCTTGGGCGGCACGAGTAGATTCACATGCCGAAAAACGCCGCCACGCGGTTCATTCAGCACAAAACGCCGCAGCCGATCATCCTTGGCGATGAAACAACGCTGCTCCCAAATCGTCTCGCCGGGCGGTGGCGCAACCCCGCCGACAATCACATCGCCAACTTCACCTTCGGCGTGGCAACCGACAATATTAATGACGCGTGACGTTCTCAATTTCAATTCCTCTTGATGCGATTTATCAGCTTCTTATCGCGGAACTCTTTGTGATGTTTTCGGGAAAAAGCGCCATAGTCGAACGGTTTTGTTTTGACCATGGGCGTGTGGTTCTGGGGCAGGCGTTTTCGCAAGGCGACCAGCACATCCTTGTAAGCAGCGTCCGAGGCGAGGTTCGTCCATTCCTGCGGATCGGCATTGTGATCGTAAAGCTCCTCGGCGCCGTTAGCGTAGCGAGTGTATCGCCATCGCTCGGTGCGCAGCGAATCGTTCTTAAATCCATGCGACGTGACCGAGCCATGGGCCCACGACGCGGCGGGGTTCTTCAACAGAGGCGTGAGACTATGCCCGTCAAGCCGCTGACGCGGAGCCTTCACCCCGCACAGATCAACGAGAGTCGGGTAGAGGTCCAGGAGATTAACCGTACGCGAGCAAGTTGCTCCCCGGCGCTGATCGCCCCGCATACTTTTCGGCAGCGAGATTATCAGAGGGACGCGGCAGGCCTCTTCCCACAGCGTAAACTTGCGGTAGGTCAGTTTCTCGCCGAGGTGCCACCCGTGATCGGCCGAAAAGACCACAACAGTATCGTCGCCATAACCGCTGGCTTCGAGATTCTTCAGCAGACGCCCGACCAGATCGTCGACATACGCAATGCTCGCCAGATAAGCCTGCACCGCCTGCTTGTGATACCCGTTGGCCTCGAGAACCCTATAGTAAACGCACGCCCCCCTTCGCGGGGCGCCTTTGGGAATGTCGCTGTAATCGTCGAGCTTTTTGGGCGGTAACTGGATCTTATCGAGCGGGAACATTTCGAAGTATTTCCGCGGAACGAACCATGGAACGTGCGGCCGGTAGATCCCGCACGCCAGGAAAAACGGCTTGTCACGCTTCTCCTGGAGCTTCTGCGAAACGAACTTCATGCTCATCCAGTCGCCGGTCTGCTCGACTTTCTTATCCAGCGGTCCCCAGTTAAACTCCATGTACCAGTTTTTGGATCGCGGTTTCCTGTCGAACGACGGTTGGTATTCTTTTTTCGGTACGTGTGTGGGCGGAAACTGCAGGTTCTTGCTCGGCCAGAAGTCGTCCCACGAGTCGGGATGATTCTGAAAGTGGTGATATATTTTCCCGGCGCCGCCAGTCTCGTATCCGCAGGCCCGCAGATGGGCCGGTAGCGGGTCGGCGATCGGCAGCAGAATATCCTGCCAGGTTTGAGTCGGCGAGTTGGCGTAGCAGCCCGATCGATAAGGCGCGACGCCAGTCATAGTAGCCGCACGCGACGGCAGGCACGCCGGAGCCGCACAGTACGCCCGCTCGAACAGAGTTCCGCGCTTGGCGAGCTTATCGATATTCGGCGTCCTGGCCTGCG
>JABGPF010000211.1 GCA_018645065.1 Phycisphaerales bacterium
TTTTGAACTGCCTTGCCGCAGCCAACCACTGACCAATAGTGTTAGGCGCGCCCGAATATTTTGGGTTCACCTTCGCAACGGCGGCGAGGTACGGCTTGGCGAGATCTTCCTTCCATGTGCGAATCTTCAGTGCCGCGCCCAGCGACAGGGCGTCAAGATGATTAGGGTTGGTTTTCAGCACCTTCTTGATGAACGGTTCGACAAGATCAAACTTCCGCCACTGCATCATACAAACCGCTTTGAGCAACAGAGCGTCGGCGTGGTTCGGGTTGATTTTCAGCGCCGAGTCGGCGTACTTAATGCACTGCTCGAACTTCCAGGTCGACAGTGAACCGGCTCCCAGGCCGACAAGCGCCCCGGTGCATCGCGGATTACGCTTCAACGCCAGACCAAACTCGCCGGCGGCGGTCTTTGCGCGATGCTTTGACAGGGCGAACATACCAGCGGCCACGTGCGCAGGCCAATAACCCGGATCGACGTCTTCATACGCCCTGCGAATGTAATTGTTGTAAATATTGTCGGCCTGGCCCGAGGCCTTCTGACCGGTCAGGATCACGTATCGGTCGAGAATCAGGCCGACGGCGACAAGTTGCTCGGCGCTCTTGCGATATTCCCGGTCAGCCACTACGAGCGACATCGAGTCGTACACTTTTTTGGCTTCGGCTTTCTTTCCGAGCGTTTCGAGCAGACGCCCGCGAACGAAAATCGCCGGAGCCCAGGTAGGTTTCAATTTGTTGGCCTCGGTGGCGTGAACCAGCGCCTGGGAATACTCGCCAAGTTGCATAAGGGCCTCAGCGGCGGCTGTTCGCCACTTGCAGTCCTTGCCCGCACTGGCCGACACCGCGAGAATCGCCTTCTTCGCCTCAGCGTATTTACCCTGTGCATCCAACGCCTTGGTCAGGCCGATCGATGCGATAATCGGAGACTTTTTGGCGGTAATAGCCTTCCGATAAAATTTTTCGGAGCCGGCGTAATCACCCTTGAGATACAGCTTCCGCGCCGCTTCGATCAAATCCGCCGGTAACGTCGTCGGTTGGGTCGCCGGTTGAGTGGTGGGCTTGGCGGCAGGTTGAGTGGCGGGCATCGTTGTCGGCCGGGTCGTAGGCACCCCGGTCGGATGAGCCTGCAAACCCTGACAGATCAACACTACAAACATCGCCGCAAAAAGCACTTGCGATGCAATCGAGACTATTGTTCTCTTACGCATCTTATCCTCATGTTCGCTACAGTTTTTCTGGTTTAATACACTTACTCCATAACTTAGACGTCCCAGAGCACAATAATGTTCCAAATAGCCCAAGTCATAAATCCGCCCAACCATTATACCTGATCCCGTCTAAATCTACATGTAGCAACGAACAAATTACCTCCCCGATTGCATTAAGCGCATAAAACGGGCCGGCGGATGATGTCACCCGTCGGCCCGCTGGTAGTCAAATTAATCGTCGATTAACCTTCGCTGATCGCTTCAACCGGGCAGGCGTCTACGCAGCTGGCGCAGTCAATGCACAGGTCCGGATCGATCGTGTACCTCGGATCGCCTTCTTTGATAGCGTCGGCCGGGCAGGAATCCATGCACGAACCGCATGCGGTGCACTGGTCAGAAATTACATAAGCCATACTTTGCTCCTCTTCGCGTTTTCCAGTTTTTTACAGGTTGTCTAACCCCTACCGGGCGGTGGGGACTTCAGTTACAACGCTCATAGTATCGTCCAAATCTCACAAATTTCAAGATGCTTTTTGCAATTCTCGATCCAAATCATTCCAAGTTGGCGTCAAAGCCCCCTATACGCTAGAATTACCGACAATGACCAGAAAGATTAAAGGCATCCTGTTCGACCTGGGCGATACGCTTATCGATTTCGCCCACGTCAGTATGAGCGCGCTGTTCAAGCAAGGCGCACAACTCGGATACAAGTACCTGCAGGAAATCGGAAAAGATCTGCCCGGTTTTCGAACGTTCCATTACCGGCAACTCTGGGCGATCAGATGGAACTACATTAAAGCACACGTAACGGGCAGAGAGTTCAACTCGATGGACGTAATGTCCCACTTCGCCGAAAAATACGGATACCAACTCACCGACGAAGAAAACCTGGAACTCGCATGGCGATTCTACACCCCGCTCAGCAAAGCCACCATCCTAGTACCAGGAGCCGTAGAAACACTTGAAACCCTAACAAACCAAGGGCTGGAAATCGGACTCGTCAGCAACACATTCCTCCCGAAAAGCGTCCTGGACCGCCATCTGGACCTCGTGTCGCTGGGCGATCTGATACCCACGCGAATCTATTCCAGCGACGTGATACACCGCAAACCGCACCCGAAAATATTCGAACTGGCGCTGAAAAAAATCGGACTCCAAGCCGAGAACACCATGTTTGTAGGGAACTCGCTAAAACCCGATATCGCAGGCCCGCAGAGAGCAGGCATGATAACGGTGCTTAGAGATCTGACCGGACGAGGCAAGAAGTCTCGAATTAAACCCGATCACATCCTCACAGACATCACAGAATTACCGCAAATCGTAGCTCAGTACGAATGAACCAAGGGGGGATTACCGTTTGCTGTCGAACACGGAGAAAATGCCCTCTACAGTGCAACCCATACGACCATGACCATCGCGATGGCGATCGCGGCGAACACGAGTGCTTCTGTAATACCCGTCACAACTGAAAATATTCGTTCCATAATCAGTACTTCCAATACCCAGCACGGATTCCTTTCCGCTTAATAGTTATCGGAACGACCGACAGAAATTCTTGAACCAATCACCGCATTTCGCACAAATATCGGATTTTTTAAAATACGCCCACCCTCCGCCGAGCCTAAGCCTCGGAAAAACAAGCACTAATCGCCCGATCTGCGGATGTCGTGCACGTACAAATTCTCGCCCTGACGCAGATAAAGCCTACCACCGCACACCACCGGATGGGCCAGGTAAACGTTCGTTTTACGCTTACCGGGCATGTCGAAGCGGCTTACCACTTTCATACCGCCCTCGGTGATCGCCATCAGGTACATCGGACCGGTGTGATTCAACCCGTACAGCATACCGTCAGCCAGCAAAATCGACAGCTTACCCACATCATAATTCGAGCCAATCAGCTTACCGCTGGCGAAATCCACGCAGTAAAAACCCTTCCCGCCAACGCGGCATCCCGAACCGTACAGACGACTCCCGATCCGCATCACACCGCCGTGGCAGTTATCGAACTTGCCCATATACCACACCTTCTTCACCGCCGATGAGTCGGCGTTGATGCGCAACATCGTCCCGCCGGTCGAGTGCCCGCACGCGACGAACACATGCCCGTCATGATACACAGGAGGAGTGGCGTGCTGGGGGTAACCCATCGGATACGGATGGCTCCACAGCAACTTGCCCGTCTTCACGTCGACGCTGATAACCGTTTTAGACGTCATGGTTATCATCTGACGAACGCCCTTGTGCACCGCGACTATCGGCGTGCAATACGCAGCCCGATCGCTCAGGCCCGTCGTAGTCCACACAGTTTTCCCCGTCTTCCGGTCCAGCGCCGCAGCCAGTGCTTTCGTCCCGCCGGGCAGGCAGAGCACCTTCTCGCCGTCGACCACCAGATTCTCCGCCATCGCCCAAACACCGAACTTCGCGCCGAAACGCTCCTTCAAATCCACCGCCCATATTTCCTTACCGCTGGCGGCGTTGAACGCCCCCACCCGCCCGGCTGGGTTCATGTGATACAGCACCCCGTCTACATATGTAGGCGTAGTTCGCGAACCGGGGCACGAGCCGCGCCAACTGGCTCCGTTGGCGGTTTTCCAGAGCAACTTGCCATCAAGCGACAGCGCGAACAGCATCTCCTGCTTCCCGAAATCGCCCACGCAATAGATTCGCCCGTCGGCTATCGAGACCCCGGAAAACCCCTTGCCGCACTGCGAATATTTCCATATCAACCGCGGGCCGCCCTCAGGCCACTTCTTCAGCAGACCGATAGTCTCCTGTGAAACGCTATCGCGATTGGCGCCGCGAAACTGCGGCCAGGACGGTTGTTTGGCCTTGTCGGCGGCGCGAACCGGCCAGATCAATCCGAGCGTCATCACAGCAATAACACTAGCACTTATAAAACCCATCCGCAGCATTGGCGACTCCTTCGGTGTCGTTGACATCGTCGTACTTTCAGTTTGGCGCCGCTATTTGCCCGCATCGCTCGCCGGCTTCGACACGCGACGCCAGTAGTATATCGTTTCACCGTCGGCGTCCTGTAGCCAAAGGCGTTGATCATTCAGTTCGATTATCGGTTCGTCGACCCGATCGCCCATCGCCTTCAGTATCAGGTTGACCCGCCCGGACGGCTCGCCGCCAATGGTCCGCTTCTTAAGCCTCCCATCCTTCACCGACCAGACCATGTCAAACCGCATTTTCGACCCGAGTATCGCATTGAAACCGCTGAGTTCCACGTGCATTGTCCCGGTACCGTCAGCCTTCAGGATCATCGTCCGCTTACCCTTGTAATCGTCGGTCCAGGCGCCCAAAACCATTTCCCTCTGTCGTGCATCTTCGGCGTCAGCCGGCTGGGTCTCAGGCGCCTCGACAGGACCAACAGCGTTCGGACATCCCTGCCAACACGCCAACCCCGCCGACGCCCCAACAATCACCAACAGCAAAACGATCCGCCTCCGCCAGCGCCTCCGACCAACCGCAGAGCGATCATCCGATTTGTTTTCAGGTTTTTCGAGCTCTGTATTCATAATTGCCCGGGCCTCCAACATCATCAACCCGTCCCATAAATCTACACAATCCCCCCACCCGATGCAATCCCCGCATGATCCGCAAGCAGGCAATCACCTCTAAATCAGAACCTGACAAGCGATGGTTATCGCCGTTGACGTTGACGTTGACGTTATCTTGTTTAACGGCGGACGCCAGAGTCCGCCTCGTCCCGACGCAGTCGGGATGTCGTTGTCGTTCGCCTTTGACGTTCGCCGTTACTTGGACATTGGACATTTCTTGCTGGATCCCGATGTACATCGGGATTATTCCGTTAACGTTCCTTCCGACACCGCGATTTAGCTTCAATCCCCCTGCGCGATCCGCCCCAGCCCCAGTATCCCGATCTTCACAATTGCTTCACACATTTCAAAAGCGCAAACCGGCCCAATATTCCCGCAATACCGGCAATACCGAGAATACCAACCGCCAGCCCCAACCGCCGCCAACCCGATAACAAACTACTATTAAAGCAGTTACATAAACAGGCCCCGATTCAACCCTGAAAAAAGTGAACTTCACAGCATAGTGCACAATCTTCCCATTTTTCGCCCCCTGTGAACCTGGCCATCTCGCGGCGGTTTGCACCAGCACGTCACTTATCGTAGTTTTCTTCTTGCGGTTATTTGGGTGTCTGTTGACAATTGTTACTCGTTGGTTCGACGGATGTTATACGCAAGTGCGCGGATTTGAACATGGGCGAAAAAAATTACTACCAGACCCTTGGGGTCGACCGGTCAGCCGCTCCCGAGGAGATCAAGCGCGCCTATCGCCGGTTGGTTAAGCAGTTTCACCCCGACACGAACCCTCATCCCGACGCGGCCCGTAAGTTCACCGAGATCGACCGGGCCCACGACACGCTGATAGACCCCGCCCTCCGTCGTCGATACGACCACCAAAATCCACCGCAACCAGCCGCTCCAAAACCGCCAAAACCCGCAGCGCCAAAAGGCCCTCAATCCGCACCACCGATAGACCGCCCTCCGCGCGGCATTTCGCCTGGCGAATACGCGCGCAACTGGCCGACCCACCAAACCAAACGCCCCCACCGCCGACGCCGCCGAACCGAACCGCTCCACCCACGCACCAAAGCCGTAATCATCGTCATATCAATCGCAGCGGTAATAATAGCGTTAATAGCAACCGGTTTCATGCTCCCCAGAGAGCTCCTGCAAAAAATCCTGATCGGAATAGGCATTTTCCTGCTACTGACCACCGCAATGGTCTTAAGAATACTAATCGATTCAGAACGATGACGATCACCCGCCCGATCATTCATCCGTTATCCGCAGATCGCCTGCCACAGTTCAGTTGTAGCGTTCGTGGTTCTTACTGCCGAATTGCTTAGGCGCCTCGATCCAATCGAAAGTGTTCCAGAGCTTGACGGTGCTGTCCCAGCTGCCCGAGGCAAGGAGATTACCATCAGGAGAGAACGCCACAGAGTACACTAAATCTGAATGCCTCTTGAACACCAGGACTTCCTTGCCGGTCTCAGTGTCCCAAACCCTGACAGTCTCGTCATTGCTTCCCGAGGCCAGATCCAAGCCGTCGGGCGAAAAGGCGATGCCCCACACAGCGTCCGAATGCCCCTTGAACGTAAGAAGCTCCTTTCCCGATGCGATCTGCCAGAGCTTGATGGTCCCATCCGAACTGCCCGAAGCCAGCCGCTTACCATCGGGCACAAAGGCCACAGAAAACACCGCGTCAGAATGCCCTTTGAACGTGCGCAATTCCTTTCCTGTAGCGACGTCCCAGAGTTTAATGGTTTGGTCCAGGCTTGCCGAGGCCAGCCGCTTGCCGTCAGGCGAGAACGCCACAGAGTACACTGATTGCGAATGCCCCTTGCACGCCAGAACTTCCTTGCCGGTTTCAGTGTCCCAAAGCCTCACGGTCTGGTCCCAGCTTGCCGAGGCCAATAGCTTACCGTCGGGCGAGAACGCCACGGACCACACTCTGTCTGAATGCCCCTTAAGCTTGAGCAATTCGACCCCTGTAACAGTGTCCCAGATACTGATGTGATTTTCACAGCGTTTGAAGAAGCTGCCGCCTCCCGAAGCCAAACGCTCACCGTCGGGCGAGAACGCCACGGACCACACCAACTCCGAATGCGTTTTGAACTTGAGCAGTTCTTTTCCAGTGTGTACATCCCAAATCCTGATAGTATCGTCGAAGCTTCCCGCAGCCAGGCGTTTGCTGTCCGGCGAAAAAGCGACGCTCAGCACCAGGCCGGAAGGTTCCCCCGGGGCGTTTGGGGGCCAATTGAGCGGCGTGGTGGTCTTTGAACGAGAATTGCAACCGCACAAGAAAGTAGACAGGAAGAGGACAATATAACCAACCGCAAAATTCAAGACCCACAATTGTTTCAGATTTTCGGGCATGTATATTCCCTGCCGCCTGGATCCGCCAACAAGCATCCCATCAAACATATTGTAGCGTTCCGATTAGTCAAGACCAAGAGAAAAGGCATCCCACATCATAACGCCTAAGCTCAAAAGGGCGAGCGGTCCCCTAAAGCGTTTGTTAGCCCATATTCTCCGACAACCTTCGGACATCCATCGACTCGACGTTCAACTCGTATCGCCCAGTATGACGATCATCCTCGCTCACGGTAAAACGAACTTGACTGGGGCCTGTTTGCTCCAACCGGGACACCCACCAGATATCGTCATTGTTCCGGCCAAATTCGGCCCACTGATCGCAGACAACACCATACGCAAAGGGGTGGAATGGTTTCTTCATCCTGTAGACGATCAGGCCACAACCAGCCACAACGCACCATTGCTCGTCAATATCGATCACTGCACATTCCGGATCACCGTAGAAATCGCCGATGACAATCTGGCAGCGATCTGGTCTCCGCAAGAACACAACCTCGTATTCTGAGCAGATCGTCCAGCATCCGTGTTCAGCTAGAAGGTCATTGCATCCCATTAAGGCATTTCTTTCTGGCCAACGTTTCGTGTCAATCGGCGCCAGCGTCTCTTGGTTTAGTTGAGAAGGGTTTAGTATATTTCGGGAGATAACGATTCGCAATGTCCAATGCGACCCGAAGTGGATTCGATAGGCTCTGGGGTTGGGGGGAGGGCATTACCCCCGCCCTGACGAGGATTATGCACGACCGATATTAGTCCTTGCGCAAAAGGAGTTCGTGATCATAGTGCTTTTGCAAAATAACTCTTCCCCAAAGCGCTAAGCCGCAAGCGGCACGACTTCGGGTTCTATAGTCTTTCCCGCTTGCGGCTTAGCGCTTTTGGGAAGCTTGTTTCACTGCCTAATATTAAGATCATCGGCGAGTTGTTGTGCTTTTCTCCCCAGGCCGGACAGTAGACTTATCAAAAACTTTTTTTGTTTTCCGGCCTCGAACCAAAATCCCCCTGTCGCGAGAGCCCATCCAAACAATAGCATGGGTAATACGAAGATTGCTCCAACCGAAGCGGCCAGTGCAAAGCCTAAAAGGAAAAGACCGGCAAGTCCAAACCATACACACATAAAAGCTACTACTAAAGGCTGGAGTTGCATGGTTATTGTGATAGTTGTTCCCGAGTCATGATCGGCAAAGTTCCCCTTAATGATCGGCAGGAAGGAGTTGCGGTATTTTATGATTCTCGTGACCTCAAACCCGCTGGAATCTACGCGGCCTTGGAAGTAAACATGCTTACCGAAAAAACGTAATATCTTTCTAGGCTCAATGTTTCGACCAAGCCGCTCAATAACCTCCCCCCTTGGCAAGGAAGACTCAATCTCAAATGTATCTGCAGGCCAATATTTCATAATGTGTTTACCGAAAACAACCGCAACCCTTCAGCTTCAGGACCAAGCCCTGTCTGCTGCAAGGTTTTGTTGGTATTCATTTATTGCTTTGGATTCGTGCCCCATCCATCAAGTTCACAGTCATGATCATATCCGCGTCGGCACATCATTTGCGTCCACTCAACCACAACCGCTTCGGACATGGCCATGCCGGTGGTCCAACCGCTGATAATCATAACACCATCATCTTGCGATGGCCCATATTCCGCATCATAACCGAGCGCCTTAAGCTCTTCGGTCAGCCGTGCTGCATTTTCTTCCGAATTTGAGTAGAAGAAGAACTCAAGCTTGAGCACTGTATCGTCCGTCACGTCGTATTGCCGAAGTTGTTCAAGAGTCATCGGCGACATTACGGACTGTTTGTAGAGATTTTCCTGGAAGCCTTTTTCTGAAACGAATCGCCCTGCATTGTCCGAATCTTGCGGCGTCGGCTTGGAATTATCGCTACCTTTACCGCCGAAAATAGATGACCAAAAACCCATTAGAAAATACTCCCGAATTAGTGATTCCAAATCATTTTATAAGTTTGTTGTATTCTTCGTGTGAGCCAATCCAGAACCACACAACTCCCCGAGGAAAATCAACCCCTATGGCGCGGTAGTGCATTCCGACACGGACAGACCGAAAACGACCGACCTTCTTAAAATGGAGAGACGGATGCTGACAATCTTTTTTGAGGAGTTGAAAACCATTATCCGCAAGTTTCCGGATATGGGTGGGGAGGCGGTGATAACATTTCCAGAAACCTGGATTAGCTTTATGGTTCACAGGTCAGTACATCGCTCGCGGTTAAGGTCGTCCAGGGCCTGGTCGGCGAGAGAGTCAAGTTTTCCGCTTTGCGCGTCCTCTTCAAACCGTTTGTCCCATACGTCGGCATCAAATGCGTCGAACCACGCCCTGAACTTATCCAGATCAGACCGGGGGAGATGCGCCACGGCTTTTTCGATTTCCTGCACTGTCGTCATAACATTAAAGTACCATAGGACCCACCATCCAGCAAGATCATTTTTCATAGCGCCAACAGTGATACGCCAAGCCGCTCGCCGTTCGCTTAGGGCCAAAGGCCCGGCGCGATTATAGCCGGGTCCCGGAAGGGCCCGGAACTCCAGCATCCAAAAAGCAGAGCCCCTAGCATCTTGACATATGTCCCACCGGGTGGTTTTGGTATGATTTAT
>JABGPF010000212.1 GCA_018645065.1 Phycisphaerales bacterium
TTAACGCCTGCAGCATCCCGAACAGCCGCAAGATCGCGACAATCGGTATCGGACATCACGGCGGACTGGCTGGCCCGATGATCCTGCTTGACACTCGCAGCCACAGACGCACCGCCGACGCGATGACGAATCTCACCCCCGAGATCGAGTATCCGGGCCTCTACCCCATGACGGGGAACAAAGGCGGATTCGCCGAACCTTACCCGTTCTCCGAGAAGTTCTTCCTGGTCTCTCACGGGCCGGGAACCTCGCACAAAACCGGCGCCGGACACGCGCTGTACGTGCTGGATAACCTGGGCAATCGGGCTGAACTCTATCGCGACCCGAACATCGCCTGCCACCAGCCCGTACCGCTGCGCCCGCGCAAAAAGCCGATCTGCATAACGCCCGTTGACGACACTAACGCAGTGCACACCGCCTACACGAAATCCAAAGGCCTGGCCACCATGTTCCTGCAGGACGTTTACCGCGGATTGCCCGGGATTAAGCGGGGCAGGGTGAAATACCTTCGCGTGATGGCTGCGATGAATCTTTCCTGGTACGACGCAGTGCGCGCCGGGAAGCAGGGCGACGGGGCGGGTATGGAAGCTTCGGCGGTAAGCGGCGGGGGGGATGTGTCGATCAAGAAGATTTACGGTATTGTTAAGATCCACAAAGACGGGTCGGCGTATTTCAGAGTACCGGCCAACAGGAACGTTTTCTTCCAGGCGCTGGATGAGAACTACATGGAGCTGCACCGCATGCGGACGTTTATTAATCTACGCCCGGGCGAGTCGCGGTCGTGCATCGGCTGTCACGAGTTCCGTCGCAACGCACCGGGTCTGAAACCCGCCCGCCCGCTGGCGATGAAGTTTCCGGTCGTCACGCCCCAGCCCCAACCAGGCGACACCGGACCCCGCACGGTGCACTACGAAGCCGACATCCAGCCGATCTTCAACAAGCACTGCCTGGC
This sequence comes from Phycisphaerales bacterium, assembly GCA_018645065.1. Taxonomy (GTDB): domain Bacteria; phylum Planctomycetota; class Phycisphaerae; order SM23-33; family SM23-33; genus BS750m-G57. The sequence continues at coordinate 953 of JABGPF010000212.1, forward strand.
CTGCCACAGCGGTGAAAAGCCCAAAGGCGAGTTGGACCTAACCGGCGTGCTTACAGAGAAGTTCAGCAAATCCTATGAAACCCTGACCAGGAAAAAGAAACTTGTAAGCTACCTCGAGGGCGGATTCGGTAGCGCCAACGTCCCAGCCGAGCCGCCGCTGTCGTTCGGTTCGCACCGCAGCAAGCTGGTCAAGCGGATCCTGAAGGCCCCGTGTAAGTCGAAGATCACCCGCAACGAGTTCATCAAGATCGTAACCTGGATCGACGCCAACGCCCCGTATTACGGAACGCACGAGGGCAAGAAAAACATCAAATGGAAAGACGCCCCGAACTTCCGCCCGCTGCCGGTTGCGGGGAAGTAGCTACGGCGTTTCTGGCGTCAAAGCCCACAGATTGCAATCTGTGGGCTGTGGGAGTCTTGTGTTACTTCGCTTTCACGTCGAAGCAGTAGAGGTTGTCGTCGTAGCGGATGTACATTCTTCCGCCTGTGATTACCGGGTGGGCTCGACTTGTTCCTCGTCCGGCGACGTTGAAGTTGCCTGTGAGTTTCAGGCCGTTGGGGCTCGCCGGCGCCAACGCCACCTGTCCCTTGTCGATACCGTAAAGGTACAGCATGCCGTCAGCGTAGGATATCGAGCCTTTTTTCACGCCTTCGGCTATCCAGAGGGTCTTTCCGGTTTTCAACTCCACGCACGACCATTCGTACATGTTGTTTCCGTAAATATGCCCGTCATGGATTATCCATCCGCCGTACTGGGTGCGGATGTCCATAGACTTCCAGGCGACTTTGGCCCGGACCTTCTTGTCGACCACCGACAGCTTCAGGCAGATTGAGCCCTTACCGTATCCGACCGACCAAAACACGTATCCGTCCACAAATGAGGGAGTGGGAACGTTGGCCATGTTGTCTTTGGCGAAGTTATTGGCCCACAAGATCTTTCCAGTCTTGGCGTGTATGCCTATAATTCCGTTCCCTCCGCCGTTGATGATCATCGGCACGCCCTTGTATTCGGCGTAAATCGGTGAGCTGTAGTGTGCAGGTCCGAATCCGCCGGACTTCCATACTGTCTTTCCGGTCTTTTTGTCCAGTGCGGCCATGAAGCATTTTTCGGCGCCTGGGGTTACTATCAGCAGGTCGCCGACGATCAATATCGACTCGCTGAACGCCCACCGCATCTTGAGCGGTTTGAATTCTTTCTGTATGTCCCTCTGCCACTTGGCGGCGCCGGTTTTCGCGTCATAGCATCCCAGCACGCCGAGTCCGGATATGAGATACAGCTTCCCATTCTCGTAGGTGGGCGTGGCGCGAGATCCGGTGTAAACGTGGTGCCCGTTGAAGGCGGCGGTGATGTCCTTGTCCCACTTGACTTCGCCCTTCATGTCGATCGCCATCATGAACAGTCGCTCGCCCGGGCGTTTGTCCACGATACCTTTTTCCGAGGGCGGGTTCCCGGGATTGGACGCCTCTTTTCGGCCGGTGGTGTAAATCAATCCTCCGCCGATGGAGACCGTCGAATACCCTTGCCCCATGTTGGCGACTTTCCACAGCAGCGTCGGTCCGCCTTTGGGCCAGCTTTTCAGCAGATTGGTGTCCAGCGACTTACCGTCGCGATTAACCCCGTGCCACTGAGGCCAGCCGGACTTGACCGCAGCGTTGGGTTTTTCGGCTCCAAGGCAAGTTAACGCTGCTATAAGCGCCACGCCGCAGCATGCCGCCAGGGAGGTCAGTTTCAAACGCATCGGGGCTCTCCTGTGATTGGGTTATTGGGCGTATATTAATGCGTTTCGACGGTTTCCACCGCTGCCTTCCGTCGTTTTTTTCGTCTGGCCAGATGCGGCAGGAAGAACAGGTGGGCTCCGGTGAGAACGAGAATCGCCAGCATCACGCCGGACGGCAGGAACACCCAGAGTTTGAAGCTGTCATGGAAATACGTTCCGTCGTGAATGCTCTCGATCAGGTCTGAACGGCGGACAGCGGTCTGCATGACCTCGCCGCTCTGGGTGTCGATCTGCACCTCCCAACCGTTCTTGGCCCGCACTTTGACCACGCCCTTACCTGGGCGAACATCGAGACGATCGACGTCGTCCCAGGATGCGATTTTCGCCTGCTCGACGCTCCTGGCCGATTCGAGGATCTGCTCAAATCCGATTGCAAGCTCAGTTCCCGTCCCGCGTTGGGTCGGCGGCTGGATGTACGCCATATCCTTTTTCAGCATCAGAATAATGCCCGAGATAATAATGATCATCATCGGCGCCAAGGCTAGGATCGATCCCCAGCGGTGTAGTTTGCGGTTTATTTTGGAGAGTTTCATACTTCGTTATCCTACTCCGATTTTGCGAGTTTTGCTTTTATCTTTTTGATTGCCCTGGCGTCCATCACAAAGGCGCTTCGCCCGTGAGTGCCGATCACTATATCGCCGTCGCGCGGGTGAACCGCGATGTCATGCACCGCGCAGGTCGGCAGGTGGTTGCACAGCGACTGCCAGCTCCCCCCCCTGTCGATCGAGCAGTAGGCGCCAAGTTCCGTGCCGACATAGAGAATATCCTTGTCGAACGGATCTTCGCGTATCACGTTGACCGACTCGTCCGGCAGGTTGTTCTTGATCGACTTCCACGTCCTACCGTAGTTGTCGGACATGTACAGATACGTCGCGAAGTCGTCCTCCCTATATCCGGTCAGCGAGCAGAACACCTCGCCTTCGACATACTTCGAGGCGACCAGCCGGGTCACCCATTTGTCGGGCAGGCCCTTGGTGATCTTTGTCCAGGCGGCTCCGTCATTTTTGGTGATGTGGACTTGTCCATCGTCCGTTCCGGCGTAGAGCAGGCCCTTTTTCAGCGGCGATTCGGAGATGTCTGTTATTGTCCCGTAGGGTACGTTGCCTTTTTTTTCCGGCCCGGGGTTTGTCGACAGGTCGGGGCTTATGCACTTCCAGTCGTCGCCTCTGTTTACGCTTTTGAAGAGCATGTTGGCGCCGGCGTAGAGCGTTTTTGAGTTGTGGGGCGAGAGTATGAAGGGAGTCATCCAGTTGAATCGCAACCGTTGGCCTTTCGGTCCTCTGGGCCTTATCCCGCGACTCTTGCCTGTTTTCAGGTCCCTGCGCCCCATGCCGCCGAACATGCCTTCCATGTACATTGTATTTAGATCGTTCGGGTCGATCAGCGTGACGTAGTTATCTCCTCCTCCGTCCCAGGTCCAGTGCTCTTTTCCGGGGTTCATGGGCCTGGCTTCTCCGCCCAGTATGCCGTTGTCCTGCGTGCCGCCCCATATTCTGTACGGCTTGGCCATGTCCACCGAGATCGCGTAGAACTCGGCGATCGGCAGCGTATTTACGTGCAGCCACGTCTTGGCCCGATCGTGTGAGATGTAGAGCCCGCCATCGGTGCCGAGCATGACCCTGTCCGGATCGTCGGGATCGCAGAACATATCGTGATTGTCGCAATGCGGGGTTTTGCGGCGCGGCTTGTAGGAGAGCATGGGGATGACCTGCTCGGACCTGCTGACGAAGGTCTTGCCTCCGTCGGATGAATATATCAGGTTGAAGCCCGGCACGAATATCTCGTTTTCGTTATCGGCGCAGACTCGGATGAGGCAAAAGTCGTAACCGATCCCGGTCGGAACGTTCCCCTCGTGGGTTTTGCGCCATGATTCGCCTTTGTCGTCGGATCGATAGACTTTCCCGCCCTTGAACGAGGCGATGATGTATAGGACTTTCGGATTTGAAGGGGCTACTGCGATGCACATCCTGCCGGCGTCCGGTCCGGTGGGGAGACCCTTGGTGATCTTTCTCCAGGTCTTGCCCGCGTCGGTTGTTTTGTACAGTGCGCTTCCGGGCCCTGAGTCGACGTTGTTCCAGGCCTTCCTGTCTCGCTCCCAGGCGATGGCGTAAAGCGTCTTGTTGTCCGAAGGGTCCATCGCCACTTCCACCACGCCGACTTTCTCGGAGATGTACAGGCTCTTGGTCCAGGTCTTCCCTCCGTCGGTGGTCTTGAACAGACCGCGCTGCTTGTTGTATGTGTACTGGCGCCCCAGCGCCGCTACGTACACCACGTTGGAGTCTTTCGGGTCGATCAGGACCCTGCCGATATGGTGCGTGTCGACGAGGCCCATGTGCTTCCAGGTCTTGGCTCCGTCGGTTGACTTGAACACTCCTGTGCCTGCGAACGAACTGCGGGCCATGTGCGGCTCGCCCGTGCCCACCCAGACCAGGTTCGGGTCCTTGTCGGACACTGTGACCACCGAAACCGAGAAGGTCGATTCGTTCTCAAAAACCGGCTTCCATGTCGTGCCATTGGTCTCGGACTTCCAGAGGTTGCCCGATCCGGCGCCCGCGTAGAGCGTTGATTTTCGCTTCTTGACCGACCAGATACTCTCGATCTTCCCGCCCTGGATACGCGGGCCGACGTGCAGCCATTTCACATCCTTAAAGATCGAATCGCTCCGCAGTTTAACGTGCTGGTCCCACGACTTCATGCGGGCCTCGGGACTGCTGGCCGGGCTTTTCGCCTCAGCCAACGACACACACGCGATCACTGAAGAAATCAGCAGGAAAGACCGTAGCAGGGGGGCTTTCTTGATCATAGGGCCCTGGACTCCAAAATAGAAAATAGTGTTCATGCCAATTACCATCGTTGTAGTTCTTGATCAGTCTGCCTGACAACATAACACTATGAACGCACGGACGTAAGGCCGCATGCAAAAACTTGTCCTCCCCCGCAGAAATTTTTAACTGCCTGCGAATTAAATTAGTGCATGAAATCAAGTACGCCGCACAGGGCGAAAGTGTTTGTCAGGTGCTCAATATTAGAGCCATGCCCCTGCTCCCCGTACCCTGAATCGGCTGGAGTTGTGTTGGCGGATATCTTCTGCAATGGTTATCACTTCCTGCCCGAAGCAGCCACAACCACAACACGGAAACCGTGGTCGTTGCCGGCGCGAAAATGGCTGTAGCGAAACGCAGAGCGGCAGTGGTTGGGGCTGCTGCCCCACGCCCCGCCGCGAAGAATACGGGATCGGGCTTTTGTGGTGTTTTCGGGGTCGATCTTCTTCGCATTTGCGTAAAATTTCTCGTCGTACCAGTCTCTGCACCATTCATCCACATTACCGTACATGTCATACAGGCCAAACGCGTTGGGTTTTTTCTGGGCGACCGGGTGGGGCTTGCCCTCACTGTTGGCCTTGCTCCATCCGTAAGCGTCCAGGCTCTTGGCATCGTTGCCGAAGCTGAAGTAGGTTTTCGTCCCCGCTCGGCAGGCGTATTCCCACTGGGCTTCAGTCGGCAGACGAACCGCTCGCCGGGTCTTCTTAGACAATGCTGCACAGAATACTGTCGCATCGTCCCATGACACCATTTCCACTGGGTTCTGGGGGTTCTTGGACTTGCTGGGATTCTTGCCCGTGATGGACGCGTATTGCTCCTGGGTCACTTCGGTGACACCCATGTAGAATGCCTGGCTGATCGTCACCTCATGCTGAGGACGTTCTGGCGGGTAGTGAGTATTCGAACCCATCAGGAACTTCCCGGCAGGGATGCGCACGAGTTTCATCTGCACGCCCTTGCCCAGAGTCAGTATCAGCGTCTTGCCCCCTGACAGGCTGGGCAGACCAGCAGGTGAACCGAGCTTCTCAAGTTCCTTCTCGATGCTCTCCAATGCCGTTTTGACCCGGAACGATTGAGCATCCTTCTTTTTATGCGATTCCAGGAACTGTTGGTAGTATCCCTGTGCCCGTTGCAGAACAACAGGTTTACCAGCCGCAGAAGCGTTCTTCGACAACGTTTTGTAGTACCAGTCGCCCAGTTCCATGCAAATAGCTTTATCGAGATCATCGAGCTTCTTCGCGGCCAGCGGAACATATGTTCGCGTAACTTCGTCAAGATCATCATTGAGCAATTTCGCAGCTTCGCTCGGATTATCGAGTCCGACAACATATAACAGGATCAACTCCTTGCGGACCTTTGTGTCCCCTGCGTCTTTCTTTAGCCTGGCTTGTAGCGACTTGAGCTTGACTTGCTGAGCGACCACTGCGTTTGCTCGTTTGCTCTTGGTAAGAATTTCGGACGCTCTATCCGATTTGATATATCTCGCGATCATAATGGCCCGATTATAGAGCGTCTTGGCTTCGGCGCCCTTACCCTCGGACACGCGGACATCAGCGAGAGCCTCAAGCATTTCCATGTATGGCTCGCCGGCAGCCTTCCGTGCGGCGCCGTAGCTCTTATCGTAGCGTAGTTTGACAATGTCGAACTTCTGTTGACGCCACTGGTCCTTCTTGTCTGGAACCGCCTTTTCCAGCAACGCCAACGCTTCCAGGGCGGTATCGCAACCGGCTGGGCTGGCCGAGCCGAACTGACAGGCCTTTTTGTACAACAGTATTTGCATGGCTGGAGAATCAGACATCTGCCCAGCAGATTTAATGAGTTTGGCGGCAAATGCGGTATCGTCGGTTTTGGTGCGGGTGGCGGTGACCTTTTTCGCTTCGGCGCCAAAAATGCTTTCGTAGTCGCTGGTAGTATCCGCCAGGGCAATGCTGCCGGAAAAGGCGATTACAGATATGGTCAATAGGACAGCGAGGCTCGTTCTTGTCATTTGGTTTATCCTCAACATCTTTGCTCTCACCAGGAATTTGTTCCAGAGTATACTGCCTCCAGACGCTTTGGGCTACATCGTTTCTGCGATTTGCCGATTGGAGAAGTGATCCAGCAACTTGCACCATTGCGACTATTGCCCGTGCATGGGACAAAGCAATACCTCCCGGTATCGAGCAGAAAACAGAAAGGTGCTCATGGGGATAGAGCAACATCAGGATATTCATGGTATACTTCGTTGCTAAGAGCAAACAATGAACGGAACTAAAATGAAACGAAGAATAGTAATAATCTTTGCTGCTGTCGCTATCATTTTCAGTGCTGGCGTTCAAGCACAAACATGCACGAAGAAGCAACTGCTTGGTGATGCTCCAAGCCCGTCTCCTGACGTTATAAAAGCCGCCGGAGTCAAGGGCGGGCTGGTTGTTCATATCGGTTGCGGCGACGGTAAGTTCACTGCTTCATTGCACGCATCCGACAGCTATATCGTGCAGGGACTCTCAACAGACTCCGATACCGTGATGGCGGCACGTGAATCGCTGGACGGGTCTGGCGATGTCACGATAGCCCTGTTTGACGGTAAGACGCTCCCGTATGCGGATAACCTGGTGCAGTTGGTGGTGGCCGACAGCGATTCGAAAGTCGCCGCCGCCGAGATCATGCGAGTGCTTTCTCCCGGCGGGGTTGTGATGACGCGAACGTCTGAAGGGTGGAAACGCAGTGTAAAAAGCTGGCCTGATGACATTGATGAGTGGTCGCACTTTATGCATGGCCCGGACAATAATGCGGTGGCAAAAGATACTGTTGTCGGACCGCCGCGCCGGCTCAGATGGAAGGCGCCTCCTCCCTGGTCGCGCAGTCACGAACACGTGTCGAGCTTTGCGATTATGGTCTCCGCTGGCGGCAGGAATTTCTATATCTTTGACGAAAGCGTACCCGGTGTTATCCGATATAAACCGGCTGCTGACGCGCCGGAGAATAAGGTTCAAGCTTGGGTAATGGGGCAAGACAGATCTTATCCGGCGTTGCACGGTAACGCCGTTATTCCGGAAAAATGGACCCTGTTCGCGCGTGACGCTTTTAGCGGTGTCTTGTTGTGGAAACGTCCCTTGAAGGATTGGGACTTTAGACACACCAGAACAATAAAGCTGCGATACACCTCGTCCAGCGTTCAGCGGGCGCTGGTGGCCGGCGGTGATCATCTCTTTACTACGGATGTATACCGCGGGTCGGCGGCGGTTCTGGATGCGAGCAGCGGTAAGGTTCTGCGAACTATCAAAGGTACGGATGGGACCGACGAAATCATTTTTGCCGACGGCACGTTGTATCTGCGTGTTCGCGGTGACGCTTTTAGCGGTGTGGTTGCGGCCGATCCTGAAACAGGCAAAATCCTGTGGAAGCACAAAGAGAAAGATTATAACCCGTTGTCCCTGGCTGTTTCGGGCGAACATCTGGTCTATAACAACCGCAAGCAGTTTGTCTGTCTCAGCTCCAAAGATGGTAAGGACCTCTGGAAGAAGGACTCCCCGAAAGCGAGACGCTTTATATATAACGGTGGCCCTACGGTTATTATCGCTGACAATCGCGTTGTCGTTGGTAGCTCCTTTGGTGTGCTGGCGATGAACAAGCAGACCGGAGAAACCGAGTGGACCAGGAAAATCCGGCCTAAAGGCGCGTTAAAGGATGTGGATACGTTTGTTATTGACGGGGTTGTGTGGCATTCCAACGGGGATATGGTCGACGGTTATGACCTGGACGCCGGTAAGCTGGTCAGGCAAATTAATCCCGAGACCGTATACAGCGCCGGTCATCACGGTCGTTGCTATGGCTCCAAGGCGACCTCCAACTACATCCTTGGGCAGCATCGAGGCGTGGAGTTTCTTCATCTTAAGGATGAGTCGAAACATCACCAGAATGATTGGACGCGCGGACCGTGCCGGTTCGGCGTCATGCCTTGTAACGGCCTGCTTTACGTGCCGCAACACCAGTGCCTCTGTTATCCCGGATCGCTGATGAACGGTTTCAATGCGTATGCGTCTGCGTCGAGCAAGGAGATGGCTGGTATTGCGGAGGCCGCCAAAAAACTCGACGGACGACTGCACAAGGGCCCGGCACACGGCAAGGCCCAGGCCAAGGCCCCAGCTCCGGGGGACTG
>JABGPF010000213.1:0-6695 GCA_018645065.1 Phycisphaerales bacterium
CCCTCAGACACTTGGTCCTGGGCCATCTCACCGTATCCGAGAATCACCTGCAGCAGGTTGTTGAAGTCGTGTGCGATCCCGCCTGCGAGTTGTCCAACCGCCTCCATTTTCTGGGCCTGGAGCAACTGTTTCTCCAGGACGTTTTTTTCGTCTCGCGTGTCTTGTATTTCAGATATATCAAGCCCGATCCCTCCAACACCGAGCATACTTCCATCCGGTAAGGGAAACGGGAATTTCGTGCTCACATGGGTAACCTTAACATCGCCAACAACGCCGGACTCTTCAAATGTTATCGGTATCTCCAAGTCTCGTACTTTGGCGTCGTTCAAAGCAAGTTCGGCCCATGCATCTTTAGGGAACAGTTCCTCGGCGCTGGCGCCCAGAACATCCTGGAGGCTCTTTCCCACCAGTTGGCACATTCTCTCGTTGGCGTATATGTATTTCCCTTGCTGATCCTTAACGAACGCCACACCGGGCATGTGCTGCATAAACAATGCAAATCGCTGCTCGCCCTCGCGCAGTTGTTCGGTGCGCGACTCGATAATACTGTCCTGCTGCTCTATCATGAATGCATTGTGAAAGACCAACGCGACGATACCTGCTATCGTGTCCAGGCACGTTGCGACCATGCTCCCATCGCGATCATCGGGCAGACCCAACGCCAGGATGCATCCGATGCGACGATCCTCAACCCACAAGGGAACCGCCGCAGCCGACTTACATCCGAACGATTCGATGATCTCCCCCACCGTTCCGGTATCGCCAGCGTTCCACAGGGCTGTCTGCGACAAATATCCGCACAGCATAAACAAAGTTTCGACCTCGCTGGACTCTGCTATATTCATGCGCCGTTGCGGGTTAACGCTTATCACTCGGCATGGGCGATCTTGCCCTGTTGGCATTGCCCGCAGCACGATGACCGTTTTTGCCCCCGTCACTTCGCGCAGAGTTTCTGTTAGATGATCGGCGGCTTCCTGGACGCTACCGGCCCGGTGGAGCAAACCGTTGACTATGTCCAGCGTGAATGACGCATAAGCCGGATCGATATGTTCAGACGGTCCTTTTGCAAGTGTTCGGGCGGGTCCCAACCGCCCCGCAGCCGCTGCAATCGCTTTGCTCAACGGGACCAGAGAGACCTTGATCGCCTCCCACTGAAGCCCACAGTAGTCGCTCATCGCGTTGAGTTCGGTCTTTGGCACGGGCGCTGCGCCTGTGTCAAGATGGATCAGTTTCGTGTGCATTTCGCGCATTAAATCGGTGGCGGTATCCTGCGAGAGCCCCAGTTCCCGGGCGAAAACGTCTCGCCATCTCAGGGCCCAGTCATTCATCAGAAAGAAGGCGCCCTGGCTGCGAAGTTTTCGGTAACGCCTTGATCCAAGCAGAATCTCACAGCAGTTGATACCTTCGGCGCGTACAACGCCGGGGCGGCTGGCCATTTCGGGCATCGACGCGTGACACTCACCGAAAACCAGAATAACGCGCCGGTCTGCGTTAAGTTCTTCATTGATCACAACGTCAAGTTTTTCCGCAAGTGACTCCGGGGCCATATGCAGCATCGAATCGAGAAAACGAACGGGGTACGGTAATTCTCCTCGCTCTTGAAGCATGCGTATTTCAAATTCGAAAACACCGCAGGCAACGCAAATAATCTCTCCACTGGCCATCAACATTTCCCTCCCGCTTGAGCTTGTACTGCTCGACGCATCGCGTGGATATTCTCAGCCCGGGTCGCCAGCGGAACATCAGCAGCCGTCGTGGCCAGGACAAATCTCGGATCGCCATGACGTTCAACCAGACGCTCGGCGCAATCGGCGGTAATCTGCTCGGCAGTGTATTCGGGCATATCCGGACCACTCGGACCAGCGAAAAGCACCATATCAGGTCCGAGTATTTCGCGAGCCTCGCCTGGATCATCGCGAGAGTCAATAACTACACCAATAACATTGGGAAGCCCCGCGAACAGATCGAGATGCCGCATACATGACCCGCCGGTGTGATGCAGCACGACAGGCCCGTTGACCTCAGCCAGGGCCTCAGCCAACGCCGGTCGCGTGACATCCTCGGCGATTTGCCGTGTCACAACCGAGGGGCTGAGCATTCCCACCGGTAGGACGATAAAGTCGGCGCCATCGCTCAGCAGCGAATTAACCCAACGCACAAAGAACGGGCCTGTCACATCCAGCATGGATCGCACGCCCTGGGGGTCGAAGAGTACAGTTTCCATCCATCCTTCGATCCCCATGATCATCAACGGCGAATCCATCGGGCTCAGTGCAATACCCGCAATCGCCCGCTGGCTCCGGTGCGCCGAAACCAACATTCGCAGCGTATCGCGGATATACATCAGCCGAGGATGCGATTCAACATCGGGCGTCTGCAAAGAGGCGATCTCCTTGCTCGACGAAATCGCGGGGCGAACGATATTGGGCGGCTGATCCTCGAAGAACGCCACCCGCGATCCGTATACCTCCCCCTCGATCGGGACTGAAAACGGCGTGAAAATAATATCAGATGCAAAGGCTTGGGCAATTGCGTCTTGTCCGGCGGAATAGGCGTTTGGGTCGGTATAGTACCGCTGTAACGGACAACCGGTAAGTGCGGCGCCGTAGAGACTCAATGTTGCACTGAATACCGGACGATCGGTAGGTTCACCAGCAACCATCGCCATGACACGCTCTCGACTATTCATGAGTATTCTCCCCACAGGCCCTGGCCTGAAGTTTCTCGAACAACGCCGGCGCCTCAAGTGCGTTGCGGGCCGTCCCGTCGCCTCCGACGGTTTGGACCAGCTCAGGGCGAATAACAAACACCGCCCCGCCGACGGCGAGTTGAATCCTGCCGGTCAGGCCTCTCCGATCAAGCTCTGTTCGCACCGCGCGAATGTTATCGGCAGTCGTGCGCATCATCGCCGATACCCCGATTACCCTGGCGCCAACAACCACTGCCTGATCAACCAGATCGACCGCAGGAACGTCATTACCCAGATCGTGGACCTCCCACCCTTCGGCGCGAAGAAACGTTCCAACCATTCTCCGCCCCAGAGCATGAAAGTCGTCCTCGATGTTTCCGATAACCACCGGCCCGCGGGACTTTAATTGGGAAATCTGATGTACAGAAACAATTTTATCGAGAATATCCTCCGCCACTTTGGCTGCGATATAAGCTTGCGCCAGGGAAATACCCTCGGGCGACATCCACAGTTCGCCAATATCCCGCATGACAGGTTCAAGCACCTCAGACAGAAGTGTTCCATATCCGTTCCGCTGGCCCCATTCGACCAGCAATTCATTGGCCCCCGCCCGATCAGCGCCCATAATACAGGCAACAAGTGATTCTCTAATATCCATGCGGACAACCCTTTAAGCGAGCCGACATGCCGGAGTAGTATTATATACACAGCTCCGCATGAAACCACAAAGATTCGATTTGTAGCGCCGTAAACTACTTACCGTAAACAAACACGTATTTCAGGTCCAGGTGCTGCTTTTCGCCCAGACCTAGTTTTATGTACTTGGCGTTTGGGGTTTTAGGCAGTTTTATGCGCCATTGGGCCTCCGGTCGCCCACCGGCCGACCAGATTTTCGACCACGTTTTCCCGTCAGTCGAAACCCACATCGTAAGCGTGCGGGCGAACTCCTGGCACGATTCGACCCTATTTACGATATGCACTTCATCTATCGCATAGACTTTGTCCAGTGCGATGTTAATCCACGGATTGTCCTCTTTTTCGGTGCAAAACGCCCAGTTGTTTTCGTAGAGTCGCCCGGTGAGCAGCTTGGCTTGGTCGGTGCTCCATTTGGGGATTATCGAACTGGCGGTGTAAGTAGCGTTCTTCGATATCCAATTATCTTTCCGCACCTGCCAGGCCTCTGTGTCGATGAGTTTCTTCCGGGCCTTTTCGAGGTTCGCAGGCTTCAGGGCTTCGGGCATGTCGATGCGAGGATCGGCCATCAGGGTATCGTGGCCCCTGTTCAACGCCTTCAGCATCGCCTGGTAGTCGGGGTCTTTTTTGTCTTTGAAAACCGCCCCGCCGTCGGCGGATTTGCAGAGCTGCATCCCGCCTGCCGACTTGGCCAGCGGCGCGGTCAGCATCTGCGAATTCCCCGGATGGGTCAGATTAATGCGATGGACCGGACCGATCTGCCCGATCATCGAAATCCGCCCGTGTCCGAGTTGGAACGAACTCAGCGCAATGTCATTCCATATTTTCGAGGTGACCATGATCTTACCGGTTCCGCGCGGATTGTAGTTGTACGTTTGCGGGGTGATGTAACGTTTGTGACAACCAAGGCAGCGGCGATTGAACACAGGCTCGAAGTCGCGGCGGAACCATTTGTTCTTGTCGGTCACGTACCATCGCTCCCTGCCGCCCATTACGCGGGAGTTAGTAAACTCATACGTTCCGAAATACGGCACGTTCGCATCAATCCAGGTGTAAATCCGCTGGCGATCTTCCAGCGGAAGCGGTTTGGGTACGCAGAAATCGGTCTCGATATGCTTGCGGATTTTCGAAACGTACGATCCGCGAGCCTTGGGCGAACTGTTATCGTGCCCCGTTCCGGCGACGGGCACATAATGCACCATTCCGCGATCAAGCAACTGATCGTACGCCATCGAGTGCGAGTGTGTTTTATCGCCGGACAAGTCAACGCCCTTTTTCGGCGTCGGGCCTGAATGGCACTTGATGCAATGCTTATCGAGCACCGGTTGGACTACCTTGGTAAAGTCGATTATCCCCTTCTCCGTCCACGACGGATACTTCGGAACAGATGGTGCTCGCCTGGCTGCGATAACCGCCTTGGGACCCCGCTCGGGGGCTTTCCCTCGCGTCTCGTGGCAGCCCAGGCAGCTTTGGGTCTCACCGGGCATTATGTGCAGCGTTGAGCCCATGTGCCTTATCATACGCCCTTCGGCGTCCAGAGCGTTAAACGATATATCGCGAATCGCCGGAGCCGTGAAGTGCGCCGAACCGTCAGACTCGACCGGCACCGTGCCGATGATCCGCCGCACAAACATTGTCCCGCGGCTTATCGTCGGTGAATAACCCCATATCTGGGCTCCGGCCGGATCACCGTATTTGGGCACCTGCTCGATAATCGCCAGCGACTTAACCTCGCCGCGTTTCACGCCAGAGCCTATACCCTCGTAAACGTCCTGCAACAGAAACCTGCCGGTGAGTTTATCGTTCGGGTTACGATTGGCCTCCGCCGGTGTGCGATGAGCCCATTTAGTCGGCGTAGATTGGGCCGGTATCACAGGTGGTTTTTTGCGGGCCTTTAGCACCAGCGGGTCCCAGCAGCCCATTTTCGGCGACGACTCGTAAATGCACTTGCGATTACCCCTATCATCCAACAGATACAAACGGTTCTTCCGCCCACCGTCACCGCCGTACGAAACAACAAACAATCGCTCGTTCACCGGGCATGGATCCTGGTATCCCCACGGCACGGACGAGTCGCCAACAGCGGGCATATCGCCAGTAACCCAGCGGAAGCCCTCTCCGCGAATGTCCTTGCGGTACCCCAGCGGGCGGTCCCACACGAGCCCGATTTGCCCGGCATGATAACCGTGATGAGGGCCAAATACGCACACAACCTCAGGCCGTCCGGGGATGGCGCTTGCTTCCCAGAACGAGTTGGGGTCTTCCTTCGTGTTCGAACCGAACAGCGCGAATCTCGTACCGTCGGGGTTCATCGTCCAGAGGTTCTGGCGGCAGAAAACGTTCTTGTCCACGCCGTAGTCCCAACGGGTAAAGAGCACGCGTCCGTCGTTCATTACCTGCGGGGTGTGATCGCTTAGCGTATTGCCCGAGACGCGACGCACGTTGGACCCATCGCGATTGCAGACGTACAGCAGGCCCGAGGGCTGCTTCTGGCAGACCACTCGCGTACCGGCCCGTGTGGAGACGAACATAATGTCGCCGCTGGGCAGTTCGACCGGCGAGATATTACTGCTCGTCCCGTTGGTGATCTGCTTCAGGCCGCGTCCGTCAACGCCGATCTCGTAAATGTGCCAAGGCTGACCACCGTTACGGGCGGCGAAAAATATCGTCTTGGCGTCGTATGAAAGATTCATATCGAAAATGCGTAGGCCAGGCGATTCGTAAATCACGCTGACCGGTTCTTTTTCATTTGCCGGATCGAACACGCAAATGCTCGCCGGTCCGGCGCCTTGGGCTGTGTACGGAGCAATCGCATTTACGTGATACGCCGGGCAACTCACAAAAGCGATAGGCCCAAGATCGCGAATTTGCTTTCGCCACATTTGTTCGATCAGAGCGGCTGAGGCGATCGGATCGCCCTTGAGCTTCGATTTCAGCGAGGCCAGTGTTTTGAGGTACGCAACTCCGCCACTGGTGGCGGGAACTGTGCGATCGAGATCTTCAGCCATTTTCAACCGGGCCGGATCGTACATCGGGATCGGAGTGACATCAAACCGGAAGCCGGCGACTCGGGCCTTGGCTTTGTCGAGCGTCATCGCCTTGGGCGTAACGAGCTTTCCAACCGCTGCGTAAGGCTCATCGCCGGGCGCCAGCACATACGTATTGCTAAGGCGCCCGGGGAGAGCATCGTTAGACGGTGTTAGCAACGGGATCGAAAACGCAAACCCGTGCCGCCCGTGCATTGAAGTAATCTTGATCAGCAGCCTGTTCTCACCGGCGTTGAGCGCCAGCGTCGCATCCAGGATCGCCGGGA
>JABGPF010000213.1:6705-9598 GCA_018645065.1 Phycisphaerales bacterium
CCCCGCCGCGACCCGGATTACCAGCAGCCGATAATTCCTTACCGTTGAGCCAGGCTTTAATGTTATCGACCGCCAGGACACGCATTTCGACGCTGGTAGCGGTTTTGACCGTAATTGTGCGATAAATGTAGCATGTTTCGTTCCGCATGGGAGCCGGTCCGACCGGTAGCTGATTAACGTATCCGTCAGTCCAATCGGGCTGTTTGACCCATCGTCGCGTGGTGGAAGTCATTCCGGGCATTTTCTCGACTTCCCACGTCACTGAAAGATCCAGGAGTTTCGCCCCGGTGTCCAGCCCCTGTTTTTCCGGCGGGAAGACGGTCTTGAACGATTTAAGATGCAGCCCGAACAATTGATCCTTAAACGGACCGGCGCAGTACCATTGGCCCAGAGAGACCTTCGGCTGACCGCCTGATGCATTCGACGCAAAAACCAGCACAATCACAACCACCCATACATTAACAATTCGTCGCATCATATAACTGTTCCTAAAGCAGTACCGCAGAAGTCGTCAATTGTACCCTAATCGTCGAAAAAAAAACAACTCTCCAATAGGCGTAACGCAATCACCGGGAGCACGATTGGCTGGTAAAATCAGCTATCAAATTCATCGGAAATCAAACCGCCACTGGTGCAATCAGCCCCGACAATGCTATGATGTCCGCTGGCGGTGCGAAATCATGGAACGTTTTTAACTTTCAGCAATCGGACTAGATGAGCCAAACAAACACAGAAGACGTCTCTTTATTGGAGTCGGATGAGCATCGGATCGGAGCCGACGCGCCAGCGCCCATGCCCTCGGCGCGACGACTTATGCTTGCGCTGCTGGGGGTGCTGATCGTCTGTGCGATACCGCGGATCTGGTTGATTAACCATACCGAAGTGATATCTCGCGACGGCACGGTTTATATACGGATGTCGCAACAATGGGCCCACAACCCCCAAGGCGTGATACAAGACTACAATTATCACGTTGCGTATTCTGCGATGATTTCAGTTGTGCATCAGGCATTATCCGCATCAGGCATGTCAGACGACCCTGCCAATTGGGACCTGATCGGGCAATGGATATCCATGATCGCCTCACTGGCTGCTTTGGCGGGGATATGGCTTTTTGCGGGGTTGGCGTTCAATTGGCGTGTGGCGTGGATATCAGTGCTAGTAATAGGGCTGGGGCGAAAATACACCGCCATCAGTTCAGATGTGCTTACCGATAGCCTATCGATGGCTTTTCAGATATGGACCGCAGCGTTGGCGGTTGTCGCCGTCAGGCTGTTGCTGCGGAAAAATAAACGTGCGATTGGGATTGCGGTGCTCGTTGGCGTTTGTTCGGGCGTTGGTTATCTGGTGCGTCCTGAAGGCCTGCTTCCCGGCGTGCTGGCGATCTGCATGTACATCGGGGTGCAACTTTACAAACGCGTCAGTTGGCGTCTGACGCTGTGTGCGTCGGTGGCGACATTGGTGGCGACGATCGCCTGTGCATCGCCCTACATCTACGCCATTGGCGGGCTGACGAAGAAAAAAGCCCTGTCCGACATTGTCTCGGGCCCGCTGCAACAGGGCGTGCTGGCGATGGCGTATTTCACCAAAGCATCGGGGATACACACGCTGGCCAGCCAGTTCACCGAGGCGATTCATCCCATCGGAGCCGTACTGGTGGGGATATTCCTGGCCACCTGGGTCGGATGGAAGATAACCCGCATCAACCTCCCGCCCCAAGTCAGAATAACCCCAAAACCGGCGCCAGTGTTCTTCATGCTGAGCGTAACGACAATACTGGGAGGCGTCCTGGTGTCCATGCACAGCCGGGTTGGATACATCTCCCATCGCCATCTGATCTTCATCGCAGCATTGCTGGTCCCACTGGCTGGAGCCGGCGGCGTGATCCTTATCGAATGGATGAAAATCGCCCGGCGCCGATCCGGCCTGCCCGAATCGCTCGACAAGCTCTTTCTACCGCTTGGGGTCAGCGCAGTAGCTGTGGGCCTGCTCTGCCACACGCTGCATCCATTGCATGACCAAAAGCTTTATTTCCGCCAGGCGGGAAATCACGCGGGCCAAATAGCAACACAGGACGACCGCATTCTTACATGCAGCGGCTGGGCTGAGCACTATGCAAAAGCTGTCAATCCGGAAGTCAAAACTTCGCGGATCGTACCCAGAAAACTCAACGCCCAGAGAGTGGTCAAGCATATCACGCAAAAATCGGCCACTATTCTGGTAATAAGTAAGCGCACCTGCGACCTGAGCGCCGATATCTCCGAATTGCTGAAGGGCCCGGGATTCACCGAATTGCGACGATTCAGACCAGCATCGCCCAGGATCCCCGACGAGATAACAATCTACCGGATCAATCGCGACACATTGCGTCCGGTCCGTTAATTACCCAAGGCGGGGCTCATATCCTGGCCAGCAGTTTGTCTACGAACAGCGGCAGGTCTCGCCTTCGCAATCTCGCGCCTTTGGGGCGTTTATCGACCACCCAGAAAATGTTCCGCTTACGTTTATCGAGGAAACTCACCGCTTCATCGGCGAAATCTGTTTCGTCGAACGACCAGAGGTGGTTCTCGTCGGGGCGGCGGTTCTTGTAGGGACTGGCGGCGATCAACACCCCGTCGGTCGCGTTGATCAGGTTGTTCATCGCGACAGCCGGTTCGGGGAGATGCTCAAGGGTTTGCAGGCAAATGATATTATCGTACGTTCGCTCCAGCGGTTGGTGGATATCGTGAACGAAAAATTCGATGCCCGCCAGCGAATCGTTTTCCGAGTTCTTGCGTATCGCCTCGTCGGAAAAGTCTGTCCCGGCGAAGCTGGATATTCGACTCATGTTCCGCCGCATGAGGCGTAACCCGTCACCGAGCCCGCACCCAACGTCCAACAGCGACCCCGCCAG
>JABGPF010000214.1 GCA_018645065.1 Phycisphaerales bacterium
CCCGGTGGTACCCGCTACCCAGCGTCCAGAAGGGGATATGAGTGGGTTCGTCGCGTCCGTAGATGTAGTACTTGCGGTTGTGATCGATCGAGAGGAATGCCCGGTCGGCTTGGGTGCCCCAGGGGTTGGCTGGCAGCGTGTAGCTTTTGGAGTACTTCGTGCGTGGCGCGCCGGTGATACGCAGCGTTTTGCGTGGCGCTGTGTACGACAGGGCGACGCCCGGCCCGGACGATCCGATCTCGCCGTTGTGCCACGCGAGTGTCGCGATACCGACGCTTCCGCCCGGTTCGCGGCTCAGGTCGTGCCACCATGTCAGGCGATCCATGGCTTTGCGGTATTGCGTGGGGCGGTCCCGATGCATGTAAGACGTGATGATCCCGCGCCAGATGCCGTCACCACGCCCATCGTCACCGTGGCCCTTTACGAGCACCGGGTAGCTGGTGAGCATCGACATTCCGAGATGCTGGCGAGCCTGCTCGTAGACCGAGGCATCGCCCTGAGAGCCCGCTGCGATCTGCATCGCCGCGGCGACCATGCCGTCCTTACCGTTGGACCCCAGACCGCCTTCACCACGATGATCACCGTAGGGTACAGTACCGCGGCCGGCGAAGCGGTAGAAGAACCGTAACGCACCGAGCAACGTTTTGTCATCGACATTAACACCGCATTCCTTGCCCAGGAGCATCGTTGTCAGCACCTGTGCCCCGGCAGGGTTCATCAGGCCGCCGCCGACGTAACCCGGGCCGACACCCGTGCCCCAATGCACCCAGCCGCATCCGAACTTCTGACGCAACTTCGCGTCGTCGCAGTAGTACTGCAGTATCGGAAGCACCGATTTATCGCCCGTACGAAGGTAATACTCGCCGCACGCGATACCGTTGTATCCGTTATTCCAGGTGTGGGTGCCCAGGCGTTTTGTGTCTCTGGGGAAACCGTCGAAGTATGCCTTGACCGGAGGTATGTACTTGTCGTCTCCGGTGGACAACAGGAACAGGCACGCCAGGGCCGCGGGGATACCGCGACTTTTGAACACCGAGCCGGACTTGCTTTTATCGGCGTAAAACTCAGCCGCCTGCTCGATGATCTTGTTGGACTTCTTGCAGTTCAGCGGCCAAGTGGGGCTGTAGGGGCCCAGCACGGGGATGCGAACGGTCTGCTTTCTCTTGGACTTGCCATTGACCGATGTGACGTCGAAGATCATCAGGCCGTTGGCGGCTTCGGCTTTGGTCAGCGCGTTGCCCAGCGTGACGAAGGGATTCTTGCCCTTCAGAGCGACACCGTTGACCCCCGTGATGACTTCGCCCTTTTTAAACTTACCGGCAGCCGGCGAACCGGGCATGGTCTTCTCGACTTTGACGGTCACGTCCCTATAGATCCGCACCATCACGCCGGTCACGCCGATATGGCCGAAGGGCGCCTCGCGATTCGGTTCAGGGCGTGCTCGATAGACCTGGGGCTCAGTGTAGTAGCTTGCCTTTTCCGCTCCGTAGCAGGCAAACGAGACCAGCAGCAACGCCAGGGCTGCAAGCGACACAGCCAATCTTCGATCTATCGAGTGTGTGTCCATCATCGAATTCCTTCGGTCCATCTCGCACGTTCATTGAGCCCAGGGACCGTCCCTACGCCTGAGTTCAGACAGTATGATACCCGGCCCCGGTTCAGTCAAGAGCGGCATAAGTCAAGTGAGCGTCGATTCAGAGGCCCCAGGACGTGTCTCAGGTGTTGGCATAACTGTTTCGAAACCCGTCACGTCTGTGCTTGACGCTACAGGGGGGCGGCATGTATCGTAGAGAGTCGATTAAACTTCAATCTCTGGATAATGGAGATTTTGTGTGGAATAATGAGTGAGGTTATTAGTTAATATGAACACAGTAGTTTCAAAATGGGATGATACAGATGGTGAATTGACACTGGAAGCAGTTAAATCACTCCATACGCCTTCATATAAATATAGAATTACGTTTAATAAACATTCTTCGAAGTCTCCGAAACTTGATGAATGTTCGAGGAAGGGCCTGGTCTACGTTCTTAAAGGTAGGATTTCATTCCATTTTGAATACGAAGTAATTCATCTTAAGGCAGGAGATATTTGCACAATTCCCGAAGGTAGTCATCAATGTGAAATTGGAGAGGAAGGTGTTGAGAATGTTAGAGTATGGGAGTTGCCTGAATTCTTCTGGAAAAGTCAACCTGGATACGAAAGAGAAACCTAACAAGGACCCCAGCGGATCCCAATGTGCATCGGGACCGCTGAGCTTAGACGTTAGGCTACGACGAAAATGATTAAACAACTGAGAAAATTACAGGTTCTGATTCTTTCGATGCAGCAGGCCGCGGTACCCGCTGTTGTCGCAGCGACACTGGCGATGTCCTCGTTCGGTTGCGACGGCGAAAACGGGACAGGCGGTCGTACGTTTAATTCCAACTTACACCTGACGGTGCTTGACTGGAGCCTGGAAGAAATTGGGCGGACTCCTTCGGCGAAACCTGTTATTATTCCCAATCGCGAATTCTGGTTGGTATCCCCGGATGATTCCGTCGACATCCGTGCGCTTGCCAGAGAAATTGCATCCAAGGGGATTCCAGGCCTCTATCTGGCCAATGGCGTCGATGGAGACCTGGCGGCATTGAATGGCTTGGCGAGTCTGCGAAAACTCGGCCTGTCATCCCGGAAGATTACGGATGCGGGGCTGGCGCACCTGAAGGGACTGACGGGGCTGCAGGAGCTTCGCTTGACAGCCACTGATATCACGGATGCTGGTTTGGCGCACCTGAAGGGGCTGACAAAGTTACAGTCGCTTGACCTGCTGAACATTCCGATCCACCCGGGGCCGGAGATTACGGATGCGGGCCTGGCGCACCTTAAGGGTCTGACGGGATTGCAGAAGTTAGACCTTACGAACACGGATATCACGGATGCGGGCCTGGCGCACCTTAAGGGCCTGACGGGATTACAGAAGTTAGACCTTACTGGCACGAAGATTACGGATGTGGGTCTGGCGCACCTGAAGGGACTGACGGGACTGCAGGAACTCTACCTTTGGCACACGGATATCACGGATGCGGGTTTGTCGCACCTGAAAGGCCTGACGGGGTTGCGGGTGCTTGAGCCTGGCGGCACAAAGATCACGGATGGGGGACTGGTTCACCTGGAGGGACTGACGGGGTTGCGTGTGCTTAACCTGGACCATACGAAGGTCACGGGTAGGGGGTTGGTGCATCTGGAGGGACTGACAGAACTGCGGGAACTCAGCTTGAACGATGTCATAACGGACGCGGGCCTGGCGCACCTGAAGAGGCTGACGGGGCTGCAGAAATTCGACCTTTCGCACGCGGAGAATATCACCGACGCGGGGCTGTCGCACCTGAAGGGTCTGACGGGGTTGCGTGAGCTTGATCTGTATGGCACGAAGATCACGGATGCGGGTCTGGCGCACCTTGCGGGCCTGACGAGATTGCAGGAACTCAACCTTTTGGGGACGGAGATCACGGATGTGGGGCTGGCGCACCTCAAGGGTCTGACGGGATTGCAGAAACTCAACCTTTCGGAGACGAAGATTACGGATGCTGGTTTGGCGCATCTGAAGGGCCTGACGAAGTTACAGGCACTTGACCTGTCGAGCACTCTCTACCCGGGGCCGGATATTACGGATGCGGGTCTGTCGCACCTCAAGGGCATGACGGGATTGCAGAAACTCGACCTTTCGGGCAAGAAGATCACGGATGCGGGGCTGGCGTACCTCAAGGGGCTGACGGGGCTGCAGACGCTTTGGCTTATGGATACGGATGTCACGGACGCGGGCCTGACGCACCTCAAGGGCCTGACGGAATTGCAGGAACTCAACATTACGACTACGTATGTGACAGATGCCGGTGCCGAATCCCTGAGGAAGGCTTTGCCCGAAGTAGACATCATTGATTGGGGGGATTAGGGTCGGTCAAATACGCGATCAACGAGTTTGAACGGTTGGAACGGCACCGCGGCGACACGCCGCGGCTCTGTCCATACGAGTCGTGACGATTAGACTTGCTGTGTAAATATGCGTGAGGGGATTGCTCACAAATAAACTAGACGCGCGGTATCTACGGTATGGAGCCGTGGCGTGTCGCCGCGGTGCCGTTATAACCGCACTGTCCTCTTGTGCGTTAAGTTCGTGGTATGTCCGTATGCTTAACGTCTTTGTGTGTAATTGTTTAACATGGGTGTGAACCTGCGGATCTTGTCAAGGGGTTTTATGAGTCGGCTTGTTCTTGTAGGTGTGTGGCGTAAGTTGTTTTTGTATAAGGGTGTTATGCCTGTTATGGTGTCTTGGATCGGGTGGGTTCCCAAACGGGCCGGAGGTTCACAGCTATTTTGCGGTGGGGCGGGTGGTTTTTGGGCTGCGACTATAAGTCATTGTGTCGCAATTAGATATGGGCGGCCTGTGCGCACCGGTGGCGTTGGTGTGGGCTGGAATGTGTGAAGCAATTGTGAAGCAGGCCAATTTGGGCTAGAACCTGTTCTCCAGGGGGTAGGGAACGGAGGTGGGCAAGGGGGTTGAGATATCCTCTACGCCCAGCATCTTGATAGCGTCGAACAGGACCCTGCCAGAGTGGGCGAAGGCTATCGCCGCGTGGTGCGGGTAGGAGCCTTCGATCAATACGTGGCGGTAGAAGCGGGCGAAGCCGGGGATCGCAAATACGCCAATTCCGCCGAAGGTGCATGGGTCGATATCGAGGATTTGGCCTTGGGAGATGTAGGCTGACAGGTCGCTGTCGGCTGAGCCTTGCACTCGGAAAACGGTTGTTGGGCTGGCGGCGATTTGGCCTTCCAGGGTTCCGCGTGTGATGTTGGGCGGAAGGTCTGGATCTTCCATCAGGCGGTGCATTATCACCTGATAGTTCAGGGCGCAGTTTTTCATGCAGGCCGTCGGCGTGTTTCCGCAATGGAAGCCCATGAACAGGTCCTCGGGGGCTGCGTTGTTGCGGGCCTTGGCTGTTTTGGGGACCATGTCGGGCGGGACGGTGTTGTTCAGGTCCAGCAGAGTGGTCGGGGCGCCGCTGGCGATGTATCCGATGTACTCGCTGAAGGCTCCGTAGATGTCGACCTCGCAGGAGATCGGGACGCCTTGGGCGCTCATTCTGGAATTAACGTAGCATGGCACGAATCCGAAATGGCTCTCGAACGCCGGCCAGCATTTGTTGGCGAAAATACCGAACTGACGCGACCCGAGGTTCTCCGCGGCGAAGCGTTTCAGGGCGACTTCATATCGTGCGAGTTTCGGCAGGAGGTCGGGGTAGGTGTTGCCTGCGCCGAGTTCGGCGGCCATTGCCTTGGCGACCCGCTTGACTGCGGGCTCTTTTTCGTCAACTGCGTTGAATAGCGTCAGCAGGTCGAGTTCGGAGTTCTCCATAACTTCGACGCCGAGGTCGTACAGCGGTTTGATCGGGGCGTTGCAGGCGAAGAAGTCTTGCGGACGCGGGCCGAACGAGAATATCTTGAGGTCCCACACGCCCAGAACAACGCGAGCGACGGTCTGGAAGTGTGCGATCTGGTCTGCGAGCTGGGCGGGCAGTCCGACAGGCGCTTCGGGAATATGGACGTTCAGGCTGCGAAGATTGAAGTTGTACGAGGCGTTGAGCATCCCGCAGAAGGCGTCTCCGCGATTACTGGCCAGCGACGCCCTTGACTCCTCAGCCGCCGCACACGCCATCACCGGTCCGGGGAACTCTTCTGCGAAAATCGCCAGCGGACCCTCAGGTCCGAAGTTGCCCAGGTAGATCACCGCCGCGTTGCACCCCGCGTCGAGCACCTCAGCCAGGGCGGTCATCGCGTCTGCTTCAGTTTCAATAATCGTCTTACACGTGTATGGTTTTCCGCCTATGTCGCGATAGGCTCTGGCGAGAGTTTTCAAACGTGTTTTGGTCTGGCTTACCGGGAAGCAATCGCGACTGACTCCGACGAGGGCGAGCTTTACCTTCGGAGCGTTTTTGAGCTTTGGCGCAGGTGTTTTCTTCGCGGTCATGGGCTTTCTCCCGTGGCGTTTGAACGATTGGTTTCCGACCGGCTCGCGCGTTGTCAGGACTGCTTGTCAGGGTGCATCGCGCGGTAGAGTTCTTCGATGATTTCGCGTTCCAGTGCGGTGTCTCTACCGCGGGTTTCCCAGGCTTCGTTCTGCTCGGGCGTGGTTGCGGCGGTCTGTTGTGACGGCGTGTCGTTGGGGATCGACGAATAATTTCCGCTGGCTCCAAACTGTTCGTAAGTCGCCGAGCCTTGTCTTTGCAGGCGCACCAGGCAGTTGGCGACAACATATCCCGACTGTGCCTGCAAGCGAAGCGTAGCGACTTGCCTTACCGGGCTCTTACCGCCCAGAATTCGCTGTGCTTTGGCGTCAACGATTTTTGGCAGGGCGACGATCGTCATTGCGCCCGGTTCGGTTGGCTTGAGGTCAAAATGCTTGCTCATTACTTCGCGTGCGACTGTAAGAGCGTCATCGCCCGGCACGTCGCCCAGAGACAGTCGCGTCCCGGTAGGCTGGTCAGCTTTGCATCCGATAAGAGCAGCCGATATTACAACTCCCGTTAAAACGAACAAGCAGTGTCGAAACATGGTAAAAATCCTTTCGCCTGTAGGCGGTGTTTATTAGTTTTTCAGCGTTGAATCATTCTAGACTTCATCTTCGTATGAAGGCGTATAATTCGGCGATTCGTGTGTGATGTCGATATTATGCGGATGCGATTCTCGTGCCGATGCGGCTGAGACTCGCAGGAATCGGGCGTTGGTTCGCAGTTCGTCGATCGTTTGTGTCCCGCAGTGATCCATTCCGCTGCGTAGTCCGCCGAGCAGTTGGTAAACGTAATCGCTTAGTTTTCCTCGGTAGGGCACTCGTCCCTGCACGCCTTCGGGCACGAGCTTGCTGCGGTCGGTTTGTCCGGCCTGTTCGTATCTGTCAGCCGATCCGGCCAGCATCGCGTCCATGCTCCCCATCCCGCGATAGACCTTGAAACGCCTGCCTTTGTAGATCACCAGATGCCCGGGCGATTCTTCGAGTCCTGCGAAGAGGCTTCCCATCATGACGGTCGATGCGCCGGCGGCGATTGATTTTGAGATGTCTCCGCTGAGTCTAATTCCACCGTCGGCGATTACCGGCACGCCGTGTTTATTGCCCACTTTCGCCGCTTCATACACCGCGGTGATCTGCGGTACGCCCACGCCGGTTACTACTCGCGTGGTGCATATGGCGCCGGGTCCGATTCCGATTCGCAGCCCGTCGGCTCCGGCTTCTATCAGGTCGCGGGCAGCCGCTGCCGATGCGATATTACCGGCGATAACGTCGATGTCGTACTTGGCTTTTATTTCTCTGATCGTGTCGGAGACTACTTTTTTATGCCCGTGCGATGTGTCGACCACCAGGACGTCAACGTCCTTTGCGATGAGTGCTTCGACGCGTTCAAAGTCCATCACGCCTACTGCTGCGCCTACGCGCAGGCGTCCGCGTGAGTCTTTGCAGCTCAGGGGGTACTGTCGGATTTTGTCTACGTCGCGCATCGTGATCATACCCGTAAGTCGGTATGCGTCGTCGACTAAGAGCAGCTTCTCGACTTTGTGTTCCTTTAGGATCGCCTCGGCCTGGTCCAGGGACGTCTGCGGTGGCGCGGTCACGAGGTTCATGTGCGTCATGACGTCTTTGACTGTCGAATGACTGGCCAGGAATTTCATATCGCGTCGCGTCAGGATGCCGACAAGCTTCCTGTCGTCGTCGACTATCGGGACGCCTGAGATGCTGTGTTCAGCCATTATGCGTTCAGCTTCGGCGGTCGAGTCGTCCGGGCCCAGCGTTATCGGATCGGCGATGACGCCATTTTCCGATCGTTTGACCTTTTCCACTTCCAGGGCCTGCCCGGCGATTGAAAGGTTGCGGTGTATAATGCCCAGCCCGCCTTCTTGGGCCAGCGCGATCGCCAGCGCCGCTTCGGTCACCGTATCCATAGGCGAAGAAACCAGCGGTATCTTCAGGCGGATGTTTCGTGTAAGGTTACTTGAGAGATCAAGTTTGTCCTGGCTCACCTCAGAAAATGCAGGCATGAGGAGAACGTCGTCAAAAGTGATTCCTTCGGAGATAATCTTGTCGTCCATGATGGTTTTTCGTCGCAATCTGTTGTTGGTTAGCGGTAAATCCGGTATCGAAAAAGCACAATTACCCGCGCCGCGGCGTGAGGCAATTGCCTACAGCTAATAAATTTAATCGTCTTATGACATTGACTGCAAGCAACCTTTGAAGAAAAATGTAATTTATGAACATCTTTCAGCAAATGCAACAAGACTTAGACGCCCTGGAAACCAGGGATTTATTGCGTTGCCCGACGGTGATTGACTCGCCTTGCGGGGCGGTTATGAAGATCGGCGGGCGTGACGTATCATGTTTCTGTTCAAACGATTACCTCTCATTGGCGAATCATCCGAAGGTGTGTTTGGCGGCGGGTCAGGCCATCGAAAAATGGGGCTTCGGATCGGGCGCCTCGCGCCTGGTTTCGGGCACCACCGCCTGCCATGTGCAATTGGAGCGAAAACTGGCGGAATTCAAGCGTGCTCCCGATGCGATGGTCACCTCGACCGGATGGATGGCCAACCGCGTCGCGATTTGCGCTCTTGCGGGAAAGGGCGATTTGATCTTGTGCGACAAGCTCAATCACGCTTCGATCTTGGATGCCGCCGCGGCTTCGGGGGCGACTGTCCGCAGGTATCTGCATCGCGATATGAACCGTTTGGAGGTTCTTCTGGCACGTCATCGCAAGTCGGCTGGGCGATGTCTTATCGTCACTGATTCGGTGTTTTCGATGGACGGTGACATTGCCCCGCTGGTCGATCTGGTCGCACTCAAAAAGCAATACGACGCTCAATTGCTCATCGACGAAGCACACGCAACCGGCCTGCTCGGGGCTGGCGGGCGAGGGGCGGCCGAACTGCTCGGCGTCGAAGACGATATCGACGCGGTGGTTGGAACGCTCTCGAAGGCCATCGGCTCGATCGGCGGATTTGTCGCCGGTCCCAAGCCGCTAATCAATACGATACGAAATACCGGCAGGGCGTACATCTACACAACCGCTCCGCCGGCGTGCGCGTGTGTTGCGGCGGGGGCGGCGTTGGAAATAATCGAAAACTCGCCGGATGTTCGCGACGGTTTGCTGGCGAGGTCTGCGGGGCTGAGCAAACGCCTCGCGTCTGCGGGGCTCAACGTCACAGAAGCCCTTACGCCTATAATCCCGGTGATAATCGGGTCGGCGGGGCGTGCGGCGGACATCGCAGCCAGGCTGCTGGAGATGGATATTCTATTACCGGCGATTCGCCCACCCACGGTTCCTGCGGGCAGTTCACGCTTGCGCATAAGCCTGTGTGCATCGCACAGTGCAGAGCAAATCGATACGCTGGTCGAACGCCTGAAAGAATTCGCCATCGTCAGCGGATGACGTTTTTCAGCTCGTAGAAGTGGCAGGAGCTGACTTCCCGCATTTGTTTATCGTTGAAGCTCCATGCGAGTTTTTTATCTCGCGTGATTTCCAGCAGCGGG
>JABGPF010000002.1:0-20197 GCA_018645065.1 Phycisphaerales bacterium
GAAGTTATTTTCGCTGGGTGGATTTCTTTATCTGCCCGACGCGTTTTATGCGTGGCGTTTTGCGGGACATTGGGGCTCCGCGGTCAAAGTTGATCGTGCTGCGGAACATGGTTTCCGCCCCGGCAGAGCGGCCGGATGTTGTGGGAAATCCGCATCGAGTGCTCTTCGCAGGGCGAATGAGCCCGGAAAAGGCGCCGGAAATGATGCTCGATCTGGCTGAACGAATCGAAGGGGTTGAAGTTGTAATGGCCGGCGACGGTCCAATGCTCGACGAACTACGCAAAGACGCTTCGAACCGCAAACTTGATAATGTTACGTTCACCGGGCAGGTTTCCGCCGACCAGGTCGGAGAACTGATGCACACATCCGCTGCGGTTATGGTCACAAGCCGCTGGTTGGAAAACTCGACTATGACAATGCTCGAAGCAATGCTGGCTGGGCGTTGCGTGATAGTGCCCGACCGCGGACCACTGCGTGAATGGGTCAGCGACGGGCAGACCGGGCGACTCTTTAAGCCCGATGATCTCGATTCGCTGGTAAAAGTGACTCGCCAAGTGTTATCGGATCCCGCAGCTCGCGCCGAAATGGGGCGAGCCGGTAAGGAACTCACCACCAAACGTCACGATCCGAAATTGATATCCGATCGTCTTGAAATTCTCTATAGGGAGGCGATCAACCGATGCGAATTGCGATGCTAGGATTGCGAGGTCTTCCTGCTCGAGGCGGGGGGGCTGAACGTGTTGTTGAGTGCCTTGCCGACGAGTTGGCGCAGCGCGGGCACGAGATTATCGTCTACGGACGTCGTGGTTATCTCCACGACGCACCACCATGGCAGGGCGGGAAAGTGATACTCACCCGGGGCTTGCCCGGTAAGAATCTGGAGACCTTTACGCATACGGCAACGGCGGCGTGCGATCTGCTAAGGCGCAAGGTTGACGTGGTGCACGTTCATTCGCCCGGTCCGGCTTTGTGGAGTTGGTTGGCGGGGTTGCGAGCAAAGGCGGTCGTCTTCACCGTACACGCCGCCGACTGGCGCCGCGACAAATGGTCGCTGCCGGCAAAAACGATGCTCAATCTCGGTTTGGGGATGGGAATGCGGGTCGCCAAGCAGGTAACCGCGGTATCCCAGCCGCTGGCGACGGAATTATCCGAACGTTTTGGTCGCGATGTAAAATTTGTCCCAAATTCTGTATCAGCGGTTCAACCGGTAGCGCCGGGCGAATTGCTCAACGATCCGCAATGGGGTTTAACTCCCGATAAATACGTACTTTTCGTCGGTCGGATCGAGCCGGAAAAACGACTTGACCTGCTTCTGGATGCGTGGAGAATGGCGTCACCGAGTCTGGCGGGTTATAAACTCGTGATTGCGGGTGACTTTACGAGCAATTCATATGGGCGTCAATGTCGCAAGAATCCGCCTGATAACACGGTTTTTCTTGGCTTGCAGCACGATCAGGCCCTTGCCGAACTCTATAGCAATGCGGCAATTGTGGTTCAGCCCAGCGTCCTTGAGGGAATGTCTCTTGTTTTGATGGAGGCTGCTGCTTACGGGAGATGTATCCTGGCGTCTAAAATACAGGAAAACTTGGACGTTTTAGGCGATTCTGGTGTATACTTTAACGGAGATGACGTTAATGAACTCTCCGTGTTAATGTGCCGATACTTAGACAGTCGGCAGGAGCGTTTCTCTTTTGGAGACAGAGCTCGGTTGGCGGTTGCCGCTAAACCGTCGTGGGCCGATATCGCCGGTTCGATGGAGCGTACTTACCAACGGGCGATCGGGAAAGCCCCGGAGTTGGAGTTGGAGTAGGACTATGAGTAGCAGTGTCGCAGGCAATTTGTCCACCCTTGACCCGACGCGATGGGTCCAGCCTGACACTACTGCTATGAGGCGCCCGCATACTGAGTCGGGGGCGATGAGTGTGTTGCCCGTAATTCCTGAGCAAACTCGCCTGTACACTTCTGTTAAACGTATCGCCGATATTGTCTTTGCGGTATCGCTGCTTTGTTTACTCGGTCCGCTTATGGGCGTTGTTGCACTGCTGGTTAAACTCACCAGCCCGGGCGGAGTGTTTTTCACCCAGACCCGTGTTGGTCTGGACGGCGCCACTTTCAAAATGTACAAGTTTCGTTCGATGCGAAAAGACGCTGAGGACGATCGGGAGTTCCTCTCCGAACTGAATGAACAGGACGGACCGGTCTTCAAAATCGCCGAAGATCCGCGTCTGACGCCAATAGGGAAATTCCTGAGACGTTCAAGCCTCGATGAATTACCCCAACTTTGGAATGTGCTGAAAGGCGAGATGGCGATTGTTGGCCCGCGCCCGTTATGGGAACCCGAAGCCGAGAAGGTCAGCGATCGAGCACGGTTGAGAACGCGAGTGAAACCAGGCCTGACATGTCTGTGGCAAATCGCAGGACGTAGCGAGATTGCTTACGACGAGTGGGTGGAACTCGATCTTTATTACATCCAGAACCGTTCACTGCTCCTGGATATCTTGATAGTGTGCCAAACTATCCCCGCGGTTCTAAGCGGGCGTGGCGCCTACTAACACATAACCCTCGCCGTTGTGCCGATATGAATCCCCGTTAAATCAGGTGGTCTCGCTGTGCGCATAGGCCGGTGCGCAATAAGTTGGATTTACCTGTTTTTTTGATGATTCGCTAATTCATTCCCCGCAAAACTCTGCCGATAAAACAGTCAGGAGATGTAGGAGGCTCCCCACGCTGATGTTTCGTAGAGAACGTAAATCCGGTTCGGCCAATCGAACGTCGCAAGAAATTGCGCAGTACACTCAGGGTATGCTGAAGTATCGACGTGGTGAATATCAAATTGCCGCAGACATGCTCAATGCCTTGACAGATCATCCCGGGCCGATCGGAAAAACGGCGACCTACTACGGCGCTATGGCGAATCGGGCGATTGGACTCGAGGCGATGCGGACTTCCGATTTCTGCGAGGCTGAGAGGTGTTTTCGCGACGCAACGCGAGCCATCGGGCGCCGCGCAAACCTAACGGAATATCTTGCGGCATGTTACGCCAAGAACCAAAAGTTCGACAGGTGCGTCGCGGAAATGGAAAAATCCGCACAGGATGGGCAAGCCGCTCAGTGGCGAAAACTTGCACAGGCCCAATGGCGCGGTGGAATGAAAGTCGACGCGATGATGTCGCTGCACGAGGCGTGCAGGATTTTCGGTGACAATAGCGAAATTCAACTGCAACTCGGGCTATTCTGCGCCGCAGAGGAGCAATTCGACAAGGCGTTTACGCATCTGTCCAGCGCGGTTAAAAACGATTGCGATAATCCCAGGATACACTACTACCTTGCTCTGGTCGCTTCGGCGCAGGGTGATACCGTGCAGGCACTGAGACATTTTCAAAGATCTTTCGATCTGGAACCTACTGATATGCTGGTGGCAAGGCAGCTTTCGATGACCGCAAATACGCTTCAGCAGGCGGGGGTCCGCGTTGTGTTGAGGCTACCGGAATCGCGCAGCGAGCAGGAGAGTTCAGCGGCAAGGCAATTGGCCCGATACTTGACACATGATTCGGATATTTCCGAAGCGATGTTGAAGTTGCCCGAGAGCGAAGTGGACAACGATCTGTTCGGCGTACTTGCCTCTGTGCTGGATATCGCACTGGATGAGCATAACGATTACGCCGATCTGCACTATTACGCCAGTTGCACCTACCAGCGATTGGGCGATGGTAAACGAGCATTAGAGCATGCACGGGCCGCATTGGATATCAACCCGAAGTATGTTAAGGCGAGGATGCAGATGTCCCATATCTGCGAGCAGAATGCACAACCCGCCCAAGCCGCCGAACACACTGTACGGGCGATTGAATACGGAGCGGATTGGCCAGACGTACATTTGCATGCCGCCGAACTGCTGGCCGAATGTAAACGAAACGAACGTGCGAAACAGCACCTGCTGAGAGCACTGGAACTTAAACCGGACTATACTCAGGCCAGCGACGCGCTAGTCGCGATTGGGGCATGAGGAGGGAGTTGGAATGAGCCATATACTGGAACTACTTGGAAAAGGACTCGGAAGCGATATCAGCGATATGCTCGATCGATATTTCTGGTCACCGCAAGCCACAGGCATCGATGAAATGAAAGCCTGTTGCGTCGAGCATCCTGATTGGCCTGATCTGAGATTCCATCTCGGATTGGCGTATCTGAGAGGGATGCAGTTTGATCTGGCGGTTACAGAGCTTCAAAGCGCGTGTCGACTCAAGCCCGACTACCAGGCCGCAAGGCTCGCGCTGGCTTGTGCGCTCGATGAATCTGGTGATTCCGCCGCGGCGATGGAGGAACTGGCGATTGCAAATCAGTACGAGCCCGGAGAGGCCGCAGTGCTCTTTGCGATGGCGTTCTGCTGCGAAAAATTAGGAATGTCCGAAAAGGCCGCAAGCTACTATCGCGATATAGTCGCGGAAAACAAAGATTTCATCGCAGCCAGGGAACGCCTGGCCGCTGTCTCGATTTTCCTGGGTGATGTTGACGAAGCTATCGCTCAGTACGAAGCTGTTCGTGACTCGCAACCGGGCCAAACAAGCTGCCGAGTTGCACTGGCGCACTTGTACCATCGGTCTGGTGAATACGAACTGGCGGTCAGGGAATACGAAAACGCCATCGCTCTGGAGCCTGAGAACTGGTCGCTCATGGACGACGAAGTCGAGTCGCTGGTGGCTGCGGGCAGGGCTCCTGAGGCGATAGAACGCCTGCACGATCTGCTCCAACTGCAGGGGGAATTCCCCGATCTGCACGTACGCCTGGGTGACCTGTACGACGAAACAGGAAACGACGAGGCGGCGCTGAAGCATTATCATATCGCTCTGGACCTGCAACCGAACTTCCTGGAAGCGAATGTGAAACTGGGAACCCATCACCTTATATGCGGGCAATGGGACCAGGCCGCCGACGCATTCCATCACGCTGCCGAACTTAACGATAGCGCAATGCTCAGCTATGTAGGGCTCGGGGTGGCACAGGCCTCCGCCGGTGAGATCGACCATGCGATGAACAGTTTTGATCTTGCCAGTTCGATCGAGCCTAATACCTCGCTCCTCATGACCGAAATGGCGAGGCTGCAACTCAAGGCCGCCGTCGCCGACGAGTTCCTGAAAAACTTCCAGACAGGCCAACCCGGACCGGAGCACGGAGTATCGCTGGACAACGACGACCTGCTCCATATGCAAATCGACCGGCACGCCGCAGAAGTGGACCGAAAACCGAAACACGCCGATGTTCGATATCGATATGGTGTGCTCCTGCGAGCAGAAGATCGAACAGGTGAGGCGATGGAGCAGTTCAGGATCGCCACAGAGCTGAATCCGACTTACGTTCAGGCGCTGATCAAGCTTGGCGTTTGTATGCAGGAAGTGGGGCGGGTTGACGAAGCAATCGAAACGTTCAAGCGAGTGCTCGATATCAAGGGCGAATACGTTGATATGCATTATCGCCTCGGGCTGCTCTATACCGATCGCCACCAGTTCGATCTGGCGGTGAAGGAAATGGAAGCCGCCTCAGCCGGCGCCCCGGACAATACGCAAATCAGAGCGTCACTGGCGCTGAGCTTGCAGAATATGGGCCTGATGGACCGAGCTGCCGCCACGTGGCGGAGCCTGTGGGGGATGCATCAGGCAGCGAATAAAACGTAATCGTCATCATCGGTATTATGATACGCACATAGCTGGTGGACTCAGGCGGGACGAGGGGGTACGATATCTCTGAATCGCCCGCGTTTGGGGTACGGCACGATCATCTGTAAACCATCGTGGGCGAATGGAGACAGGTGAGATCATGGTGAAAACTAACGTTGCGATCGTGTTGTGCATGGGTTTGCTGGGCTCGGTGATTGTGGAAAGCGGGGCGGCAAAGAAATCTCAGAAGTATGCCCTTGCCAAGTATAAAGGATTTTCAATTCCGCAAATCGATCTGAACGATCGCGCCGACCTGCAGATCGTTATCAGCAAGGACCCGAAAATCTACATGGGGCATCCGAGTTCCGTGTTGCTGGACGACGGTAAGACTATCGTGATGATGTACCTGAACCAGCACGGACGGGGCCGCCTGATGTGGCGCCGGAGTGTCGATGCGGGTAAGACATGGTCCAAACACCTGCCCCTGCCTGAGGGCTGGGATGAGCCAGTGGTGATCAAGGGCAAGAAGTATTCACCATTCCTGGAAGTTCCAATCCTCTACAAGGTGACCGATGCCAAGGGCAAGCAACGGATCGTTCTGTACACCGCAGGGCGTAACATATATCCCGCACGTTATGCGGTCTCGGTCGATGGTGGGAAAACATGGTCGCGACTCAAGCCCATTCTCTTCGGTGGTAAGGAGTTGCAGAATACGATTGTGTTTCTTTCTGATCTGATTCGCCTGAAAAATGGGAGTTACATGGGGACGTGGCATTACAAGGGGATTACGTATGTCGCCACCACGAGTGACGGTTTGAGCTTTTCCGAGCCGCGCATCGCGGCTCAGTATCCAAAGGCATTCCCGTGCGAGGGGTGCTTGATCCGCTCTCCGGACGGTAAGAAAATCGCACTGTTGCTTCGCGAGAACAATCGAGTGTACAACTCGCTGATCTGCTTCAGTTCAGACGAGGGCAAGACCTGGACCAAGCCGCGACAAATGCCCGATTCGCTCACCGGTGATCGGCACCAGCACACCTATACGCCGGATGGGAGATTGTTCATCTCGTTCCGCGACCGCGGAGTGAAAACAAAGACATACGGCGACTGGGTAGCGTGGGTGGGCACGTTCGAGGACCTGGAAGAATCGCGCGAAGGCCAATACCGCATCCGTATGAAGGACAACCTCAGAGGGGCTGACTGCGCGTATCCTACGCAGCATATTTTCCCGGACGGTACGATATTCGCCGCCACTTACGGTCAGTGGGGCAAGGGCGAGAAGAATTCCATCCTGGGCTATCGTTTCAAGATCGGGCAGTTGGATGCAATGGCGAAAAAAGTGGGAACCGTTAAATGAACGATGAGATTTGCTGAAGATCGCGAATGTGAGCAAACAGCTTGGCGCCGGTTGGCAGGAGGCTTTGGATTGCCTGGCCAACCGGCGTCTCTGTTTTGTTTTTTGAGTGGGGGGGGGTTATCCCAGCAGTTCGGCAAGGCGATCTACGCCCTTGTCGATCTGATCCATACTGGTTGCGAAACTCAGGCGGATGCATTTGTCTTCACCGAACGGCGCCCCGGGGACGACGGCGATCTTTGCCGATTCCAACGCGACTTTCGCCAGGTCCATCGAACCGGTGATTTCCACGCCGTGCAGTGTCCTGCCGAAATGTGCGCTGATGTCGGGGAACACATAGAATGCACCTGTCGGTTGGATGCACTGGACGCCTTCGATCGCGTTGAGTCGCTGTGCGATATGGATACCGCGTTTTTCGAATTCCTGTCGCATCTGCTCGACGATCTCGGCTCCTCGCGGATCGGTGTACGCCGCCAGTGCTCCGGCTTGGGCGAAGCTTACCGGGTTTGTTGTCTGGTGGCTCATCAGGCGTTTTACGCCGCCAATGACATCCGAAGGTCCAGCCAACCACCCAAGTCGCCATCCGGTCATGGCGAACGATTTGCTCAGCCCGTTTACGGTGATGGTGCGTTCCGGTAGACGCGGGTCGAGTGCCGCGAATGACGTGAATTTTGTGTCACCGTAGATCAGTTTTTCGTAGATTTCGTCGCTTATGACGATCAGGTCGGTTTCCAGGACGGCTTGGCCCAGGGCGGTCAGTTCTTCGGGCGTATATGTTACGCCAGTGGGGTTGCTGGGTGAGTTCAGGATTATCGCTTTGGCGCCGGCGGCGTTCTGGCGAATCTGTTCGGGTGTGATTTTAAATCCGTTTTCACCGCTTGCGGGGATAATGACAGCCTCACCGCCTGCGAGTTTAATCATTTCCGGGTAGGAGACCCAGTATGGCGCCGGTACGAGCACTTTGTCTCCCGGGTCCAGAAGGACTTGGCAGAGCAGTTCGATCGCGTGCTTGGCTCCCACGGTTACTACAACGTCGTTTGGCGTGTAGGTCAGGTTGTTTTCCGTTTGCAGCTTGGCGGCGATGGCTTCTCTGAGAGCGGCCGCTGATTTTGGTCCGTATTTCGTATCACCGTCCTGCAAAGCCGCTACTGCAGCGTCTTTAATGAACTGCGGTGTGTCGAAGTCCGGTTCGCCTGCTCCGAAGCTGACAACGTCCATACCGCTGTTCTGGAGCTCTTTGGCTCGCATGGTGATGGCGATCGTCGCGCTGGGCGGTACTGATGATATTCTTTTTGATAGTTTCATGATGATGTTCTCGCTGTAGGTGATTTTTTTGCGCAAAAAAACGCGGCGAACAGATGATTAATCTGGTCGCCGCGAAACCAGATGCTGTGTTATTCTTCTTTGTATTCTTTTGCCGCGTCGTATCCTGTAAGTGTCAGGAATCGCTTGGTGTTGAGTTTCGGTACGTTCAGTGAGCGTGCCTTTTGCAGCGTCGCCTGCCAGCGATTGTATTCTTCCATTCGTAGTTCGAATGCCTTCTGGGCCGGGCCAGGTGCGTCATCTTCGAGAGGGGCGGGCTTTGCCGGTTCGGGACCCATGACAACGAAGTCAACATCCACAGATAGTTTGTCGGTGACTTTGCCCCCAGAACGTTTGATCAGGGAGACAACTTCCTGTGTTCCGGCTTGGGTGAGTCTTCCGGCTCTGGTGATATCGAAGCGACCTTCCACTACGAATACGGGCGGTCGTGTCGGGTCGAAGGCGACGTTTGCAAACAGATCGCCGATAGCTACCGGATCTTTGTCGTTGATTGCGGTGACGCGGCATTGGCTGATTGTTTTGAATACGCGAACTACGGTTAGTGCGGCTTTGTGTCCTTCACCGTCACGGGGGATTCCTTCTGGTCCGTAGACGCGGAATGTCATTCCTCTAACTACTCTGTTGGCGTCGCCAATCGGGATAAAGCAAACGTTGCGATCAGGCATTACTTCTTTGATTTTTCCGGCGGCCTGAACGGCAAGGTCGATATCCCTTTGTTTCTTCTTGTCGAGCAATTGTGCTCTGAGAGCATCAATGATGACTACGTCTTTGTCGACCTGGAGCGTGAGTTCGTTGACTTTGGCGATTTTATTGTCAACTTCCTGTTCCTGCTTGGTCAGTTTTTCCTGCCAGGTCGTATCGTTGTCTTCAAGGGCTGTTTTGTGGGCTGCGGCCTGGGCGGTGTTGGCGGTCGTCAGGGTTTGAATTTCAGCGGCCTGTTCAGATACTTTGACCTTGAACTGTGCAGAGAGATCCTCGAAGTCCTTAGTGGAGTTTCGGACATTGACTTTTTCCGCCGCCAGTTCCGCTTTCAACGCCGCAACTTTCACTTTTTCAGCGGCGATTGCGTCGTTGGCGGTTTTGATGGCGTTCAGCACGAAGGTGTCTGTGCCAATTGCAGATTCGATCTGTTGGACCGCCAGGTCAGATGTGCTGGCGGTACCGGTGAGTTTTCTGGTCACCTTCTCGATTTGCCCGTTGAGTGTGGCGAAAACGGTCGAAGCCTTGCTGTCCGCTTCATTCTGGCGGATGATCTGCTTTACCACGGGAAGCGCCATTTCCTTGTCGGAGATGATTTTCCTGCGACTAGCGATTGCGTTCGTTTTTTTCTTGGCGTCTTCCTGACCGTTGTTGTAAGCCATCACCGCCAGAACTGATGCGATGAGAAACAGGACTACGAAGGCCACAAGGATCGGGAGCAGCGGATTTTTGCGTCGTCGGACTACGCGTGCCATTGGATCAACTCCTCATTAGCAATTCCCATATTCGTCGTAACTCACGCGATAATGGGAGGCTACAATGATTTTATCGGGCCATGCCGCGTAGTGCCGCATGCAGCCCACGAATAACTACCGAGATGATATCGTCTCTTGGTTTCCAAAAGCCAGAAAATTTTTAACTATTGTTAAAGTTTGGCGTCGAGAAGTGCTTTAACATTTCCCGGTTGCGCGGCTCCGCGAGACTTTTGCATCACCTGGCCCATCAGAAAACCGAAGGCTTTTTTCGCATTTTTACCGCCCGAGCGTATGTCTTCAACCGCTTGGGGATTGGCGCTAATCGCCTCGTCAACCCAGGCTTCTATGGCTCCGGAGTCGGTCACCGCGAGCAGGCCTTCCTGCTCTGCCAGTTCCTTGGCGCTTTTGGGAGAGCCTGTCAGCAGATCGAACAGTTTCGCCGCCGATGTTGCGTTAATCTCCCCAGCAGTAAGCATTTTGACCAATTCGCCCAGTTGCTCCGCGGTGATTCCAGTCTCGGCGATAGTGCAGTTGCGCTCGTTTGCAATCGCCGCCCCGCGTCCCAGCAGAAGGTTGACGCATCGCTTGGCTTCGGCGCCGTCCGCGATTGCCGCATCGAGCATATCTCCGGTTTGCGGGTCCATAGTCAGGGCGTCGGCATCTTTGAACGTCAGGGCGTATTTATCGATATATCGCTTGCGTCGGGCCAGGGGCAACTCGCCGATTGTGGCGGAAATTTTATTTCGCCATTCGTCATTTACCAGCACAGGAACCAGGTCCGGATCGGGGAAGTAGCGATAATCGTGTGCTTCTTCCTTGCTCCGCTGGAACACCGTTTGCTCGCTGGCGTCGTTGTATCCGCGATTCTGCTTGGGGAAATTTTCCATCGTGTACGAGTTGTCCTGAGTCCACTGGGCGTATTGGCGAGCGATCTCGAACGTGATGGAATTCTCCAGGGCACGGAAACTGTTGAGGTTTTTGACTTCGATTATCGGCGTCTTGAACATTTTTCCGTCGCGCGTGATGTGGAGATTAATGTTCGGTTCGAATCGCATGTGGCCCATTTGCATGTTGGCGTGGCTGGTTCCGAGCCATCTTACAAGCCGTTGCATTGCTCGCCCGTAGGCGACGGCTTCCTCGGCTGAGTTCATGTCAGGCTCGGAAACGATCTCCAGCAGCGGTACGCCCGCGCGGTTCAGGTCAACGCCTGTGTGCGCCGGGTTATCGTGCACGTTCTTCCCCGCGTCCTCTTCAAGGTGCGCCCTGAGCACGCGGATATCCTTAGCCGATCCGTCTTCAAGCAGCACTTCGAGGTGCCCGTTGATCGTAAGCGGAAGGTCGTATTGGCTTAACTGGTAACCCTTGGGCAGATCGGGGTAATAGTAACTTTTGCGGTCCCACTTGGTGAAGTCGGGCGCCTCGCACCCGAGCGCCATCCCGACTCGCAGAGAATATTCAACCGCCAGGGCGTTCATAACCGGAAGGGCTCCGGGCATTCCGATACAGACCGGGCAAACGTTAGTGTTGGGCGGGTCTCCGAAGCTGTTTCGGCATCGGCAGAACATTTTCGTCTCGGTCGCCAGTTCGACGTGGATTTCCAGGCCGATGATCGGTTTTATAATGTCGTTATTGTCAGTCATGTGTTTTTAGTTTTCGATTTTTATTATCTGATCAACGTCGTTAGATTCGTGCGATTTCAGGGGTAAGTCGCGTTACGCCTGAAATATTTTCGTACATCCGGGCCGCTCGGAGAATTTTCGATTCGCTGAACGCCGGTCCGATCAACTGC
The DNA here is from genome assembly GCA_018645065.1 of Phycisphaerales bacterium. GTDB lineage: Bacteria > Planctomycetota > Phycisphaerae > SM23-33 > SM23-33 > BS750m-G57. Next base: position 11,571 of record JABGPF010000002.1, read on the forward strand.
ATCCCTATGGGCAATCCGTCGGTTCCGACGCCGGTGGGTATCGAAACACCGGGCAGTCCGGCGAGGTTCACCGAAATGGTGTAAATGTCAGCCAGGTACATTGTCAGCGGGTCGGCGGTTTTCTCTCCGATCCCGAACGCAGATGTCGGAGTGGTGGGGCAGAGCAGTACGTCGCATTTTTCAAACGCCTGGTCGAAGTCGTTTTTGATCAGGCGGCGAACTTTCAGCGCCTTGTTGTAGTAGGCGTCGTAGTATCCGCTGGACAGGGTGTAAGTTCCCAGCATGATCCGGCGGATCACTTCGGGTCCGAATCCTTCGGCCCGGCTCTTTGAGAACAGTTCGACTATCCCGTCGACCTCTTCTTCGGTGCGATGCCCGTAGTGCACTCCGTCGTAGCGGGCCAGGTTGCTGGATGCTTCCGACATCGCGACGATGTAGTAGCAGGCAACTGCGTAGGAGCTCAGATTGCCCGCCGCGTCGGCGTCGATCCGGCTGTGGGGTAGCGATACGTTTATTATCTCTGCTCCGGCGTCTTTGTAGAGCTCGGCGGATTTGGTGATCGCCTGTGCGATTTCCGGGTCGAGGGCGTCGGTGAAGAATTCGTCGGGCAGACCGATTCGCAGGTTTTCTATCGGCGTGTTGACCTCGGCCAGGTAGTCGTCGACCGGTCGATCAGCCGATGTCGAATCGTGCGGGTCTCGCCCGGCGATAACGCTGGTGATTAGTGCTGCGTCCGGCACGTCGACGGTCATCGGTCCGATCTGGTCCAGGGAGGACCCGTAGGCCACCAGCCCGTATCGGCTGACTCGCCCGTAAGTTGGTTTGAATCCGACCACGCCGCAAAACGCAGCCGGTTGACGGATCGAACCGCCCGTATCGCTCCCGAGCGCCGCAGCGGCAAGCCGTGCTGACACGCACGCGCCCGATCCGCCTGACGACCCGCCCGGGACGCGTGATGTGTCCCACGGGTTGCGCGTTACTTTCGAGGCGCTGTTCTCGGTCGACGAGCCCATTGCGAATTCGTCGAGATTTGTTTTCCCGATGATCACCGCTCCGGCTGCGTGTAGTTTTTCCACTGCCGTTGCGTTGTAGGGCGCCTTGAAGTCGGCTAGGAGTTTTGACGAACATGTGGTCTTACCGTATGCGGTGCACATGTTGTCTTTCACGGCGATCGGTACTCCGCCCAGCGGGCCGAGCGTTTTACCGCCAGCCAGTGCGGCGTCTGTTTCCGCGGCTTTGGCGCGTGCCTGATCGGCGAGTACTTCGTTGTATGCGTCTACCTGCGGCTGGATCTTTTCGATCTGGTCGAGGTAGGCCTCTGTCGCCTGGACGGCGGAGACTTCGCCTGAGGCAATTGCCTCGGCGAGTTGGACTGCTGAAAGTTCGACTATGCTGCTCACGTTATTTTCTCCGTATGTTACGGTTATTGCGGGGCGTTTGTTAACTGTCGCCGATTACTTTGGGCACTTTGAAGAAGTCCCCGTCGCGCGTGGGCGCGTTTGCCAGCGCCGCCTCCGGGGTCAGCGATTCGACATGCACGTCCTCGGCCAGCACGTTGTGCGTTCCCACAGCGTGGGCCATCGGCTCGACGTTATCGGTGTCCAATTCGTCGAGTTTTCCGAAGTATTCGACGATTGCGCCGAGTTGCCCAGCCAGTTCTTCGGCCTGTTGATCGGTAAGTTCGATCCGGCTTAGAACGCCAATGTGCCGGACCTGATCGATATCTATTACATTACTCATGGTTCTGTGCGGCTCCGTTTTGGGTCAATTTATACGCTATAATTGGATATTCTCCGCGTCGTGTCAATACGCAGGGTTGAACGATATTGCGCCGGGCGTCGGGAAAAGCAACATTTTACTTCGTTGACAGGCGTGTTATCTTTGGTATAGTTAAGCTTACGCAGAGAGGTATTCAGAGTGTTTGGCCCGCGGTGTGCGGGCGATAAGGAAAGTTTATGGCCAAAGAAGGCGTTATAGAAGTCGAGGCCGTTGTCAAGCAGGCCCTGCCCAATGCGATGTTCCGTCTGGAGTTTGAGATAGGCGAGGCTACGCATGAAATTATCGGTCACATTTCCGGAAAGATGCGTCGTCACTATATCCGCATCACTCCCGGCGACAAGGTCACAGTCGAAATGAGCCCGTACGATCTGACCAAAGGCCGTATCGTCTACCGTCAGCGGTAGGCTTCGGTAGGGGCGGGGGCATTTGGCGGCGGTTACCTTCGGTTATCTTGCGGAGCTTTTTCTTTGCGCATGCACAAGTCGTATTGCCCGTTAATGATAATGTCGTGAATATCGTTCGCCTCGACCAGCGGGACGTGCGTTTCGATCCAGAATTTGTTGATCATCTGACGCGCGTGAACGTCCCCGCAATTCACCAGCCTGATCCCCAGACGCTTTGCTTCGCGTCGTGACTTCTCAGCCATCTTGGCGTTGTGGTTGCACGTTCGCGATTCGATGGCGTCCGGGACGTGCCACCTGTCCAGCAGCGCCGAGCCTCCAGTCCAGCGGAACGGATGGGCCAGGATCGTGAGGTTCCCGTGGGATTGGGCTTTCTCCAATGCTGAGGCCTGATCGTAACGCATGGTCGCGTAATCAGGGTCGTTGGTCCCCAGCACCAGCAGGTGCATAGATGCGTGAATCCCCAACGACAGCTCCACGCCGGGGAATATCAAAATTTCGGGGAACGCGGCCTGCAACTCAGCCAGCTCGTCATCGGGCCAAACCGCGTCGTGATCAGTCAGATAGACCGCCTCGTACCCCGCATCGATCAGGTCGCGCATGAGTTCTTCGGGCGTGTGTCTCGAACAGCCGCTATAGCGACTGGTGTGCAAATGCAGTTCAACTTTCATCGTTACCGTGGTGTCCTTACCAGTTAAATCCGAAGCACCAGTATCGCTTTTCCAGCGCCGAGTGGCAACTGCAAACCTGAGCTATTTGTTCTTCTGGACTATCGCCAGCAGCACTTTTCTGACTGATACTTCGGGGTAGTTGATCGAAAGTTTGGCGATGGCCTGGATAGTTTTGGCGTCGGCGATGCGTTTTAGTGCTGTTGCTGAGGCGTGTCTCACGTCCAGTGCGTTGTTCATGTTGCCCAGAGTCTTGAGCAGGACATCCCTTGCTGATCGCTCGCCGATCCTTCCCAACGCATACGCCGCAGCCGCTCTGTAACAGGGTGTGTTGTCTTGTTGGAGCATGCCGACCCATATGCTGTCCGGGGCGGGGCGGCCGAATGCGGCTTCGGTGGGGTCCTTGTCCAGTGCGGATATCAGGCAGGGCGAAGAAGCAGGATCCGCGAGTTTTCCCAGCAGTCGCGCCGTGTAAAACAGCACCCAAGGGCGGTCCGGAACTAACGAGCGTATCTTGCTCGTTCTGAACAGGGGCTCTCGCTTTCGCTGGCGATAGCGGTTGAACACGGCGCGAATGCGGGGTTCATACTTCCGGTCTGTACACAGGATCGACAGCACCTGCGCCGCTCGATTCTCCAGTTTCGGTCGGCCGGCAAAAGCCCGGTACAACTTTGAAACCGAAGGCTTGAGAGTCTCGTCCGCAACGGCCTGGGTGTCGCCAAGAAGCGCCAGGCACGTTTCCACTACTTTGCTCTCACAACCGGAGCGTTTGACCACTCGGCTGGCCATTAGTTCGTAGTCGTCCAGTTCGAAAAGGAGCTGCCGATCGACATCTATTGGAAGCGACCTGATAATAATGCCCACGAGCGACGCAGTTTTCGCCGAGCCGATTCTGTCCAGCACATCCAGTATTCGGAAGTGAGGCATGGAGACTTCGTTGTACGGATGCCCACCGCCGTACCAGTTGTAGTATTCGTGGAATTCCTCCAGGCCTCCGAACGTCTTTATCATGTACTCTTCCAGCCGCTCGTCGCCGATTACCGTCATTGCCTCCAGGCACGCTTCGGCCAGGAACAAGTTCCCCTTCCTCGACGACAGATTCACGCTCAGGGCATTCTTCAGCACCGCAATACCAGCGGGGTCTTGCAGATATCCCAACGCTCGGGCCGCTTCCTGACCCGTTCGCGGATTCAGTTGTGAATTGGCTGCGAAGGTGATCCCCTCGCCGGGCCCGCGCTGTTTGTAGGGGTTTGTCTTGCTCTCCTGGATCAGGAATTGGCGCAACGCCTTTTTCGCATTCTCGCCGCCGATGTGCCCCAGGGCGACTACGGCCTGGTGCTTCGATACGCGATCGGTTCCCTTCAACCGGGCGATCAGAGTCTTTTCGTGTGAGTCCCAGGATAGCGATTTGAACCATCTTCGCCACGCACCGGCCTGTTGACGCCTTTGGTCCGCCGAAACGAATGGGTTGAACTTTGCGGTATGTGCGGTCAGGTTTTCCAGTGCTATCGAGGCCGTTTGTGCGACCACCGGATCAGGATCGTCCAACGCACCCAGCAGATGCGGGATGGATGCCCGGTTCCCGCACGCAGACAGCGCCAGCCCAGCCGCAGCGCGGACCTCGCGATCCGGATCCTTCAGAAGGCCCGCCAACGCTCCGGAATAACGACGCCCATGCGTACCGCCCAACCTCTGGCAGGCGGATATCCTCAAGCCGGCATCCTTGCTGGCCAACCATGATTCGACAGTTTTCCAATCAGCGGCGCCGGTTGCGTTTGGATTCTTTCCGAACCCGCGCTGGCCTATCGATGCGATCTCTCGGATTCGCTCGAACTGCATGTCCATGAGCCCGTTGACCCATGGATTCTGCCCGCGGAAACGAATCGGTTGACCTTGCCCGACCAGCTTCATCGGGCGCGCCTTGGTCGCCTCGATGCGTTTGTCGGCAGGCCGCGGAGCCACCCCGCGGGGCTCGTGGCATCCGATGCAGGATTTCGTTTCGCCCGGGCGCACGAATATCCAGGACATTTCATTGAGCTGCGGTCGACCTTCGCCATCGAGCATCTGGAAGGCGATAGGCGTGTCGGCGGGCACTTCCACAAAAAACGAACCGTCAGGCGACAGTGGGGCGGTCCCCAGTTCGATGGCCTCAAGCCCCGCATGCACAGCTTGAAAGTTCGATGACCGGAGAGTTGAAACCTTTCCGCCAATTGCTCGAACGGATCGTATCAGGGGCCAGTCGGCTGCCGTTTTTCGGGTGATCCGCGCGTTCTGGCAGAGAAAGAAACCTGTGGCTGCGGTGGTCGCATTTTTGGGCCTGAGAGTGTTGATGATCGCCGTTTTCGGCTTGGGCCAGGAGCCCGCATAAACCGCCGAATGAATGTTCCCGTCCTTTGACTGGAACAGTGTCGTTAATTTGTTCGCCTTGTCGGGGTTGATGATGGCGATCGTGTTGTTCTTCTGGTTGTTAGTCGTGCAGAGCAGTCTGCTGTCGGGCAGGGGCGCGATGTCTTGTAGATTCCCGGGCAGTTTGTGGGCTTTGGCTCGTGGCGCTCCCGGATTGATCAGCAGGTTGCCCTGTGATGAAATGAACGCCAGTCGGCCGTCGGGCAGGGGGGCGGGGCAGCCAAAACCGAATTTACGCAATCGGGCTCCGTAGGCTGCGCCTCGGTCGGCAGCGGCGATGGAGCGTCCGCCCGTGCCATCGGGTCTAATCGCGTGGAGGCGCGTCTCGACCTTGGCCCGCTCCAGGAAGTTGTCCGAACGGATGAAGACTATGCTGCCGTCGGCCATCACTTTCGGTTCGTTGTCGAAGATGCTTGTGAAGGTTATCGGGGTTATGTCTGAACCGTCACCGTTCATTACGAACAGCCCGCGCGACGGTGAGCTGTGATATTCCTCGAAGGTTCCGATACGCGTCGAAGAGAACACGATGCGTCCGTCAGGCAGTTCGGCTGGGTCGAGATCGTGAAACGGTCCTTTCGTGAGTCTCGTCGGTTTGCTTCCGTCGGTGGGTATCTTGTAAATGTGGTAGAACGCCTCACCTTCCGGCGCCATGGAGGTGAAGATGAACTTACCGTCCAGCGACGCGCTTGGCGATCCGATTGTCCCCTTGCCCAGGTCCAGCAGGAGTTTCGGTTTAACGCCCGGGCGGGCCGGTTTGATTATGTGGAGTTGTCGCCCGATTTTGGACGGCATGGGCAGATCAAGTTCAAAATACGCCCGGGTCTTTTTGATCCGGAAGACGGACAAAGCGTTAGATTTGAGCGAACAATCTTTGGATATAAACCCCACCGCCTCAGGCCATTGAGTTCTCGCCGGTCGGGTGGTCTGAGAAAAACAGACCGACGCCGAGACAGCAAGACAAACCGACAATATGAGTCCTGAACGTATCATTGCAATCCTTTCGAACGTAAAGGATTATATCGGCCCGGTCATAATCGGGCAACTGTTTCGGCAACAGCGCTAAGCCGCAAGCGGCAAACGCATAAGGCTCCACTTTTTATGTCGTTCACAATGAAAGCACCTGGCGGATTTATTGGTTGCCGTCAATCCATTTGGTAGGTATAATGTAATTACATGGGATAGGAGATTAATTATGCATGCAAATTTGATACAGATAGGGAATTCTCGCGGCGTTCGTCTGTCCAAGACGGTCATCGAAGCTGCCGGTCTGCAAGACTCTCTCGATCTGGAAGTTCGCGATGGGGCCGTCGTGATCCGTGCGGCCCGCAGTGTTCGAAGCGGATGGGCTGATGCGGCGTTGGCTTGCCGCAATGCAGGCGACGATGCTCTGGAAGACTGGGACGCTGCTGCCGGCGATGGAGATTTGTCATGATCCATTCTCAGGGGCAGTTGTGGCTTGTTAATCTTGACCCGACCATTGGCAGTGAAATCCGCAAGACCAGGCCGGCGGTTATAGTATCTCCAGATGAATTGAACGAGCATCTGCGAACCGTAATAGTTGTTCCGTTAACGACGGGTCGAGCGTATCCGTTTCGAGTATCCACTCGCGTTGGCGGCAAGCCGGGCGTTGCAGCGGTCGACCAGCTTCGCACGGTGGATAAACGCCGATTGGTCAAAGATCTCGGGACTATGAGATCTCCGACACTGAAGAAAATTCTGGACACAATCAGCGATATGTTCGCTGTGTGATTTTTCTTTCTTAGAAGTCCGCGGATCTTGGTGTTCTTGGGTAGGGGATTACGTCGCGAATGTTGGCCATGCCTGTGGCGAACTGGATCGTTCGCTCAAAACCGAGCCCGAAGCCGGCGTGGGGGACTGTTCCGTATTTGCGGAGGTCGGTGTACCACCAGTAGTCTTCGGCGTCCATTGACTGTGCGGCCATTCGTTCGGTCAGGACGTCGAGGCGTTCCTCACGCTGGGCTCCGCCGATGATCTCGCCGATTTTCGGTACGAGTACGTCCATTGCGGCCACTGTTTTCCCGTCGTCACTGAGACGCATGTAGAACGGTTTAATGCTCGACGGATAGTCTGTGATGATTACCGGTTTTTTGAACGTTTCCTCGGTGAGGTAGCGTTCGTGTTCGGTTTGCAGGTCGATTCCCCATGCCGGTGGGAATTGCCATTGGCAGTCGGCCTTTTCGAGTATCTCGATTGCCTTGGTGTAGGTGATTCGCTCGAACGGGCTTTCTGCGATGTGTGTCAGGGTGTCGATAACCGTTTTGTCGATCCGCTTGTTGAAGAACTCCATGTCCGACGGGCATTTATTGAGTATCCCGGCGAAAATGTTCTTCAGGAAATCTTCAGCCAGGTCGGCGTCGGTCTGCAGGTCGCAGAACGCCATTTCCGGTTCGATCATCCAGAACTCAGCCAGGTGGCGAGGGGTGTTTGAGTTTTCGGCTCGGAAGGTTGGTCCGAACGTGTAAACGTTGCCCAGGCTGCATGCGTAAGTCTCGGCTTCGAGTTGGCCTGAGACGGTTAGGTATGTTGGGCGTGAGAAGAAGTCTTGTGAGTAGTCTATGGCGCCGGCGTCGTCGCGCGGCGGGGCGTCGGGGTCCATCGTGGTCACTCGGAACAGTTCGCCTGCGCCTTCGCAGTCGCTTGCGGTGATTAGCGGCGTGTGAACGTAGAGGAAACCGCGTGACTGGAAGTAGTCGTGGATGAGCCCTGCCATTGCTGATCGCACGCGGGCTACTGCTCCGAACGTGTTGGTGCGTGTTCGCAGGTGGGCCTGGGTGCGCAGGAACTCGAAGGTGTGTCGCTTTGCCTGCATGGGGTATGTTTCAGCATCGGCCAGGCCGATGACGCGAACTTCCTTGGCGTGCATTTCCACTCGCTGGCCTTTTCCGGGGCTCTCGACGACGACCCCGTCGATCAGCAGCGAGCATCCGGTTGTGAGATGCGATATTTCGCTCTCGTAGTTCGCCAGCGCCTTATCGGCGACGATCTGTATGCAGTCCATGCACGAACCATCGTTCAGCGAGATAAAGCTGAAACCGCCCTTGGACGCCCGAACGGTCCGGGTCCATCCGCCAATAGTTACCTCGGCGCCAACTTCAACATTGGCCAACACATCTGCGATAAGTATTCTTTCAATGTTCATCGACGAAGTGTAACTCAACGGCATGGCGTTTGGCAAGTGGTAACGGCGTGGCAACTGGCAACTGGCAACTGGCAACTGGCAACTGGCAACGGCAACGGCAACGGCGAACGGCGAAAAGCAACTGCAACAGCGAACCATGCCTTTGTCGTTGTCGTTGTCGTTGTCGTTGCCGTGGTCGTTGCCGTTCGCCAATTGCCATTTGCCAGTTGCCAG